>NZ_JACJTJ010000040.1:0-165657 GCF_014698605.1 Synechocystis sp. FACHB-383 | reverse complement strand
ATCATTTCCCTAAAAACTCCGACATCCCTTTTTTTGCTTGCTTTTGAGAATGTAGATATATCTACTGTCTCCCCTCGCAAGTTCAGTCTTTTAAACATACTTCTCATGCTTGTTTGGCTCTGGTCTAAGACCAAGCCTAACCAGATACTCACAAACTTAAATGTGTCTAACACTGGGTAGTCATCTTTAGGAAAATTAGATAGATGAGTTTTGACAATATGTCCAAAATTTGATATCATTGCTTCAATTATTTTAATGTTTCTGCCCTTTATTCTATCATTTTAAAGGGCTTTTTCCTTCTTTATAACTATCGTTCAACACTTCTGTAACTGAGCAGGTATTAATTCATAAAGAAAATAACTTTGGCAAATACTATAATCTCAAGTTTTTTCTGAAAACAAAACAGGGGAAATCCTGGATTTTATCAGCATGGGTTGTTCGTAAAGGGGAAAATTTTCCTCGCTTAGTTAGTTGTTATCCCGTTAGAAAGTAGCAGGTAATTATGAAGATTAAAGACTTAGATGTTGTTATTCTTACTGAAGGTCGGATAACCAAAAAATTTGAAACAGGTGAGCTGATTTACCTGCAACCGGGCCAGGTGGGAACAGTGGTAATGGAACTTGACGACCAGACGTTTGAAGTTGAATTTGCTGACCAGCATGGTATTCCCTACGCCATGGAAACCGTACCGGCAGATCAATTACTGATTTTTCACCAAAATCCCATACCTGCAAATCTATGACCGCAACCAGACAATCTTTTTCTCCGGCAGTTTATTTTGTTGGGGCAGGCCCCGGTGATCCCGATCTACTGACCATTAAGGGACAAAAACTCCTCCAGGCGGCGGACTTAGTCCTCTATGCCGATTCCCTGGTGCCCAAGCAAATGTTGGCAGAGGTAGGACCCAAGACAGAATGCATTGCCACCGGGAGTAAAACCTTGGAAACCATTGTGCCGTTAATGATCACAGCGGTGCGCCAAGGGAAGATTGTGGTGCGGCTCCATTCCGGTGATTTGACCCTCTACAGTGCTATTCACGAACAAATGCAGGCCCTGGGGGAAGCGGATATTCCCTTTGTCTGTGTGCCGGGTATTAGTGCATTCCAGGCGGCGGCGGCTATCTTAAACTGTGAACTCACCGTGCCCGACCTGGTACAAACCATTGTGCTGACCCGCATTAGTGGTGCGGCTTCGGCGGTGCCAGAACGGGAAGAGTTAGCAAGTTTGGCCTACCACCAAGCCAGTTTAGGGCTATACTTAGCCGCTCGCCATGTGGAAAAAGCTCAGAACCAATTATTGGAGCACTACCCTGCCGATACCCCCGTAGCGGTTTGCTTTCGAGTGGGGTGGCCCGATGAAAAAATTTGGTTAGTTCCCCTGGGGGAAATGGCGGCCCTAAGTTTACGGGAAAATTTAATCCGCACCACCCTATACTTAATCAGCCCAGCCTTAAAAACCGATCTGCCTAGGCGATCGCGCCTTTATCACCCCGACCACAGTCATATATTTCGTCCCAAACGTTAAATTGTGCCTGTCAGTAATTTGTTAATTTTCATTGCCAAAATAAGCATAAATTTCCTCAAACAAAATTTTGTTACGATTGATGACAAAAGGCAACAAAAAATCTATGATCAATTTCTATAAAATTGCTGAAGTCGATGGCAATCAGCAAGAATCAGCTCTGTCCCGCAATAAAAAACCTAGCCCTTACTTTTGTGGAAAATTCATGATAATACCGACAAACTTTTCAAAGCGAGCTTATCAAAAAGGGATGCTGTTATTGGGGGCCTTAACGGCAAACATTCTCCTGGCTTTTCCCCTAGGGGCGGCAGAGCAAATTTCCTTTTCCTATGGTGGTTTGATGACTTCCGTAGAAATAGAATCTTTGACAAAGTTTGCGGAGACAGGGGAAGTTAATAAAGACCTACAATTTTATTTCAATTTTATTGCCCAGGATCAACAGAAAGAGTTACGGGAAGTATTGACCAAAGAAGTAGAGCTTGATCCTGTAATGATTTCTCGTTTTTTTAATACAAAAATGGGAGAAGAAATCTTAGCCCGACTAGGGGAAGTGATTAATATTCCCTATAAAAATAATGGTAAATATGCCATACGAGCAGCCCTTGTTCAGGCGGCAATGGAACCAGGGGGATTGTCTTCAATTAAAGTGCTACAAAAATTACCCACCAGCATACAAATTAATGGGGAGAAGGCTCTGGCATTGGCCAAGCAAGTTGACATGTTCATCTTGGCAACGGAAACTGCTGTGCAGGAATTGGCCACACTGACCGCTGAGGAGACTGCGGAAGCTCCAGCCGTTAATTATGCCGAGTTACCTGACCTACGCCAGCCCGGCCCCTATGGGGTGGAAAAAGTCGTTTGGCACTTAGTTGACGCTAGTCGTGATCGCCATTTTTATGTTGATGTTTTTATTCCCAAGGGAGAACCTCAAGGTAAGATTTCGGTGTTGGCCTTTTCCCATGGTTTGTCTTCTCGACCCGAAGATTACGCAGTGGGTTTACAACATTTAGCTTCCTACGGCTATCTAGTTGTTGCCCCCCAACATGTCGGTAGTGACAATATCTATCTCCAGGAAATGTTGGAGGGCTATCACGGCGACATTTTTGATGTTAATGATTACATTGATCGTCCCAAGGACATTAGTTTTACCTTGGATGAATTGCAACGACGTAATCAATCAGAATTTGCTGGTCGTTTAGATTTAGAAAATGTTGGCATGGCAGGCCATTCCTTTGGCGGCTATACTGCTTTGGCGATCGCCGGGGCGGAAATAGATTTTGATAACTTACAAAAGGATTGTGATTCAGATTTAGCCAATTTAGACGTTGCTCTGCTGATGCAATGCCGAGCGCTAGAATTGCCCCGACAAACCATTTCCTTACGGGATGAAAGGGTCAAAGCCGTGTTTGCGGCCAACCCAGTTAACCGCAGTCTTTTTGGCAGTAAAGGGTTAGCTAAAATTAACATTCCGGTTGTTTTTGGCTCCGGTAGTTACGACCCGGCGGCGCCCCCAGCTTTGGAACAAGCAGCATCTTTTACCTGGTTAACGGTGCCGGATAAATATTGGCTGCTAATTGAAGGGCAAGCCCACGTTAACTTTACTAAATTAGATCCGGGCATCAGTAAAGCCATTGATTCCACCGCCCACCTGGTTTTACCCAATCAAAACACCATTTATGACTACGTCATGGGTACAACCGTGGCATTTTTTGAAGTTTACATCCGTCAAGATCCCCAGGGTGCGGATAAATATCGCCCCTATCTCAGTTCAGCCTACGCAGAATATTTGAGTGGGCAGAATGAGTTTAAGTTGTATCTGGTGTCCGGTAAATCTGCCCCTAAAATCAGGCAAAAAATTGATGAGTTCCTGGCCCGGTACGGTGGATTCTCTCAGGATTAATCCTGTATGGTTAGAAAAGATCTTGATGCACCGTGGAATATTTATGAGTTGGATCCCCCCCTACCGCCCCCAACAATTGTCCCTGGGCCCCCTGGAGCAGGAAATTCTGGAAATTGTCTGGCAATTGGGCCAGGCCACGGTGAAGGATATCCACGACCGTATTTTGAGCGATCCTGACCGGGAATTGGCCTACTCTTCGGTGACTACTGTGTTGAACCGTCTGACTAAAAAGGGTTGGCTAGTGTGCCATCGCCAGGGTAAAGCCTTTATTTGGACGGCCAGGGTAAGCGCTGACCAGGCCAAGGCGGTGCAGTCCTACGAACAATTGCAACAGTTTTTGGCCATTAGCAACCCTGATGTGGTGGCCGCCTTTGCTGACAGTTTGGATACGGCTAGCATTGACCAGTTAACGGCGATCGCCGATCGGCTACGGGCGGCCCGGCAACAGCGACAGGAGGAAAAATAATGCACAGTATTCTGTTTCTCATGGCTGTATTAATTGCGTTTGGCCTGCGCTGGGCAATTCGTTACTGGCCCGGCAAACTAGACTGGCCTGCGGCATTAATTTTCTTTGCCCTGCCCCCCATGCTTTTGATCAGTACCAGTGCGGCGATCGCCTGGATGGGCTGTGGTTGGATGTTTGGCTTACCAGTTAGCATGGGTAGCCATCTCTTGGCCTGGATATTTTTAGTTTGGACTGGGCTATCGGTGCTCTATTTGGCGGGGCAAACCTGGCAAACCCTGGGGGCGGTGCAGAAATACCCCATCAGCCATTGGCAAGGGCAAAAAATTCGTCTTTTGGAAACCGATTTTCCCTACAGTGCCCAGGTGGGGCTTTGGTCGCCGGAATTGGTAGTGAGCCGGGGGTTATTGCGCCTACTGACTCCAGAGCAGATAGAAGCGGTGTTAGCCCACGAAAGCGCCCATCTTTTTTACCGGGACACCTGGACATTTTTCTGTTTGGGGGCCCTGCGCCGTTTAACTTTTTGGTTACCGGAAACGGAATCCTTGTGGCAGGAATTACTGTGGCAAAGGGAATGCCGAGCCGATCGCCATGGCGCGAATCACTGTGACCCCCTGGTATTGGCGGAAGCCCTCGCCCTAGTGGCCCAAAATGCCATGGTGGCCAATCCCCTGCCCCTGGGGGTACCCTTTGCAGGCCAACAGGACCGCCTACTGGCTCGCATTGATCAATTATTGTCCTCTCCAGTGGCCCCTAGTTCCCATCGGTTCATTGCCTGGGGAGGGTCTTTACTCCTACTGGCGATCGCCGTTTTGCCCCTAATTTTGATTCCTTTACATATCAAATAATTTTAAGCCCCTGGGGCTCGGTAAGGCTAATGACCATTGGGCTACTAGAAATTCCCCACAACCGTACTTAATTGAGAAATTTTTCACCATGGCCACCGCCCTAGAAATCAACCAACCGGCCCCCCCTTTCTCTGCGCCTAATGCCGCAGGCACAACGATTTCACTAGGAAATTTTGCGGGGAAGTGGTTGGTGCTTTATTTTTACCCCAAGGACAATACCCCCGGTTGCACCACTGAAGCAACGGAGTTTAGTGCCAAGTTAGCGGAATTTACCGCCCTCGATGCTGTTGTGGTTGGGGTCAGCCCAGACTCGGAAAAAAGCCACAGCAAATTCATCGATAAGCATAATCTCACCGTTCAATTACTCAGTGACCCGGAGCATCAATTAGCGGCGGCCTATGGCGCTTGGGGACCAAAAAAGTTCATGGGTAAAGAGTATGAAGGCATTCTGCGTTCCACTTTTTTAATCAACCCCCAGGGAAATATTGCCCACATTTGGCCTAATGTGAGGGTCAAGGGCCACGTCGAAAAAGTGTTGGAGAAACTACAACAACTGAGGGGCGCTGATTAATTAATTGTTTATGCAAAAATCACTTTTGGGCAGGGAAATGCTCCAGACCTGGCAGAGTTTCGCCGTTGACCTAATTAACCTAATCAATTGTTATCAACGTCGATTGCTTGGTTGGTTAGCCATGGGTTTGATTTGCTTGAGCCTAAACGCCTGTCAAAGCTCCCCGCCCCCCTTGGAATTTGCCCCCGATGGTGCAGTGGTACAGCAAGCAATTACTTTCCAACTCAACCGTACCCAAACTGCCCTTAGTCAACATTTAAACGCCCCAACGCCGGATTTTGAAATTAGCAAGATCAACGTTAAAAAAATCGAGGCGATCGCCGTGGATAACTTACCGGCCTATCACCTAACTGGGGGATATGATTTAAAACTGATTCTGCCCCGGCAAACGGTGACTCAAAAACAGAATCCATTTGATCTTTACCTACAGCGGCAAAGTGAAGGTAAAAGTTGGCGATTGTTAAAAAAAGACATTGATCCCCGCACCAACGAGGAGAAATGGGGGAGCTACCTAGTGGAGCTAGAAGCAACGGAGCCCGCAAGTTAACGAGTTGAAGTTGACAGGGGAAGAACTAAAATCCGCCCTGGGCAGACCGAATTAACCCTAGCTCTCCTCGCCATTAAGTGCTCAGGAATTTTCCAGCCATGTTTCCACACTTTTCACCTTCTCATCCATGGTTTGGGGGCGATCGGTACGAGTACCGAAGCGCATGCTGGAGGAGATGCGGGGGGCTCCTAGGGCATGGACCGCTTCGTGGCAGGCCTTGACTGCGGCAAAAACTTCGTCCCAATCCCCTTCAATGTTGGTGCCGTAGGCATGCATGGTATGTTTCAGTCCCGCTTCGGCCAACACTTTCTGACAGGCGGCCACATACTGGCCCACGGAAACCCCCACACCTAGGGGCACGACACATAAATCCACAATCACGTTCATAGCTTTTACTCGTCGGTAATGGCTAACGACAATCTCAAATTTCCCTAGATTTTGACACACTCCCGCCGTCAATTGGGGGGACAGGCTAGTTGTTGATATGGGCATTGGGTTAGAAGTCCCCTAAAACCATGGCCCACCAAGACTGAGAAAGTCCGCAACAAGTCGTTAAATTTCTGCGCTTGCATTGGCCTTATTCTGAAGGGATAAGGCTTAACCGAGGAGGGCTTGCCGTTATCAATCTCCATGGCACGGTGAGACTCTCCCTGAACCGATTCAAGGAACTCAATTATCATGCTTAGCAAAATTTTATACGCAGATTCTGGCACCAGCCAAACCCAAGAAATGCTCAAGGCCATGATGGATTTTCCGGCGGTGCAAAAGGCATCGATCACGATTTTGCACGTGGTTCCACCCCAAATTACCACGGAGGCATTCACGGAAAAATGGGCCGAGGGCGGTAAAATCCTGGCGGATTTGTTGGAGGATGTGGCCATCGAACCCAGTAAGGTCTCCACCATGTTGCGCCAAGGGGATCCCAAGGGGGTGGTGTGTGATGTGGCCAATGAAATTGATGCGGACCTAATTATTATGGGTTCCCGGGGCTTGAAGCGGTTGGAAGCCATTTTAGAAAATTCCGTCAGTCAGTATGTATTTCAACTGACCAACCACCCCATGTTGTTGGTGAAGGACGATATTTACGTTAAGCGCATTAAACGGGTCATGGTGGCCCTAGATAAGTCAGCAGCGGCGGAGTATGCGTTGGAATTAGCTCTGGAGCTTTTGCGAGACTATCCAGAAGGGGAATTAATCCTAGCCCGGGTGAATCCTGACCTCAAACCGGATCTGTTGCCCCTTTCCCGTCAAGAAATTGAGGAGAACCCCGTCCTGGCCCCGGCGATCGCCAAGGCGAAGCGTTTGGGTATTGCCTACCGCTCCACCGTAACGGGGGGTAAGCCAGGGGAAAAACTATGTGAATTGGCCGAGGACTACAACGCTGATTTGTTACTGTTGGGTTCCCCCGATCGCCGACCCTCCATTGCCAAGAGTTTGCCAGACTTGGACCGACTGTTGGGCACTTCCCTGTCGGACTATATTCGGGTCAATGCTCCCTGTCCGGTGTTACTGGCCCGCAAAGAAGGGATTTGAACCCCAGCAAGAGCGAAATATTAACCCACGCTTAAATCATCCATTGGGCAAAAAAAGGGGGCTGGATAGACTCCACCCCTGACTCTGTTCTGTTTGACAATGGTTAACCAAGGCTTAGCTTTCGCTCTGTTTACCGGTTTGAATAAACAGGATCAACAGGAAAACCGTTGGCACCAACACAAATAAAATACTTGCTATAAAGCCGAGATTATTAACTTGCATAGCCTAAACTGCCTCGATCTTAAATTTGGCTCAATACCCTACCTAGAATAGCATTGGTGGGTCATGGCCCTGGGGCAATGGCTGAGGGGCTGGCCAAACTTTTTGCTCCGCTTTCTTTACTTAATTTCACCATCCTCCTCCTCCCACCATGGTCGCTATTATCTACAGCGCGGATTTTTTGCACCACGAAACTGGCCCCACCCACCCCGAATGTCCAGCTCGACTGACGGCGATCGTCACTGCGTTACGGAAGATGCCCGGCGCCAATTATCTCCATTGGCAAAGGCCTTCCCCAGTGGCCTGGAATTTAGACCCATACATTCTCCGCTGCCATAGCCAAGAATATTTAAACAAATTGGCAAAATTAGCTGAAGAGGGCGGCGGTTCCCTCGATGTCGATACCCCTGTTTCTCCCCAGAGTTATGAGTTGGCTCGCTTAGCGGTGCGGGCCTGGCTGGATGGGGTTGACCACGCTTTAAGCCAACGGGAAGCGGCATTTGTGTTGGCCCGTCCCCCCGGTCACCATGCCATTCGCAATACAGGCATGGGTTTCTGCTTGCTCAACAGTGTGGCGATCGCCGCCCATTACGCTTTAACTAGGCCAGGGGTGGAACGGGTAGCCATTGTGGATTGGGATGTGCACCACGGCAATGGCACTGAGGCACTGGTGGAAAATAACCCCCACATTTTTTATTGTTCTTTGCACCAATTTCCCTGTTATCCCGGCACAGGGGCCGCAGGCGATCGGGGTAAACATGACAATGTGCTCAATATTCCCCTCAAACCAGGGGGAGATGGCGAAGTTTATCGAGAGGCGTTTGAGAACAAAATTCTCCCGTTTTTACGACAGGCGAAACCGGATTTACTGTTGGTGAGTGCTGGTTATGACGCCAACCGAGCCGACCCTTTGGCCTATATGAATGTAGCCCCGGAGGATTACGGCATGATGAGCCACTATCTGATGGAAATCTCTCCCTATCCGGTATTCGGACTAGAAGGGGGCTACCATTTACCGAGCTTAGCCAAATCCGTGGTGGAAACCCTTAAGCCTTTATTGTTCTGAGGGAGTTTGACCCGCAAAGTTTAGAGTTCATGGGTCAATTTTGGCCCTGTCGTTTTAACACTTTGGCTATATGGGGAACTTTCACTCAGTTTCCCTCCAAATTTGGGGGGCTAGGGGGGGCTTTTCAAACAAGCTTTTATATCCCCTTTTTCCTAAACTTCAATAGAATTTTTGACAACAGCTAAGGTTTTTTCCCCTGGGACTCTCCCCAGTAACCCATCAACTTGTAAGCCAGCTTCGCTGTGGAAAATTCCGACACCACTGAGCCCGGCACCGGAGCCAACTCCATCAAGTCACAACCAATCACTTGCTTGGTTTGAAAAAGACGGCGGAAAAATTTTAACCCTTCATACCAGCTTAGCCCCCCTGGTTCGGGAGTACCCACCCCCGGCATGAAGCCTGGATCAAAACCGTCCATGTCGATGGTGAGAAAGACTTTCTCCGTAGTGATGCTGGCGATCGCCTGGTCAATCCAATCAGGGTTATCAGCCATTTCCCTAGCCCAAAAGACAGGAATATTTTTTGCTCGAATTAGATCTGCCTCTTCCTGACAAATAGCTCGGATGGCGATCGGGAGAGTGGGTAAACCCAATTCCAACACCCGGCGCATCACACAGGCATGGTTATGCTGGGAACCTTCAAATTTGTCCCGCATATCCCCGTGGGCGTCAATTTGCACCACAGTGAAACGCTCCGACGTTCCCTTCTGCATAGCCCGCACTACCCCAGTGGTAATGGCATGCTCCCCACCGATCGCCACCACAAATTTACCGTCCTCCACAAAGGGGACAATACCGTCACAAACCTGGATCACCATGGCATCCCCTGCCAAAGTCGGATGCTCATTGCTGTCTGCCAAGGGAGCACAGGTGTAAATGCCCAAATCATGACAAGGGGAAGTATCTAACTCCTCATCGTAGGCTTCCAACTGGTCCGAAGCTTCTAGCACTGCTCCAGGGCCATACTGACAGCCCTTGCGGTAAGAAGTGGTGGCCTCATAGGGAATGGGCACCACCACCACGGCGGCATCAGCATAGGGGGTAACGGCTTCCGACTCCAGGAACTGTTTGGGCTCGGGGGAAATTTTGTGAGAACTATCCATCTATTTTTCTAAGTTATTTTGCCCTGCAATTACCTTAGCGGACTGGATTTTGTCCCCCTGTTTGATCTTCAGCACCTCGTCCATGCCCTGGGTGACGTAACCAAACACGGCATAATCACCGTCTAAAAATCCCGTTTCATCAGACAGGGTGAAATAGAACTGGGAAGAAGCAGAATCCGGCATTTGGGAACGGGCCATGGCCACTGCACCGGTTTTATGGGGCAACATCACAGGGGGACTGCTGTAGCCGCCCTGTTGTCCCACCGGTTGGCCATACAGAGGCGCTTCTGGGGCATTTTCCACGGCAGGGTCAATCTTAATTTCTAAAGGAATATTGCGGGGACGTTGGGTGTTTTTATCCACATAACCGCCTGTGCCATCACCTTTGGGGTCTCCCCCCTGGGCCACAAAGCCATCCACTACCCTGTGGAAGGTTAGGCCGTTGTAGAAACCCTGCTCCACTAGGTCAACGAAGTTACCGGCGGTGATCGGCGCATTTTCTCCGTCCACTTCAATAATGATCGGCTGGCCGTTAACCATCATTTCTACGGTGGCTTTGCCATTTAAGCGGGGCTTATAGTCCTTGTATTGATCCGTGGCTAGCTGGGCTTGGGCCACTGGGCTGCTGGTTTCTGTGGGGGAGGGATCTGCTGAAGAATTGGCAGATGGCTGATTGCAGGCAGTGAGCAAGATATTGACAACAAAAAAGATGCCCACAAACCAAGTGGCTCGGCTAATGTTCGGTAAAATCCGCATAAAATCTTATCTCCTATATGGTCTCCGTAATTGCTAATGGGGACTGCTGTTATCTTTGTGCAAATCAGCTAACCCATAGTCCCTTGCTAGGGATCTTAGTCCACCTCGATTATCTTCCAGAGGAAGTGGAGGTCAATTTAACACAGCTGCCCCCAGTTTCTGCCCTGGATTTGGTGCCTCTGATAGGGGGATCTGGCAGTATGTAAGCGGCAATTTACAAACCTTCCAGGGGCACCCCTAGAAAACGGGCTAACTCGGCCCCTTGGTTTTCCAACTGGGAAAGGGAAATGGGTTGCCCAGCCCTGGTGAGGGGAATGTCCCGCCGCTGTTTAACTTTGAGGTACAGGGAGCGTTTAGGGTTAACACCTTCTTTAATTTCTGCTTTTACTGCCTGGACATCGGCAATTTTATTAACCAATTCAATGCGGCGGTTTTTGCCGGGGAAACCCCAACGAAAAATGGTCACCTGCCCCGATTTTTTATTGAATTCGTTGTAACCACTGCCCACGTTCAGAGCCATGGTCAACCAGAGATAACCTGCCACTGTGCTGCCGGCCACACCGTAGAAAAGTAGAGCCACACCTTGGGGAATAAACTGCAGTCCGGTAGTGTCACTAACAATCAAAAGATTTTTGCCGAAGTAGCTAGAAAGGCCGGCCAACAGGAAACCAACACCGCCAATGGTGGAAATTCCAGCCCAAAAAAAGTTGCTGAAGCGGCGGGCTCCCAATACTTCTTGGCGCAAAATTTGGGAAGATTCTGCGAGCGTCTGTCCACCCATGTATTTCTCTAACTGATAATTACAACGAAACCAACCCTTGAATTTTACCCCATCAGGGCTAGGGGCTTGGCAGATGGGGCGATCGCCGGGAAGGAATTGTGTCTGGTTTGTCCCTAAATTTGGCGGTCAGGAGCGTTTTTCAAACAAGGTTAGAAGGAGGAATGCGGAGGCAATAACCTTTTTCATCTCCCCAACGCCCCTGGGTTAACCAATGGGGATAACCGTCTGTCCTCACTTGCACGGGGCCTAGCTGTGTCAACTGCCGAGCCCGACGGTAATGAAAACTACGTTGGAGGCTGTGATCTAATCGCTGGGCCAATGTTTGTTCTTCTCCGGCGATCGCCATCATTGCCGTAGGGGATAGGTAGAAAACGTAATGGGGTTGGGGCCCTGGCACTGGCACTAAGCAACGGAGACCGTCGCCATCGGCCAAGGCAAGCTTTCTCAAGGTTTGAGCCACAAATTCTTCGGTTAATTTCTCCCCCACCAAGTCACTCACCCGATCGCCCCTACCCACCAAGGTTAAGCAAGGAGTTTTAAGATACCAATGGGATACCTGCAGGCGATCGCCAAGACGGTAACGGTATAGTCCCCCAGGAGTGGAAATAATTAGTTGATAAATTTGACCTGTTTGTACGCTGGACAAATCCACAATGGTGCCATCGGCGGCCATGAATTCCAAGACAATTTGGTTCACCAAGGGCACAAATCCCCCAGCCTTGATTAAGGGAATGGTAATGGGAGCTTCCGTGGCTAATAGACCTTTTCCTTGGATGAATATTCCGGGAAAATAGGTCTGTAAAACCCTAGCTTGTTCCCAGGCAAATAGTTGATTCCAACAGGAAATCAGCTTTAACTGTGGCCAGATTTTTAACCAATTAATCGGTTCTGTTTCCAGAGCTTTCCGTCTGGCATCATCCAGGCGATCGCCAAGGGCTGCAATTAGGGCATGGCGGTTCTGAGTGATAAATGCCAATTGCACGGTCAAAAAAGTTGGACTCCAAAGGGAAATAATTTCTAAGTCTGGGTTTTGTAATAAAGCTAGGGCTAAAACCCAACGAAAAGTATCCCCGTCAGGAAAATGATTACCCACTCGCACTAAAAAATAACCACTAAGCCAGCGCAGAGGCCCCGTCAAATAATCCGTGTCATCGATGCCCCCAGGGCGATCGCCAAAGGTGGGAGAAATACAAGCATAGGTTTTGCCTGTGCGAAAATCTGGGCCATGGTGGAGCAAATCGTAGGCCCAAACAGCAAACATAAACGTAAACGCAGTTAGTAAACCATGGGTATAGGGAATTTGCTTACTGGCTCCAGAACTGCCGGAAGTTTGTTGCCAAGATCGAATTTTTTCGTTGGTAATGATTGATTGTGTAGGCGAAGTCTGCTGCTGTTCTAGCCAGGGAAAAAAATCTTCATAACTAACTACAGGAATCGCCGACCAGTGGGAATTTTTCGTGATGCCCAAAGATTGGCCATAATGGGTATGAATTAAGCGCTGAATAATTTTAATTTTCAATCGCTCTTGTTCGACTTCAGGCTGATGTAATGCGTGATTAAAACTATTAAAAGCTGGATGTAATAGATGCTTGCTCGTCCTCAGAAGAAAATTATGCATCAGAAACTGCCTAATTTAATCATTCCTTCAAACGAAGAGTCGGGGGGAAACTAGTCCCCATTTCAAACTCTGCCAATAATTGTTAATAGCTAACAATGGGAATCCATTCAAAACTGTCCACAATGCCCTGGTAATAATCGTTGATCGTTTCCCGGGGATAGGGAGCAACGCCAGTTTCTTCATCGAACCACCGTTCATAAATCTCCACCGCTGTCCTCTGGTCACTGATTACCCCCTCCATATATTTGAGCAGGCTATAATTCACCAAAATTGCGCCAATCCGAATCATCTTTGGGCAATAAACAGGCATAGGCTTCGTACTGATAGGGAAAATTAGGCACCACCTTCCACTGTTGGGGATTGTCAGAAGTTTTTTTCAATCCGGCCAAAACAATGCCATCTCCGGCAAAGGCTTCGATTTCTCCAGCTTCGAGCTTGGCCATACCATCGGCTTGGTCTTCAACTTCGACGATGGTCGCCCCCGGCTGGAAATTAAGAATAGCTTTTTCGTTGGTGGTGTCGGCAATAACCCCGATCGCCCGGCCAGCCAAGGAATCGGCGGACTCTAAATCACTGTCCACCCCGGTGATAATTTTGGTGCCATCGGCAAAGTAACTGACCGAAAAATCCACCATTGCTGTTCTATTCCAAGTGAAAGTGGAAGAAGCGCATTCTAAATCAATGGTTTGATCTTTAATCAAGTCAAAGCGGTTATCGGCGGTGGCTTCTACCATATTTAGTTTGATCGGCTTGCCTAGTCTGGCTTCCGCTTCCCGGCGAATTAATTCCAGCATATCGATGGAAAAGCCCACCCATTGCCCCTGGTCATTGACATAGGCGAAGGGCACCGCATCCTTTCTGGTGCCGGCATTAATCACCCCCGTTTGTTCAATGCGATCCAATACTTCTCCGGCCCCACTGGGTAAGCCCATGGCTCCACTGAGTAATACGGACAAAGCTAAACAGGCAAATTTTTTCATGGGATCAGTTCCTAGCACCAATCTCCCAAGACTACGGAGGAGGCAATGAAGTTTCAATTAATTTGCGCCCTCAACCACATCGGCGGAGAGTTCTGATCAATGGCACACTAGAAAAAGAGAGTTAGGGCGGGAGTTGCGGATTCCTGTCACAGGGAATCTGAGGAAAGTCCGGGCTTCCCAAAGGCCAAACTTGCTGGGTAACGCCCAGTGCGCGCGAGCGTGAGGATAGTGCCACAGAAAAATACCGCCGTTACAGTGACCAGTGACCAGTGATCAGTCTAAACCCCTGATACCTGATAGCTGATACCTGAAAAGGTAAGGGTGCAAAGGTGCGGTAAGAGCGCACCAGCAGTATCGAGAGGTACTGGCTCGGTAAACCCCGGTTGGAAGCAAGGTCGGAGGGGCAAAGGTTGGTCTTTTTCCTGCCCCATGATTGGTGGAACCGCTTGAGGAATTTGGTAACAAATTTCCCAGATAGATAACTCCCCCTGGGTGCCTCGCATCCTGGAACAGAACCCGGCTTACGACTAACTCTCTTTTTTCTTCTCCGCTGGCCAATTTGATGCTGTCGAAAACTATTCAGGAGGGTTCCGGTTGGCGCTGGGGCTTTGATCCCAATGGCGAGACTTTTCCTTTTTTACTGGGTTCAGAGGATTGGGCGTTAGAGTTGACTAGGGCAGAATTTGCTGACTTTAAGCGTTTAAGTCGGGAGTTGGCCGAGACTGTCACGGCGATCGCCGACCAGTTAATGGAGGAGGAAAAAATTTGTTGTGAACTGAGCAGTGAGTTAATTTGGCTAGAAATTGAGGGCTATGCCCATGCCTACGGATTGAGGTTTATTTTGCACCAGGGGCGTAAAGCGGAAGGGGGTTGGCCAGCGGCGGCGGTGCCAGCATTATTAAACAGTGTGCAGAGCTATGGCCCAGGGGAAACCTAAACCCAGGGTGCACGTCCAAAACCCAAGGGTGGAGGATGGATTTTTGACCTCAGCGCCCCAAAGAGATTGCCCGAATTCGCTACACTAGCTTTAATTGGGTTGACAATCTTCCCCTGCTTTCTTCCCTAGCTTGCCTGTTAGCGATTATGGTTCGTTTGCCCATGGTATTCCCTCAACATTTTTCCCCTTCCCGTTTGCTATCTCGTCACTGGGGTTGGTTGGCGATCGCCGTGGCCGCCTTAGGGAGCTTGACTTCCCTACCCGTCAACAATAATTCCTCGGTGGTGGCCCAAACGGCCCCTTCTAGCCCCATGACTGTTCGCTCCGATATCCAAGAGGCCAATTCCCAAACTGGAGTGGTGACGGCCCGGGGCAACGTTCAGGTTTACTATCCTGCCCGGAACTTGCAGGCAACGGCGGCCCAGGCCCAGTATTTTTCCCAGGAGAGACGGTTAGTGCTCAGTGGCAACGTCTATGTGCTCCAGGATGGCAACAGTATGCGGGCGGAAACCATGACCTATTTGGTGGACGAAGGACGTTTCGTTGCTAACCCGGAAGCGAATCAACAGGTGGAATCGATTTATCTAGTGGAGGAGTCCCAAAATCCCGCCGGCCCGTCCCCCACTGGACCCAATCCCCTCCCCGGTGACACTTTGCCGGATTTACCTCCCCTGGGTTCTTAAGCTGTGGGATACTAACGGCATTCGGTGACAGGCTTTTTAGCGAGAACGGCGATCGTGACCTTAGTTTTAGAAAATATCCATAAACTCTACGGCAAACGGTGTGTGGTCAATCGGGTCAACGCCCAGGTCGCCCCTGGGGAAATTGTCGGTTTACTGGGTCCCAACGGCGCCGGCAAAACCACTACTTTTTACATTGCTACGGGGCTGGTAAAACCCAATACGGGTCGGGTGTGGCTCCACCAGCGGGACATAACGAATTTACCCCTGAACCAGCGGGCCCATCTAGGATTAGGCTATCTAACCCAACAGGCCAGCGTCTTTCGTCAGTTGAGTGTGCGGGATAATATTCTCCTTGCCTTAGAACAAACTGGGGTTTCGCCGCCCCTACGGAAACATCGTCTGGAACAACTATTGGCGGAGTTTCGCTTGGAAAAAGTGGCCAATACCCAGGGCTCCCAGATTTCCGGGGGAGAAAGAAGGCGCACCGAGTTGGCCCGGGCCCTGGCGATCGGAGTGGAAGGGCCACAATTTTTGCTCTTAGATGAACCCTTTGCCGGGGTAGACCCCATTGCGGTGGCAGAAATTCAAACCATCATTGCCCAGTTACGGGAACGAAATATGGGCATTTTAATCACCGACCACAATGTGCGGGAGACCCTAGCCATCACCAACCGGGGTTACATTATGCGGGACGGGCAAATTTTGGCTTCTGGCAGTGCGGGGGAGTTATCGGAAAATCCCTTGGTGCGACAATATTATCTAGGTGAAAAATTTCAGTTGTAAGCACTCTAGTTATGGTAGATAGCCTGCCAACTGTTTGGTTAATTGGCGGAACTGTAGATAGTCGCACGATCGCCGAGGAACTCATTACCCAGGGCATGGCTTGTCTGGTGACAGTCACTACCCCAGAGGCCAGGCATCTATATCCCCTTCATCCCTATCTAAGGGTTCACGTCGGAGCTTTGACTCCGGAGGAAATACCGACCTTTCTAGAACGCCATGGTATTGCGGCCATTGTCGATGCTTCCCATCCCTTTGCGGCCCAAATTACCGCCACCGTCACGGCGATCGCCAAGGAAAAAGATATTCCCTATATCCGATTTGAGCGCCCTCCCCTACCCTTGGGAGAAAACACCCTGGAAGTGCCCGACGTTGATAGTTTAACCACAGGGTCTTATCAACCATACTTAGTGGATAAAAGGGTGCTGCTGACCGTGGGCGCTCGCTGGTTGGACCATTTCAGTGCCCTACAGACCCAAGCCATATTATTTGCCCGTATTTTGCCCTATCCCCAAGCCTTAACCCAGGCGATCGCCGCCGGATTTACCTCCGACCGAATAATTGCCCTGCGTCCCCCCGTAGCTGAACCATTGGAAAAAGCTTTGTGGGAACAATGGCAAATTCAAGTGGTGGTAACCAAAGCCTCTGGTGCCCAAGGGGGAGAATTGGTGAAGCAACGGCTGGCCGAAGCGTTGGGGATAACTCTGATCAGAATTGCCCGACCCGAGAACAAAGTAGGGCAGACTGTGAATGATCTTGCTCCGATTTACCAGTTTTGTCAGAGTCATTTACGACGCTAAATGTCACGGCTAGCCAGGGGATTTGTTAAGTATTGCAACGAGATTTTCCTGGGAAGCAAAGGTGAACCTTAAGATAAAACTTTTAACGTTGGTTTGGTCACCATTGTTGCCCAATGCCTAATGGTGGATGCCATCGCCGTTAAAAATAGTCTTAAAATCATCGTTTACGATCAAGGAGAACTCAATGCATAGCTTTTTATTGGCCACCGCCGTTCCCGCTACCCTGTCCTGGAGCCCCAAAGTTGCTGGGGTGATGATTGCTTGCAACATTTTGGCGATCGCCTTTGGCAAATTCACCATCAAACAACAAAGTGTAGGCACCCCCATGCCTTCCTCTAACTTCTTCGGTGGCTTTGGTTTAGGGGCTGTGCTGGGCACCGCCAGCTTTGGCCACATCCTCGGCACTGGAGTAATCCTGGGCTTGGCCAATATGGGAGTACTTTAAGATTCGATTCTGAATAGACTAGCTTTTATCCTTTGGGAAAATATCAACGGCGATCGGGCGAAAAGCCTGATCGTTTTTTGTTAGGGATTAGGAAAAATGCCGAAACGAACAAGGGGAGTGATTACGGCCCCGATTACGGCAAGAATTAACGTCCAAATTTGAGCATTGGCGAGTCCTTTGAGATCCCTAACATCATCTCCGACCGCAGACAACTCGGTTTTAACCGTTGCCATATTAATCTTGAGGGAAGTTACGTCTTTTTGGAGATCGTTGAGTTGAGTCTTAATTTCCCCCAAGATCTCCTTTAAGTCGTTTTCTACGGTGATACTTATCGACCTTTTCTCCTAAAGCAATACTTACCGCTATCTCTAGGGAAGTTCAGAAGAAATGGCGATCGCCGCAGTTTCTTCCGTTTGCTGGAGGGCTGTCTGCAACATCTTGGTGCTGACCACGGAGTTGGTGGCTAAGTTAAAGAGGGGATTAGCAAGAACACCTGCCAGGGAGGTGGCAACCAGGGTAGCAACAATACCCACCTGTAGGGGACGCATACCAGGCAAATTCCATTTGATGGCCGGATAATTTTTGATCACGTCGGACATTTCCTGGGGTTCCTTCACCACCATCATTTTTACCACCCGGATGTAGTAGTAGATGGAAACGACGCTGGTGACCAGACCAAGGAGAACCAAGCCGTACAATCCCGACTGCCAACCGGCCCAGAAGATGTAAATTTTACCGAAGAAACCTGCCAAAGGAGGAATACCGCCCAGGGACAATAAACAAATGCTCAAGCCTAAGGTGAGCAGAGGATCCTTGTGGTAGAGACCAGCATAATCACTAATTTGGTCACTGCCGGTGCGGAGGGTAAAGAGGATAATGCAACTAAACGCCCCCAGGTTCATAAACAGGTAGATGAGCATGTAGAACACCATGCTGGCATAACCATCTTCACTACCCGCCACCAGACCAATCATCACAAAGCCCGCTTGACCGATGGAAGAGTAGGCCAACATCCGCTTCATACTGGTCTGAGCCAGAGCCACTACATTACCCAGCACCATGCTTAACACTGCCAGGGCAGCGAAAATAACGTGCCACTCATCGGTAATGCCACCAAAGGCGGTCACCAGCAACCGAATGGCCACCGCAAAACCGGCCGCTTTAGATCCTACCGAAAGAAAGGCTACCACTGGGGTGGGAGAACCTTCATAAACGTCGGGGGTCCATTGGTGGAAAGGCACAGCGGAGATTTTAAAGGCAATACCGGCAATGACAAAGACCAGGGCGATCGCCAAACCGAGGGATTGACCCATACTGTCGGCATTAACTAATTTTTCGGCGATTAATACCAACTGGGTCTCACCGCCGGACAAACCATAGAGCAAGGAAAGACCGTAAAGGAAAATGGCGGAGCTAGAAGCACCAATGAGCAAATATTTCAACGCTGCTTCATTGGAACGGGGGTCCCGCTTCATGTAACCGGTCATGAGGTAGGAGGAAATACTGAGCATTTCCAGGGAGATAAAAATCATCACCAACTCGTTGGCCGCCGAGAGGAACATGCCCCCCAGGGTGGCCGTGAGCAAAATGGCAATGAATTCCGCCAAGGAAGTCCCCGTTTGTTGGACGTAGCGCACCGACATCAAAATGGTGACAACGGTGGACATGGCAATGATGCCTCGGAAAATAACGCTGAGGTTATCCCCATTAAAAGCACCGATAAAACCAATGGGATCCGCCATGGACCAGGAAGTAACTAGCAAACCCACCGACACCAATAAACCGGCGATCGCCAGGTAGGGCAGGGCCAAGGCTACCTTGCGTCCCCCAATCAAATCCACAATTAGCACAAGGAGGAGAGTGACAATAACAACGCCCTCCGGCAAAATCGTCCCCGCATTGAGTTGCGCTGCAACGTTACTAGAAAAGTCCATAGGTACAACCGAGAAATGCTCACGAATAAGCTTAGCGCAGGTTTGCCGCAAAGGAGAATTAGAATGGGTGATGGAATTTATTAGTATTTTCCTAGTTTTGGCCAATGGCAAGGGGGACCAGCAATGGCATAATCATCCCCTTAATGGCACAAGTCCTCCCCCTGTTCATCAAATTCATCGGTGTTGGCCGCTAGATATTGCCAATGGTAACTACCGGGTTTGAGGTCCATTTTCAACACCCCATATACCCCCACTGCCCGCACTTCACTGTTGGGGCGCACAGTTTTGAAAGGATAAAGACTTTTGCCGCCGGTACCGATGACAAATTGCCTCAATCCCTTAGTTTGATCCAAGCCGCCCTGGGCATTTTGGGGGGCAAATCTTTCATAGAGATGGTCATGGCCCGAAAGTACTAACTCCGCACCACCGTCGTAGAGGGTTTGCCAGAGGTCCCCCATTTGGGGTTGATTGCCGTGCACACCGGATGAATAACGGGGATGGTGCCAGTAGGCTAGGGTGCATTGCTTGGTATTTTTCGCCAGATCTGCTTTTAACCATTGCTGTTGGGCCGATCCCATTTCACAACCGCCAATGTATTCACAGTTGGAATTGAGGGCAATGAAATGCCAATCACCCTGGTCATAGCTGTAATAACCTTTTTGGCGCACCGCGGAGCGGATCTCTGCGAGATCGCCAGCTACTGCACCGAAATAGTTAAAGTAATCGGCGGCATCCTTATCGGGGCCGTAATATTCGTGGTTGCCTGGCACCGGACGACTAATGGAGTCAAATTTTCCCCAGGTTGGTTGGTAGGAAGCTTGGTAATTGACCAATTCTCCCCGTTCGTACTGGTTATCCCCCAGAGGCAAAACTAGATCAGGATTAGCGCTAGCAACCAAGTCTGCCGTGGCGGCCATCTGGCAACGGTCTGGGGTTCCTAAACCACCGTTAAAACCTGGATCTTCCGGAGCACAGGCAATGTCCCCCGCCGCCACAATCACCACCGGGGTGGACTGGTCTTGGACGATCACTTCCTTGGCCAGACTGACTGGGGCAGGGTCTTGACCTTGGCTAAAGTTGGCAATTAACAGAAAAGTTACGGTAACCAGGGCAAAAAACACCCCGATCACCGGCAGACGGGAAAAACCCATGGCTATCACAACGGTTATGTCCGCAAATCAAACAAATTTAGCGGCTCATTTTTTTATCTCGGTCCTGACGACGGCGATCGCGCCATTCCAAGGTGGTCAGGTAGAGAATGCCTCCACTGACCAGCACTAGCATCACCAGGGCCACTAAGAAAAGGGTATTGAGAACAGGAGTTGATTCCACGGTATCAAAAGCTCTTAAACGGCGACAAATCCGAGGTTTTCCCTAGAAGCCGTTCCGACCCCACACCACCATGCTGATGGACCAGGTGAACAGAACCAACACGCTTACCCAACCTAATGTCAAAATGTCCATAGTCTTTTGTTAAATACGCCGATAAAAACGAGCTTTGTCAGCCTTTATCTTACGGCGATCGGGCAAAATTTTAAAGCTTGCCCTAGGGATGACACTGTCCCATTGACCGGCTATTTAGCCGCCATTGTCCCATTTGTTCCCCTCCTTTCCATTCAAGCTAGAAACCATGGCCCTGTTTAACCATTATCAGGTGGAAACCCCCGAAAGTGTCGAATTAGAGTTTACCCTGGCCGGCATTGGCAATCGTCTGTATGCGGTGTTGATTGACTATATCTGCCTGGGAACCATAATCTTTGTACTTTTAATTATTTGGGCGGTACTGGCCTATAACCTTTCCCTTTATGTATCCGACGACTGGCAATTGTGGTTGACAGCTATCCAAATCTTTCTGATTTTTGCGGTTTATGTGGGCTATTTTGTCTTTTTTGAAACCCTATGGCAGGGACAAACCCCTGGTAAGCGTCGGGCTAAAATTCGGGTAATCAGGGGAGATGGCCGACCAGTGGGGCTGCAGGAAGCTAGTTTACGGGCTCTATTTCGCCCCATTGATGATTTTCTCTACATTGGCGCTCTGATGATCATTTTTGGCCGGCAGGAAAAACGTATTGGGGATTTATTGGCTGACACCCTGGTGATTCGAGAAAGTCGAGACCAAAGAGGCGATCGCCTACAGCTTC
The DNA here is from genome assembly GCF_014698605.1 of Synechocystis sp. FACHB-383. NCBI lineage: Bacteria > Bacillati > Cyanobacteriota > Cyanophyceae > Synechococcales > Merismopediaceae > Synechocystis > Synechocystis sp. FACHB-383. Next base: position 144,032 of record NZ_JACJTJ010000040.1, on the reverse strand, counting down.
AGCAACCGGAAGCGGCTAAATCCTTAGCGACTCAATTAAGCCAATGGCCGGGCTTAGAAAGAATTACGGCGGACCATTGGTTCGTGATCCGGGACTATCTGCTCCGACGGGGGGATTTGCTGCCCAAGGCGAGGCAACAAGCAGAGGCAAGGCTAGCCCAACAGATACAAGACCGCTTGCGTCTCACGGCTCCCCTGGCCGATACTCCCCCCGAAGTTTTACTAGAGGCAGTTTACCTGGCCTGTCAAGACCGCCAAACGGCCCTGACTCAGGAAAGTTTTGAGTTTTAAAACCCTGGAAATTTGTTGAACAAAAATGGCGATCGCCTAGGCTTGCAATTCTTCTAGGCGGGCTAAAACTTCTTCACTGTGGGTGGCGGGTCTGACGCCGAGAAATCTTTCCCGCAACATACCCTCGGGATCGATGACGTAGGTATGCCGCAGGGCCATGCCACTCAGCCAAGAGCCATAGGCTTTAATCACCGCCCCATCGGAGTCTGCCAAGAGGGGAAACTTAAGTCCCTCCGCATCACAAAAAGCTTCATGGGAATCTAAATCGTCCACACTCACCCCAATTACCTGGGTGTTGAGGGCTTGGTATTTGGTCAAATCCCGCTGGAAACGCTGGGCTTCCAAAGTACAGCCAGGGGTAAAGTCCTGGGGGTAAAAATATAAAACTACCCATTGACCACGGTAATCAGCCAAATTAATTTCCCCTTCGCCAGTGGTGCTGGGCAGGGTGAACAGGGGCGCGGGTTGGTCTAGTGCGGGTTGGCTGCCCCCCAGGGCATAGGCGGGTAAATCAGCCAATCCTAGCCATAAACCTAGGGTTAAAAGTAGGGCAATGACGGTTTGTGGCCAGGAAATTTTTTTGCTTGTCATAGGAGATTGTTTTGAAGTTGCGACACCGAGTTGCCGGTGAACATAAATGGGTTTACCTGCCATTGTTCCACAGCTTTTTTCTGGCAGCAGAGCTCCGCCGACATCAACCAATCACCTAGGGTTTGTGACCTACTCCACTGTGACGGATTTGGCCAAATTACGGGGTTGATCCACGTCTAAACCTCGGCGGGCAGCAATGTGGTAGGCCAAAAGTTGTAGGGGAATGACAGCCACAATGGGGGAGAGCATTTCCTCTACGTGGGGCACCAACAATAAATCATCGAACACAGAACGGGCTTGGTTGTCGTCCATGGGAGTGACTCCGATTAACCTGGCATCCCTGGCTTTGGCCTCCTGGGCATTGGAAATTACTTTGTCATGGACTGACCCCGGCATGGCGATCGCCACCACTGGGACTTTGGCATCCAAAAGGGCAATGGGGCCGTGTTTCATTTCCCCCGCAGGATAACCTTCCGCATGAATATAACTAATTTCCTTCAGCTTGAGGGCTCCTTCCAAGGCAATGGGAAAGTTAATGCCCCGCCCTAAGAAAATAAAGTCCTGGGTTTCGGCAAATTCATGGGCTAGGGCTTCAATGGCACTACTCTGTTGTTCCAAAATAGTTTCAATCTGGGCGGGCAATTGTCGCAGACCCACCATAATGTGTTCTATGGCCTCCAGGCTCAGACTGTGCCGCTGAAAAGCGATGTCCAGGGCCAGGAAGTAGAACGCCAACACCTGAGCTACAAAAGTTTTGGTGGCCGCCACCCCAATTTCAATGCCAGCATGGGTATTGATAATTTCATTAACCATAGTGGCCAGGGTACTTTCGGGACGGTTGGTAATACCCAAAATTAAAGGTTTATAGTCGTCTTCCAAAGTGAGGCGCCGCTGTTTTTCCATTTCCAGGGCCGCCAAAGTATCCGCCGTTTCTCCCGACTGAGTCACGCCAATGGTGAGAGTATGGGGCGTTAGGGGAGGGGCCGCATAGCGAAATTCCGAAGCGTAATGCACCGTGGTGGGAATACCAGCCAATTGTTCTAGTAAATATTTCCCCACCAGGCCTGCATGCCAGCTGGTGCCACAGGCCAAAATTTGAATGTGTTGTAGATTTTTGGTCAACTGGGGATCTAGGCCCAGGAATACGGGGCTATGGCTGGGATGGTCGGCGGCCCGCCATTGTTCATTCAGATAAGTTGCCAAGCAAGTGCGGACAACGGCTGGTTGCTCGTAGATTTCCTTGAGCATAAAGTGCCGAAAGCCCTGTTTTTCGACGGTGGTGGCACTCCAATCTAAGGTACGGGGCAGTTTCCGCAGTCTTTTGAGTTGGAAATCATAAACTTCTACCCCCAGGGGCGTTAACCTGGCAATTTCCCCATTCTCCAACGAAAGCACTGTATTGGTGTGGGGCACTAGGGCAGTCACATCGGACGCACAGAAAAATTCCCCCTGGCCAAATCCCAAAATTAAGGGGGCTTGCTGTCGGGCCACAATTAACTGTTCCGGGCAATGGGCATCCAACACGGCGATCGCAAAGGCTCCCTCTAACTGGTGTACCGCCTTGCCAATGGCTTCTAGCAGGGCTTCGTCTGGGTCATCGCCGGGCAAATCTTTAAGAATATCGGCGATTAAAATCGGAATGACCTCAGTGTCAGTTTCCGAATAAAACTGATAACCCTTTTCCTTTAAGTTATCCCTCAGGGTTTGGTAATTTTCAATGATGCCATTTTGCACAACGGCGATGCGTTGCTGGTTATCCAAGTGGGGGTGGGCATTATGCTCCTCTGGTTTACCGTGGGTGGCCCAACGGGTGTGTCCAATGCCAAGGCGGGAAAAGTTGCTGTGGTTTTCTAGCTTCTCCTTGAGGTTAAATAGTTTGCCCTTAGCCCGCACCGACTCAATTTTTTCTTCGGTGACCGTAGCAATGCCAGCAGAGTCATAACCTCTATATTCCAAGCGTTCTAGCCCTTCAATGAGGATATTTACCGCCGTTTGGGTGCCGATGTAACCAACAATGCCACACATGGAGATTCCCCAATGATAGTGAAAATGATCAAATTGCCCTCCAGTTTAGCTTTTTCCCTCTGCCCAATGACAAATCTGTCCCACTCCATGGAAGTGGGCTTGCCCCGGCAATGCGCTCTTGAATAATGACTTAGAACAGTGGCGGACCATTCTCCGAACATCGACATCAGATGGGATTGTATTGATTGCGGGCCCATGGCACGGACAACGGTCCAAATTCCGATGGGCTAGGGAGTTAACTTTTTAACTTCGGCAAGGGTGGGCAAGCATTAATTCCGAGCAAGGCCAAAGATTTATTTAGCTGATGAAAGATAATTGAATCTTATATCAATTTGATATTTACATTGCTAGTAATTATGGATAAGCTTAGAGACAGTTCATAAAAACGTAGTTATTGCCATGTCTTACCTGACTATCACCCCGGTTAAAGCTTCTCAACCCGCAACAATATTGGCAGATAATGTTAATGTTTCAGCCACGACATTGGACAACCGTCTTAAAGCCGCTTTAGAACATGCTCGCCGCATCACTGAAATATACGGCTTGGGTAGCCTAGATGCGGTGCTTGCTTGGGAAACCGTTGAAGAATTGCAACAGGTTGACAAATCTCTGCCCAAAAACACACCACACAATTCCTTTACCCACTACTGCACCGAAAATCCCAGTGCTCTTGAAGCCCGAATCTATGACGTCTAAAGATGGGCAATTTCCTAGGGATGAGGGGTTTGAGCACAAACAGAAACAATGTTTCACTCAATTTGAAATTATTCTCGCCCCAATTCCTGGGGGTACTTCAGGACCGCTTTAATTGGCAGGTGAAAGTTTTACACACAAAACATCTTGTGTAAGCTAAAGTGTGGGTCTGTTAACCATGACCTACGCCTACAAGCTGAAACCAACTCCACAACAAGTGCTGGACATAGAGGAAAGCTTAAATGTCTGTCGCAAGGTGTGAAACTATGCCCTGCGAGAACGCAAGGATTGGTGTGCTTCTCGTAGGTCTCCAGTTAATGCTTGCTCAATTCGAGGGGAATACATTATCTCTGCGGACGAACCCTTTCCTGATTACCAAGTTCAAGCAAAACGCTTAACAGAGGCAAGAAAACACATTCCTGAATTAGCCAACACCCATTCCCAAATCCTCCAACAAACCTTGAGGAAGTTGGAGCGGGCTTGGGATGATATGCACAAAAGAGGGTTTGGTTTTCCACGCTTTAAAAAGCGGCACAATCTGCGTTCATTTGTCTTCCCTCAGTTAGGGAAAAACCCGGTGTCCGCAGAAGGGATTAAACTCCCCAAAATTGGCAAAGTGGTTTGGCACTATACCCGTTCTATTCCAGAGGGGTTTGTAGTAGAACAGGCGAGGGTAGTCCGAAAAGCATCGAGCTATGAAGCAGAAAGCCTAGATTGTGAAGTCTAGGAATCTCCCGGCTTTAGCCGGGTTGGAGGATGTCAACTAGCTGGGATGTAGGCCATCCACTCCTATTCCTAAGACCTGTCCATAGGAGCCCATGGGAGAAAACAGCCCAGTCTCCGGTGTTTCCAGGTTCAAACCGTAGGCTGAAGCCGCAGTGCCGCTGCCTAGTCCGACAATGCGTACATTATCAATGTTGCCGTCTTCAAGGCTACTACTAACAGTGGCCCGAAACCTTAAATTGAAACTATTACTGAGAGGCAGAGCCAGGGAAACATCTTGCCAACTATTTTCCGGGTCCACATTACCAGATAAACGTTTGACCTCTGTCCAGTTACTGCCATTAAAAAGGTCTAGGGCAATGTATTCGCCATAGTCCCAATTTCCCTCGATGAACCAGGAAAAAGTGAGGACAGCACTACTATAATCGGCTAAATTGAGTGGTCTAGCCATAGTCAGAGTGGCATTATTAGCTAGTCCATCTACCTCTGCTGAATGAGATCCATCCCGGGCCCGTTGGGTAGAGCGAAACCAATCATTCTGATTATCCTCAACCCAGTTCCCATTCCATTCCGACAATTCAAAGCTGTCGTAGAACAGTAGATTTTCTGCCGGCTTATCTTGAACTGTGATGGTTGTGGTGTCCGTCGAGGAAGCGCCATCGGCATCGGTAACTTGAAGACCAATGGTATAGATGCCAGGCTGAGTTGGAATAAAAGTTGTGTCAACACCAGTCCCATCATCGTAGTGGCCATCGGCATCCAAATCCCAGGCATAGGTCATAATGTCATTCCCTGGATCGGTGGAATTTGCACCGGAGAGGACAAAGGGAACGTTGATAAAACCTGTCTGGGAAATACCCGCGTTGGCGATCGGGGCAACGTTATTGACAGTAATGATCTGGCTGGCCTTTGCTGTCCCCCCAAGATTATCTGTAACTTGTAATCCAACGGTAGCAATGCCACTATTAGATGTTGTGAAGTTGACACTGGGGCCTGTTGCGTCGTCATATTGACCGTCACCATCAAAATCCCAGTCATAGCGAGTAATTGAGCCATCACTATCGGTGGAGTTAGCCCCCGACAAGACTAAAATTGCCCCTTCATTAACCGAGGTATTGCCAGTAATAAAAGCTTGGGGAAAGGTATTTTGCCCAGAAGGCAGGGCAGTAATTTTAACGTTATCGACGTTACCGTCTTCGTTACTACTACTGACACTAGCCCGGAAGCGGAACTGGAAGTTACTTAAGATTGGTACATTGATGGAAACATCCTGCCAAACATTCTCCGGACTGATATTGCCAGCTAAACGTTGTTGTTCTTGCCAGCTACTGCCATTCCAAAAATCAAGGGCAATGTATTCGCCACTATCCCAGTTACTTTCGATGAACCAAGAGAACGAGAGGGTGGCGCTGCTGTAGGCAGTGAGGTTAAGGGGTTGGGCAATAGTTAGGGTCGCATTATTCGCCGTCCCATCCACTTCTGCAGAACGGGAACCATCCCGGGCCCTTTGGGTAGAACGAAACCAATCATTTTGACTATCTTCGATCCATAGACCGTTCCACTCCGAGACTTCAAAGCTATCGGAAAAAATGGTTACTGGATCGGGTTCATTATCGTTATTGACTAAGACAACATCATCAGGATTCAAACCATTGTACTTGCCGTCAATGCTGGATGCCGTACCTGTCACAATGGAGTAGGACACATTACCATCAGTTTGCCCATCGTTAACACCGGTTACCGTTACAATCTGGGAAATATTCCAATTAACACTGGTAAAAACTAGGGAAGAAGCACTAAGTACACCTTCTGAAATATCGCTAGAGCTAATGGGTAAAGTAACATCGGCGGTTGGTTTAGACTTGAGGTGGACGGCAAAGGTCACTGTTCCGCCATCTTCAGTGGTGTTATTGGCGCTGGGACTGCTAATCAAAATACCAGCAGTGTCATTGTCCTGATTGGTAATGGTTACGTTGGCTGCATCCAGTCCACCATAATCGGGGTCAGTGGAGCTAGCGGGAGCTAGAACAATAGTGTAAGAAACGTTGTCGTCGTCTACACTGTCATCTGCTCCCGTAATCGTAACAGTCTGGGGAACATTCCAGTTCGAACTTGTGAATGTAAGTGCGTTTACATTAACTATTCCCTCGTTAGTATTGCTACTACTAACTCCAATGGTGACATTAGCGGAGGGCTGGGTCGCCAAAACTACGGTAAAGCTTGCCTGTGTTCCAGCTTCCGTTGTCGTCAACCCCGATGTCGGTGAGACAAGAATTGCCGGACTGGTAGTGGGCTGAACAACGCTTCCTGTAATTAAATATTGGCCGAGACTAGCGTATTCGGTATATCCAGAGGGGGGATTGGCGAAAGGATTACCAACACCGACTCCATCAATTGACAAATAATAGGTGCCGGCCGTTGTAATCGTATAGTTTAGACTTGCGGTCAGTAAATCTGAAGGATTATTTTGGACAAGCAGATTGCCAGAAGCGTCGAACAATTTGGCAAAAATATCTAAATTTGGCCCCCGAGGAGTTAGATATTCTGTCGTGTAGCTGCCATCCCCATTGGCGACATAAGCGCGAGAGGCGTTGTTGATATTGAAATTAATGTTTCCAACCCCAGTGACAAACTTAAACCAATCGATATCGCTTGTGCGTTCAATAATTCCGAAAGTACTAATATTGCTGCCGGTTAACTCAAAGGCAGAAGCCAAGGTGTTGCCGTAATCATCGACTCGGTAGCTAAAGCCATTGCTGGTGATGATAGCGAGATCGTCTTCTGTATTGTTAGCGCCTATGTATTCACCCTTGCTCCATTGGGTAACATTCTCATCGGCGTTGATAAAAGGCGCACCCATAATCGTGCCCCAGCTCGTTGCGCCGGAACCATGCCCTTCATAATAGCTAGAATTGCTACCATAGCTACCTCCGTCATGGCGGAGATTTAGGGTATGGCCTACTTCGTGGCTAACGGTTTCCGCACCGGCATATTCTCCTTGATTAAACACCAGCGCCACTTCATCCGTAGCCCAGTTGAAACTGTTGTAGTAGGCTGTGCCTCCGCCTCCTGCATTGGTAATGGCTTTTCCCGTGACAAGGTTTAAATTACTGGTCATGGCAACGCGAATGCCCCAACGTTGATCCCCATTACCGGACTTTTTCAAATCTTCTGTATTGGGTTCTTCGGTGGTGACATTAACATTAAAGGGCGCGAAATCTTCTGCAACCCGTTGCCATATTTTCTGGATTTCTTCTTTATTGGCATCGGTAAATGTGCTTCCACTGTAGTAAGGCTGAAGCTGGAGGGCTCCTCCGTTTTCCCACTGGGAACTGGCGATAAAATAACCATCAAAATCTAGATAGATTGTGTGGTTGGCAAAAGGATTACTGTGGAGTTTAAAAGTTTTATCAAAGGCTATGGGCGGGATTGACGCTGTACCATCTTGGTAACCAACTGGAGCTTGGGTGATCAACATTGCACAGGCTGGACAGGCACAAGAAGCCGAGGAATTGGCCAAAAGGTGGGATGGGTTTGATGATTCTCCTAACCATCCGTCCCGATTGAGCAAAGAGATTGCCGCAAGCTCGAATTCCCCGTTGATCCCATTTTCTTCGGATAAGAGGGGACTGGGCTCGTTAAATGGCTGAACATCTGGCAATGGGACCAAATGAAAAATAGAGTTTTCATTAGACAAATTTACAAGCGCAACTGTCAGATCTAGGGGAAATATTGGTCCAACCCAAGCCAGAAAATTTCTAAGATTTCCTTCATTCCAATTGGAGATGGCGATCGGAGAGGCAACGACCTCGGCGGCGACAAATTGGCTCTGATTCTGTTCCAGAATCGTCTGTCCAAACCCTAAGTTCAGAAAAGATCTCAGGGTGGTGGAGAGGGGAGACATAACGATTTCAGAGGTGGCTACCCGGTTCTCTTTTGGCCATAAAAACCTCAGCCCAAACTCCAAGTCTAAAAAAGATTGCAGGGGATCGGAGAGGGAGTCCATGGTGTCAACCTCGAGGTAACAGTTAGGGATTCATTGCTTGTCGGATAGCTGAATTTAGACAATCAAAGCTTTTTAATATTTGCTTTTTGATACTGACATCAAAATTCAGGATATTTAATATGCATTTAATATAAAAAAATTAAATGTTGCTCAACAAGCGAAGAAACACTGTATGCGGGGAGCTATGGAAACATACTGGACAAAAAGTTCAGTAGATTCACTAGTTTCTTTAAAGCGAGAGCTTGTCGCTAAAACCAATCGACTAAATAGTTTTATTACACCAACCAATTAACTCTGCATATTTGGAGTGGTCGATGCCATTAATAAAGTCGATAACCAAATTTAGAAACCTAAGGACAATGGGAGCTGATCCTATGGGCCTGCTTAGATCAGCCCATCACAAGGACTTCGGAGTCAAACTATTAAATAGACCCAACACTTGTCCCATAAGGGCTCCAGCAATTTTAAGACTCTTTTTAAAAATGGGTCCTGAGTTACCGACTCATTGGAAGTTAATCCAAAAGACTACAGCGCCTAATATTGTCCCCCCGATTTACGATGCCGCATGGCAGTGATGCCGTTGGGTTGTAAGACCTGTCCGGCTTGAACCGTTGCATAAATCAGAACATGATCGCCTATATCTGACCAGGATTGGACTCGGCATTCAAGATAAGCCAACGCTTCCGCTAAAATCAGACAACCATTTTGGGCCGAATAATGTTCCACTGTGCTGAAGGGATTATCATCACAATCTTTAGGGAGAGGCCGGGGAACAAAATGGCGCCGTACACTCCGTCCCTCTTGCAAGAGGTTAAGTACAAAGGCAGTATTTTGCTGGGCTAGACCGTAGGCATCACATTGAGTTGGAATTGTTAGCATAATGCCGGCGGGGGTGAAGCTGGCTTGGGAAACCCAGGAGGTCAAAATACCTCGATGTCTGCCGTTAGATTGGGTTGTGACCACACCAATGGAGCCGATAATACGTCCCACCGCTTGCTGGGTGCGATCGGCTTGGGTTTCGGTGGTAGCCTGACGGGCAACTCTCTGCCGCTTCCTGGTACGCAGTTGCCGGGCGAAATTTGCGCCGGAGGTTGTGCAATTATCTAAGGCATCGGGCCCAGGGCTGAATTGGATGCGAATCGTTTCAAAGCCGAAGCGATAGCCCCCATCTTTTAACTTGGTTTCAATTAAGTCAATGGCTTCACCACTCCAGCCATAGGAACCAAAGACCCCAGCTAATTTGGTTTTGGTTGCGGAGGATAAAACAATGCCCAATGCAGTTTGGATTTGTACAGGGGCATGGCTTCCTAGGGTAGGAGAACCAATAATAAACCCGTCACAGGCTTGAATTGCTTCGGCAATTTCGTCGGTTTCAGCGATTTCACAGTTAATGGTTTCGACGGCGACACCGGCTTTAATTAATCCCTTGGCGATCGCCTGGGCCATGGTGGCGGTATTGCCATAGGCAGAAGCATAGATCAATGCCACTTTAAGGGTCTGGCGGGGTTGTTGCTGACACCATTGGCGATAATCACCGTACAGACGACTGAGGCTAAAACGAACCAGGGGGCCATGGCCCGGCGCGATCGTCTTCAGAGTTAACGAATCAAATTGATCCAATGCCGTTTCCACCTGTTTGGTTTGGGGGGCATGCAAACAATCAAAATAAAAACGGCGATCGCCACTTAATTGTCGCCAGTCCTCATCAAAAATTGCATCGCCACAAACATGGGTGCCAAACAACTTATCACTGAAAAGGATTTGGGTAGCCAAATCGTAGGTACACAAACCGTCCGGCCAACGGGGAGTCGGCACAGTCATTAACTGCAGCCCATGGCCCTGACCTAAATCTAGGGTGTCCTGGGACCGCACGGTCTGGAATCGCTCTTCCCAATGGGGAAAGGTGGCTTTAAGCACTTTCACTGCGGGGCGGGAACAAACAAGTTTGGCCTTTGGTGCCAGGCGCATTAGTTCCTCCAGGGTAACCATGCGATTGGGATTAACATGACTAGTGATGATGTAGTCAAGCTGGGCTAAATCTAAATATTTTGGCAATTCCGATAGATATAAATCACAAAATGACTCCCCTGGGGGATCAATCAGTGCCGTGTAATCGGCCTGAATCAGATAGGAATTAGACGTAGTACCCCGACGGCGACCATATTCCACCTCAAATTTGAGTCGATCCCAGAGGCGAGACCGCAATACTTGGGTTTGGGGGGCTATCTCTGCCACCTGCATATCCCGAGGCAGGGAAGCAACGGCAATTGAATCTGAAGAAGTATCCAAAGCTTGTGGGAGACCGCTAATTGGAGAAATCATAGGTTTAACTTCAAATAAAGATGACGGGGGGCAAGGATGGTCAAAATAGTTAAATTGATGAGGAAGCCTTACCGGACTTGCGGACTTGATGACGGCGAGAGATTTCCCGTTCAGGATCGACCCCCTCAAACGTGGGGGGTAACCAAACTCTTACTACGAGCAAAGCACCAAGAATGAGCAGAAACGAACAAGCTGCTAGCACTTGCTCCCAGGGCACTTCCAGAACGCCCCGCACAATAATTTCCCGTAGCACTGAAACAATTGAAACTTCTACTGCAACTCCGATCGAAACCCGGTGTTCCTGAAGATAAATAATCAGCAACCGAAATAGCTCCACTAAAATCAGCAGGAATAGAATGTCGGCGGTGACCCGGGGAAAGTCTAGTGGCGGAAAAAGAGACACAAACATTTCCCGCAACTGCATCACCATAAAACTGAACAGGCCAACGCAAAGTGAAATCACAATAAAGTCCTGCACCGTTTCCAGCAGACGAACAACAAGGGCACGACTGAAATAGAGAAGAGTGGGCTTTGCGTCCGAATCCGAATTGGTTGAGAGGAGTTGCATGAGAAAATCCCAGGTAGAAGGTGAATTTAGTAGTGGTTGCCCAGTTTGCGGTGGTGGGTGGCAGTTAGTGCATTCAATTTGGCGACCCGCCCGGTTTGTACGGTACTGTAGACCAACCAATGGTCATTGCCATCAAGACGGGAGGTAACCTCACATTCCAGATAGGCTAGGGTTTCCAACAAAATCGGAGAACCATTCTGGGCTGGATAGGTGTTAACTTCAGCAAATCGATCAGCCCCTGGGGGAAAACGCAGCAGGAAATGGCGCATCAGGCTTTGATAGTTGTCCTCCTCCAGCACATTAAGTACAAAGGTGTCACCGGGATGGAGCAATGATTCGATCGCCCGATCTTTGGCCACTGCAATCACAATGCCGAGGGGTTCAAAGCTGCCTTGAATCACCCAGGAAGCCAGCATGGCACTTCTTACATCCCCCTTTTGGGCCGTCAGAATATAGAGTCCAGTGCTAAGGCGACCGATCGCCTGGTTGAGTTCTGGATCGAGGGCTGTATCTGCTGGTGGAGATTGACTCTGGGTGAGGTACTGGCCCAGATCGGTGCCCGCTTCACGACAAAGCTGGTCCGTGGCCGCCGTCGGTTCCGTCTTGAGTAAAATTGGTTCAAAGGCTTCTAGCAAACCTAATTCCTGGAAGCGATTGCGGAGGGGATAAATGGGCTCATCCTGCCCCCCCCCGGTTTCAAAGAGACCAATCACCTGTTTGGGGTGTACCGCAGCTAAAATGGTGCCCAGTAAAGGATCTAGGGTTGTTGAAGTAGAAGATTGGGGAGGCATACCCAGCACCAGTCCTGCTGCGCATTGGGCCAGGGTGCGGACTTCATGGGTATCCGCCACGCTTAGATCGACCAACTCAATCGCCACACCGGTTTTACTAATGCCATCGGCAATGGCCCGCACTAGGCGATCGCTGACCCCATAGCCATCCATATAAAACAGGGCCACAAAAGTTTGAGCCTTGACCTGATTTTGACTCCAGGTATCGTACTGTCCGATCCAGTGGGAAATGTGATGCTGCAACAGTGGCCCATGGCCCGTTGCCACTAGATCAAATTGCAAGAGCGCAATGCGCTTCAAAGCCATCAACACTGAGCGGGCATTCGGCCCCATCAGGCAGTTGTAATAATATTGGAAATCAGGTTCGAGCCGTTCCGGTGTTTCATCCAAAAGTGAATCATCACAATAATGCATGCCGAAAACGTCACAGGTATAGAGCACCTGGGTACCGGCATCATAGGTCAAAATTGTGTCGGGCCAATGCAAGTTGGGCGCGGAAATAAATTGCAACTCATGACCCTGGCCCAAATCCAGACTGTGGCCACTTTTAACAATCTGTGACTCAAAAGGTCGGTGCACCAGCTTTTCGAGGAATTGGATGGCCACCTTGGAGCCAATCACCGTCACCTGGGGAGCCAGGTCTAGAAGTTCCGGAATCAGACCGCTGTGGTCGGGTTCCGTGTGATTGACAATCAAGTAGTCGAGGCTTTTCAGGTCAATTAGGTCCTGCAATTCTTGCAAGTAGACGGACTCAAACTTGCGATGGGAAGTATCAATGAGGGCTGTTTTTTCCCCTTGAATTAAAAATGAGTTGTAGGTTGTGCCATGGTGCAACTCAAACTCGATATCAAAGCGATCCCGATCCCAGTCAAGGCAACGAATCGCTGTGGTGTTGGCTGCAATGTCCGCGGTTTGGACTGTTAAGCGGGGCTGGACAGCAGCAGATGTTGGAGAATCAATTAGGGTAACCATAGAAAACTTTGCGGTTTTTCAAGAAAGTTCGCTGCTGTCTTCTATGGTGCTGCCCATACAGGATTCTGTAAAATGTCAATATCTAAATAAAAAAATTAGTTTTTCTTATGACTGCGCTTGCAATCAATCAGTCAATTTAATCTATTTAAGGGCTCTATGGCTTGGGCAAATGTCAGCGACCCCATTCGCATTTGTCCGCCATGTAGTCACCTGGCAAAGGTTCATAGTATTTGTTTTCAAGGGTAGAAATCAGACAAGGGCCGGCGATCGCCGTCCAGAGAAAATGGACTTCTTGTTCTTGTTTTCGGGGCAGTTTGAGAAAAAATCGCTTAAAATAAGAGTAAGAACGCATTAGTAGTAGGATTATCATCCATGATATCTTCCCTTGTCCGATGGGGAGGGAGTTGCCTGGTGGTGGCGGGCATTCTTGCCACGGAAGTAGTTGCAGTTAATTTATTTGTTCCCGTTGTGGTCGCCCAGACCTACCAAGATACCCTCAATCGAAAAATGGCCATCCTCAAAAAATCCAAGGAGCGTTGGATTGAAGTTAATCTCTCGACCCAGCGTTTAACAGCTTGGGAGGGGCCAAAACCAGTCTATGCTGTGATTATTTCCACAGGGAAGAAAGACACTCCTACGATCCCTGGTATATTTGCGATTCAAAGCAAACGCAGTATTGATCGCATGAAAGGGGAAGATTACGATATCGATGATGTTCCCTACGCCCAATATTACAGTGGGGGCTATGCAATTCATGGAGCCTACTGGCACAAAAATTTTGGTACACCAGTAAGCCATGGCTGTATTAATTTAGCGGTTGACCATGCCAAGTGGTTATTTGAATGGTCAGAGGTACACACCCCTTTAGTTATTCATCCCTGAGCAGTACCTTAGCCTGGGATTTGTTTGCAAAGCCATCCACTGTCCCCAGGTAAACCAAGGAAGCCAGCCATTGAGACGAGTAAATGGACGATGCTTGATTTGATGACCTAATCTTGCCCACGAACTAGATTTTTCTTGCTAGGATTGGGCTTAAGTGGTTTAGTCCTCCGTTTTGGGGAAGGAATTCTGCCCTCCGCCGACCCAGTGTCCCATTGCATCGGACTTGATTATTTGTCTGCTTCCCTTTGCCCCACCCTGCCTTCCATGAGTCCCCATTTGCTTCGCCTCCGCCCCTTGGCTGCCGCTCTGGTATTTGCTTTCGGTTTGGGGGCTAATCTAAAGCCAGCCCTCAGCGCTCCCAACGTAATCAATCCCGATAGTCCCCCGTTGGCGACTCCAAAGGAGAATGACACTGGTGTGTCCGATAACGTGACCCTCTTGGAAAATAGCCCCAAGGCGGTGGTGGATGAGGTATGGCAGTTAGTTAATCAACAGTTTGTTGATAAGGACTTTAACCATTCCAATTGGTTATCCAAGCGCCAGGAATTATTGGGGCGCAATTATCAGGATAATGCTGAGGCCTACCGACAAATTGGGCGCATATTAAAAGATTTGAATGATCCCTATACCCGTTTTCTTTCCCCGGAGGAATTTGCCATCCTCAGCAGTCAAACGGCGGGGGAAGCTTCCGGTGTGGGGATCCGGGTGTTGATGGATAAACGCAGTAGTGACCTGGTGGTGGTGGATGTGATGCGGGGCACCCCAGCATTGAAAGCAGGTATTCGTCCTGGCGATCGCATTGTCCGCATTAACGGCCAACCGGCGGCCTTGATGTCCTTAGAGCAGGCCACGGAGGCGATCCAGGGGGAGATTGGCAGTGAGTTGAGTTTGCAACTTTCCCGCCCCAAAAGCGGTGTTTTCAGTGTTACCCTCAAACGGGAAAATATCGAAATTGATTCCGTTACCTACAACGTTAAGGAAGAAGGGGAATTGCGGGTAGGTTATATCCGCCTAGATGAATTCAGTTCCCACTCCGCTGAGCAGATGGAAAAGGCGATTACGGAGCTGAACAATAGTCGTATTAGTGGTTACATCTTAGACCTGCGGGGCAACCCTGGGGGCTTGTTGCTTTCTAGTATTGACATTGCCCGCCTCTGGCTCAATCGGGGGGAAATTGTCAGTACCATTGACCGACGGGGCGGCGATCGCCATTTTTCGGCCAACGGCAGGAGCCTAACGGATTTACCCTTGGTGGTATTGGTCAATGAACGTTCCGCCAGTGCCAGTGAAATCTTGGCGGGGGCATTAAAAGAACAGGGAAGGGCTACTGTAGTGGGTACTGCTACCTACGGGAAAGGTACGGTGCAGTCTGTTAACACCTTGTCCGACGGTTCCGGCTTGGCAGTCACCATTGCCCGCTACTATCCCCCCAGTGGCACAGATATCAACCACAAAGGCATCAGTCCCGACATTCATCTAGACATTTCTAACGATACTAAGCTCCAGTTTCGCAACGACCCAGACTTAATCGCCACGGATGTTGATCCCCAATATCAGCGGGCCATTAGTGTGCTACGTCAACATCGCCATAGCTTAGGTCTACCACCGACCAAGGACCTGGGCATAGGGTTATTGGAACCCAGTCAACTTTAATCGGATTCCACACTAGAAAAGATCTCGCAGGGTTTCCCAACCCAGTCCTTCCCGCACTACCTTTGGTTCTTTGTCGGTGAGATCAATAATGCTGGAGGTTTGATAGCCAGGCTCCTGGTCATCGTCGATGATGATGTCCACTAATTTGTCGAACAGGTCAAATAATTTCGCCTTTTCTGTCATGACAAACTCGTCTTGATCCGGTAGGTGGGCGGAAGTGGAAATAATTGGATTGCCTAAATTTTGCAGAATTTCTTGGCAAATGGGGCGATCGGGCACCCGTATGCCGGTGGTTTTTCGCTTTGGCTCCACCACTAGCTTCGGCACCTGTTTTGTGGCCGGCAGGAGAAAAGTGTAGGGTCCAGGAATCAACCGACGCATGAGGCGATAGGCATTGTCCGACACCACTGCATATTCAGCGATATTAGACAGGGACGAACAGAGAAACGTTAACGGTTTATTATTGGAGAGTTGCTTCAGTTGTCTGACCCGTTGAACGGCATTTTTATCGTTGAGATCACAACCGATGGCATAGACCGTATCGGTGGGGTACAGCATAATTGCCCCCTGGCGCAGACTTTTGCAAATCACCTCAACGGTGCGCTGTTGGGGGGTTTCGGGATGAAGATTGTAGAAGGTGGCCATTGTTTATGGGGTTGATTGCTTATTTTGACTGTCCCACGGGGATTTCCGGTGATATGTGCCTGGGGGCTTTGGTGTCGGCAGGGGTTCCCCTAGAATACCTGATGGAGAAACTGGCCCTGCTGGGTTTGGCCCATGAATATCGCTTGGCAGCGGGCATGGTACAAAAACAAGGCCAGGCGGCCACCAAAGTGGAAGTGCATCTATTAACAGAGCCGTCTTCCGATCGCCATCACCATGGAGGGCGGCATTTACCGGAAATAGAGCAATTAATCAAAGGGTCCAATTTACCAGCTAGGGTCAGTCGTTGGAGTTTGGCCATTTTCCATCAACTGGCGATCGCCGAGGGGGAAGTACACGGTATTGAGCCGGAGGCAGTACATTTCCATGAAGTGGGGGCCACCGATGCCATTGTTGATATTGTGGGTACCTGTTTGGGACTGGATTATTTAGGCATTGACAAATGTTATTGGTCCGCTTTGCCCACGGGCAGTGGTACGGTGCGGGCGGCCCATGGTGATTTACCGGTTCCAGTCCCGGCGGTGTTACGACTCTGGGAAACTCGCCAAGTACCAGTTTATGACAATGGTTTGACGGGGGAGTTGGTCACCCCCACCGGAGCGGCGATCGCCGTTACTTTAGCCAACCAATTTGGCACTAAACCCCCATTCAATTTGCAAAAATTAGGACTGGGGGCGGGGAGTAAGGAATTACCGTTGGCCAATATTCTCCGACTCTGGATCGGGACGGAATCCCAAACCGCCAAAACACCGAAGGAAATCCCCTTTGGGCAACTGGAAACTATCACTGTGCTGGAAACCCAATTGGATGATCTCCAACCCCAGGCCGTGGGTTATCTACTGGAAAGTTTGCTCCACCAAGGGGCGATCGATGTTTTCACCCAGGCGATCGCCATGAAGAAATCCCGCCCTGGCATTTTACTCACTGTGCTTTGTGCGCCAGAAAATCAAAATCACTGCCTCAATTTACTCTTCCGGGAAACCACTAGTCTTGGTGTCCGAGTACGCCAACAACAGCGCTATGCCCTGGAACGGGAATGGCAAACTGTGGTTATTGCCCATGGCTCCATCCGCATCAAAGTGGCCTACAGCTATCAGGCCGGTACAAAAATTATTCTCAATGCCCACCCCGAATTTGTCGATTGTGCCGCCCTGGCCAAAGCCACCGGTCAGCCCTGGCAATTAATTCACCAACAGGCGATCGCCGCTTGGTCCAGTCTCAGCAAAGATTCAGCCCAGGGTTGAGGTGACATTAGTTAACAAAAGGCTCAGCGTTGTCGAGCCATGGAATCAAATCGTCAACGGTCAAGTTCAACAAATCGCCCAATGTTGGCACCACATCTGGCCCTTGGTAAACTATCGTAAGCTGCAACTGGATTGTTCCCTAAACCTCGATATGGTTAGACCCGAAGCGATAGAGGGAAACCAAGACCTTGAAACAGAAAAACTCCCACCCCGAAGGGCAGGAGCCGTGTAAAAAGATCACTAAATGGGTTAGAGGGAATTAGCCCCAGCTACCACCTCCAACAATTCCTGGGTAATGGCCGCCTGACGAGCCTTGTTATAGGACAGGGTCAAACTGCCAATTAACTGTCCAGCATTGTCACTGGCATTACTCATGGCCGTCATCCGAGCCGCCAACTCACTGGCCGCCGATTCCTGCAGAGCCCGCAGTAATTGGTTGGTATTGTAAAGAGGCAACAAAGCCTCGAGAATTTGCACCGGATCCTGCTCAAAAATCATATCCTGGGGAAAACTCTCCACCGGAGATTCTAGTTTTTCCCTTTCCACCTGGAATTTACCGCCCCTGGTAATCAGCCGGAAAATTTCATCATCGGGGGCTTCCAATCCCTGGGGAGAGAGGGGAAACAGGGTTTGGACCACAGGTTGGGAGCTAATCAAAGAAACAAACCGAGTGTAAATCAACTCCACCCGATCCACTGCCTCGGAAACAAACAAAGCCACCAGAGAATCGGCAATTTGAGCCGCTTCGGAAGCGTTGGGAATTTGTTCTAAGTTGGCGTAGCTGGCGGCCACAGCGTAATCCCGCCGGCCGAAATACTGTTTGGCCTTACTGCCCACCAACACTAGTTTGACTGCAATGCCTTGGCTTTTTAATTCCTTGGCCCGTTGCTCTGCTCGCTTAATGGCGTTGACGTTATAACCACCGCACAACCCCCGATCACCAGTGACCACCAGGAGGGCCACCGCTTTAGGTTCCCGCTGTTCAAATAAGGGTAATTCTGTTTCTGCAAAGGAAAGACGATTTTGCAGATTGTATAGCACCTGGGCGAGGGCATCGGCAAAGGGCCTGGTGGAAAGTACCTGTTCCTGGGCTCGACGTACTTTGGCGGCCGCCACTAGGCGCATGGCTTCAGTAATTTTTTTGGTATTTTTGACCGACTGAATCCGGTCACGAATCGCTTTGAGGTTAGGCATAGGACGTTACACCCGTTAAATTTATCTTTTTAATTGTTCTGGAGCCTAAATGTGGATCCCTAAAATCAGGGGTGGGGAAAAGTCGAGCTCGGCCCAGACCCTTCCCCCCAACTCACCGACTTGGGCATTGATTAGGCGGCAAAACCTTGGGTGAATTCTTTAATCCCTTCTTTCAACAAAGTTTCCGCTTCTTCGGTAAGAGCTTTTTGGCTACCGATAATTTCCACGTACTTGGCTTTGTTGGCCTTGAGGTAATCCCGCAGACCCTGGGCAAATTCCGTCACTTTTTCCACGGGGATGGTGTCAATGTAACCATTCAAACCAGCGTAGCTGATGGCCACCTGTTCCCACACGGACAATGGAGAATTTTCCGGCTGTTTCAGCAGTTGGCGTAACCGTTGACCCCGGGCCAATTGGGCTTGGGTGGCGGCATCCAAATCAGAAGCAAATTGGGAAAAGGCTTCTAGTTCAGCAAACTGGGCCAATTCCAGTTTCAATTTACCAGCCACTTTTTTCATGGCTTTGGTTTGGGCGGCGGAACCTACCCGACTTACCGAAATACCAGCATTAATGGCAGGACGGAAACCAGCGTTGAACAGGTCGGTGGAAAGGAAAATTTGACCGTCGGTAATGGAAATTACGTTGGTGGGAATATAAGCAGATACGTCCCCGGCTTGGGTTTCAATCACCGGCAGGGCGGTCATGCTGCCACCACCGAGGGCATCACTCAATTTAGCGGCCCGCTCCAACAAACGGGAGTGGATGTAGAATACGTCACCGGGGTAAGCTTCCCGACCGGGGGGACGACGCATCAACAGGGACATTTGCCGGTAAGCCTGGGCTTGTTTGGTCAAATCGTCATAGATTACCAAGGTGCTCTTGCCTTGATACATGAAGTGTTCCGCCAAGGTGGCACCGGTGTAGGGGGCCAAATATTGCAGAGTGGCGGGGTCGTTGGCATTAGCGGCTACCACAATGGTGTAGTCCATGGCCCCTTTGTCGGTCAGGGTATCGATGATTTGGGCTACGGTGGAAGCCTTTTGACCGATCGCCACGTAAACGCAAACCACGTCTTCGGACTTCTGGTTAATGATGGTGTCAATGGCGATCGCCGTTTTACCAGTTTTACGGTCCCCAATGATCAATTCCCGCTGACCCCGACCAATGGGAATCATGGCGTCGATGGCGGTAATGCCGGTTTGCATGGGCTCACAAACGGATTTCCGTTCAATAATCCCAGGGGCCGGAGATTCCAACAAACGGGTAGCAGAGGAAGTAATGGGACCCTTACCGTCGATGGGACGACCGAGGGAATCCACAACCCGACCCACCATGGCATCCCCTACGGGAATTTGGGCAATCTGGCCGGTGGTTTTAACGGTACTGCCTTCTTGAATATTGATGCCATCTCCCATCAACACTGCACCGACGTTATCTTCTTCCAGGTTGAGGGCAATACCAATGGTGCCGTCTTCAAACTCCAGTAACTCCTGGGACATCACCTGTTCCAGACCATAAATCCGGGCGGTACCATCCCCTACCTGGAGCACTGTGCCCACATTGGACACCTGCACACTCTGATCATAGGACTCGATTTGCTGGCGGATGATACTGCTAATCTCGTCGGGTCTAATGCTTACCATAGTCTTAATTTTCCGTTGAAAAAGTGAATATAAAGCGTCGCTGGGCGACCAAACTAACTGCTAGAGGGCGGTCCCGAGACTTAGACCAACCCGGCGGAGTTGACCCCGTAAACTGGAATCGAACACCTGGGAACCGACTTTGATGACAATGCCCCCCAGAATATCTCCATCGATTTTGGTTACCAATTCCACCGACTGGGCTCCGGTAAGTTGTTTAACTTTCTCTTTCACCTGATCCTTTTGGGCATCGGTGAGCTTGAGGGCGGAGGTCACTTCGGCTAACACTGTATTGGTGAACTGTCGCAACAGGACCAGGTATTGCTCGCAAATGGCTTCGAGGAAAATGATCCGGCGTTTATCCACCAACAACATCAGGAAGTTGATCAGGTAGCCATTGCCCCCTTCTCCCATCACAGAACGCAGCACAGATTTTTTATCTTCGTCCTTGACCACCGGGCTAGAAAGGGCGGCGGCTAAATCCGGAGATTCATTCAGTAGAGCCAAAATGGAGCGCAGGTCTTCACCAAAAGCCTCCGTTAGGTTTTGCTGTTGGGCCAGTCCCATCAATGCCTGGGCATAGGGTTCAGCAATTTTACTGCTGTACATAGAACTTTTCATTAACGACCTCCCAATTGGGCAATACTGCGTTCGATTAACCGATCCTGGGTATCCTCATTGAGGCGATCGCGCAGGTCAGCTTCGGCCTTGGCCACTGCCTGTTCAGCGATGCGGCGCTTTAATTCCGCAATGACCCGGTCCTGCTCGGCACCCAAATCCTGGGCCGCTGTTTCTTGCATCCGGCGTAGGTCGGTTTCCGTCTGGGCTGCAATTTCCTGTTTAGCCACCTCTGCCCGTTGACCCGCGTCCTGGACAATGCGGGCGGCCTCAGCCTTAGCTTGGGCCAATTTTTTCTCTTCCTCCGCTAAAATCTGGGCAGATTTGCGTTGGCGAGTCTCAGCCTCTTCAATGGCATCAGCAATTTTTTGACGGCGATCGCCAAGGATTTTACCCAAGGTTTTCGGCGCATAGTAAATAATAATTCCCAGCAAAATGGCCAGGTTAAAGAGGTTGGCTTCCAAAAAATCTAAATTGATTCCGAACCCCCCTTCCCCCGCCGCATGGGCTTCGGCCGCTAGGATGAACAAGGTATTAAGCATAATGGCAACTAAGTCTATAGGGCACTTATTTAATCAATTCAGGGCCTAACAATTTGTGCAAAATCTGATCACTCAGGGCAGCCACCTCCTGTTCCAAAGAACTCAGAGCCGACTGCCGTTGGGCCTCGATTTCCTGCGCCGCCGTTTCCTTCTGCCGTTGGGATTCCCGTTGGGCCTCCGCAATCTTTTCCGCCGCCAAACGCCTAGCTTCCGCTTGGGCATCAGCGATCACAGCCTGGGACTGCCGACGGGCATCGGTAATCTGTTGCTCATACTCCTGGGTAATCGCCTTGGCCTTGGCTAACCGCTCCCGGGCATCCTCTTCATTGGTGCGAATGTAATCAGCCCGTTCATCCAAAACCTTATTCATCGGCTTGTAGAAAATGGCATTGAGCAGGAACGCGAGAACCACGAACTGCAATGCCATCAGGGGCAGGGTGGCATCAAAATCAAACATTGTTTTACAAAAACTAGGTCAGGGATTAGCGGAATAATCCCCACAAACCCAACGAATAGCGGATTGGCGGGGTGAGGAGACGCGATCAACTCACGTCTCGGGCTACGAATCCGTCCTTACGCGAAGGGGTTGGCGAACAACAATACGAGGGCGATAACCAGACCGTAAATTGTCAAGGATTCCATGAATGCCAGGGTCAACAGCAAAGTACCCCGAATTTTTCCTTCAGCTTCGGGTTGGCGAGCAATACCGGACACGGCTTGGCCAGAAGCATTACCTTGACCAATACCAGGACCGATCGCCCCTAAACCAACAGCAAGGGCAGCGGCAATGACAGAAGCGGCAGCAACGGTAGAATCCATAATTTTTTTCCTTTTAGCTAACAAAACGACAGTAAAGTTTAGGATTTTCGGAGTAAATTTCCACCAGATTAAAAATAGACCTGGGGAAACGGACAACTCCTGGGGGGAGCATGGGCCCAGGCAAGCATCGGGCAGGGCAGGTCAACCGCAAGGGGTCAAACCACCATGGCCGTAGAGATCTTACACCGGAGGGCTAATGCTCTTCACCTTCAGACTCGATCGCCTCATGGATATAGGCTCCGGCTAAAGTGGCAAACACCAAGGCCTGGATCGCACTGGTGAATAAACCCAATGCCATCAGGGGTAAAGGTACAAGTAAAGGCACAAGCAGTACAAGCACTGCCACCACCAACTCGTCCGCAAGGATGTTACCAAATAAACGGAAGCTCAGGGAAAGGGGCTTAGTGAAGTCTTCTAAAATCTTGATGGGTAAAAGAACGGGAATGGGTTGCACATAGTTGGCGAAATACCCCAACCCCTTCTTCCTGAGACCTGCATAGAAGTAGGCCAAGGAGGTAAGCAACGCCAGGGCAACAGTTGTATTGATATCGTTGGTGGGGGCCGCCAATTCTGCTCCATCGGGGATGTGAATTAGCTTCCAGGGTAATAGAGCCCCGGACCAGTTAGATACAAAAATAAACAGAAACAATGTGCCGATAAACGGTAGCCAAGGGCGGTATTCCTTTTCCCCCAGTTGGTTCCGTGCCAGATCCCGGAGGAACTCCAGCACATATTCCATGAGGTTTTGGATGCCGCTGGGAACCCGTTGCACATTTCGCGTAGCCGCGAGGGAAGCAATTACCAGCAATAAAATGACAAACCAAGAGGTTGCAAATGTTTGCCCGTGTAATTTGAGGTTCCCAATTTCCCAATACCACTGCTGACCCACTTCCAGGGCAGCTAGAGGAAACAAATTTAAAACACTCAAACCAGCTAACATTGTTATTCGGTGAGATTGACGGGGTAAAGAGGAAAGCTGTTGGCACTCAACAAACCTTAGCAACCAGGAAAGGCTCCCTTGCATAAACTAGGAGATACTACCCGGGACTAAGCTAGTCCATAGCCCAGACCTTTCTTCAACCTCTCATCATCTAATCCGCTGTGGGCGTAAACACGCTTTGCAGCATATAGAAAATGATCGCAGCTTTATAGGTTAGGAATCCCAGAAAAATAGGTAAAACCTCGAGGCTTTCCCTTTGGGTGGCGATGATGATCAGCCCAACAAAAACTGCTAAACCTTTCACCCCAGCCCGCCCAGACTGGGTTCCGATCCTTTCCACATCTTTTGCCAATAGCTTGAGGTATATCAGTCCCACCAGTGCTCCGAGCAAATAATTTAAAGCTATATTGAGGGAATAGGCCCAGACAACACAGACAAAAATTATCGCCGTAGCCACCAGGGTCCAGGTCAACAACTGCCGTTGCAACCGGTAAAAGTCAGCCATTCCGTTATCCACTACCGTTTCCGCTTCCATAAGCTTCGGGGCAGGGGCACTGGGGAAATTTTGACCCTCGGACGATGGAGTTGGCGGTGTCACACTCTGACTACTAGCAAGGTGAGAAATGGAGTTTGGGCAATGGTCTTCCTTGGTAATCAAGGACCACCTACCCTAAGCCAGAAGCGATCATATCACGCTGTCGCAACCGATTCTTAGTTTTTTGTTTTTTGTCTAGACCCCCAGCAAGGACGGCAATCCCCCTGGCGATCGCCGCAGAAAATTGCCAAGATCACCTAGGTAGCTGATTCTGGCCGTTGTCCGAGGCCCGTCAGTTCCCCCATCCTGTGTAGCATTTTTCCCCAGCGGCCATGGTTCTTCCCCCCAATTCTCCCCAGCCCGAGGTCAACGAAGCCAAAAACCCAGACAAAATTGACCAGGAAATTATTACCCATCCCAATCACCCCCTAGCTCCGTCCGACCAACCAGAGCAAACTTGGCCAATTCATACATGGTGGCAAAACACCCGTCAGCATCTGCAAAACCTCCTGCCCCTGGAGTATTGGAAAAAAAAGCTCCTAGACCGCCTTTGGGTGGATGAAGCCGAAATTGCCGACATCTTGGCCCAATTGCGTCAGGAACTACCCACCACGGAAGCCTTGCTTATTGGCAAACCTCAATCTGGGAAAAGCTCTTTGGTAAGGGGATTAACCGGGGCCTCCGCTGCCATAGTCGGCCAAGGTTTCCAGCCCCACACCCAAAACACCGCCCGCTATGCCTACCCTTCGCCAGAGCTTCCTCTGTTAATTTTCACCGACACCGTTGGTTTGGGGGATTTGGGCCACGACACCCAATCTTTAATTGAAGAGCTCAAGACAGAGCTAGCCGACCCGCAGGAGGTTAATCCAGCGGCGAAAATTTTACTGCTTACTGTCAAAATTACCGATTTTGCCACCGACACCCTCCGGCAAATTATTGAGGATTTAAAAACCGCCTATCCCCAAATTCCCTGCCTGTTGGTGGTGACCTGTCTCCATGAAATTTACCCCCACCCCAGCGATGACCATCCCCCCTATCCCCCCGACCAACCGGAAATAGAGCGGGCCTTCGCCGCCATTACCAAAAATTTTGGTCCCTGGATTGACGGAGCGGTGATGGTGGATTTTACCAGGGAAGAAGATGGCTATAGCCCTGAGTTTTACGGTCTAACAGCGCTGCGCGATCGCCTGGCGGAGAGACTCCCCAAGGCCGAAGCCCAAACCCTGCATCAACTATTGGATGGGGAAACGGGCAAGCGACTGGGCAACATTTACCGGGATGTGGCCCGCCGGTATATTTTGGCTTTTTCTGTCATGGCGGCAACCTTGGCCGCAGTACCCCTCCCCTTTGCGACGATGCCCGTGCTGACGGCGCTCCAAGTTTCCTTGGTGGGATTGCTGGGTAAACTCTATGGGCAAGTGTTGACCCCTTCCCAGGCAGGGGTGGTGGTCAGTGCCATTGCGGGGGGATTTTTGGCCCAGGCAGTGGGGCGAGAACTGATTAAATTTGTGCCGGGATTTGGTTCCGTGGTGGCGGCATCCTGGGCAGCGGCCTACACCTGGTCTTTGGGGGAAGGGGCCTGTGTTTATTTTGGGGATTTGATGGGGGGCAAGAAACCAGATCCACAAAAAATCCAAGCGGTGATGCGAAATGCTTTCCAAGAAGCCCAAAATCGGTTTAAAAATCCCCCTAGTGGCCATAATTAGGTTAGGTTCTCCCAAGGCCATGGCCACAAAAAATTGGAGTGATCACCATCCATGTTCAGATTGGTTCAGGGGCAGGCTCCCCATACCCTGCACACGTTGGGAACGGCGGCGGCGGTTAATTGGTTTAAGAGTATTTGTCTGATTTTGGCTGATAACCAGATTCAGTGCAGTGTTTGGGCTAAGTTTAGTGGGCAATCTCCCTGGCAAACGGCGATCGCCGACTATAGTCAAACAGGGTTGTTGAAGCATTTATATTGGTGTCGTCCCGGGGATGGGGATGAGCCGGGGCCGGTGGCGGGGTTGAGGTTGGACCTAAAAACAACCATTAGCCCATTGCTTTTGGAAGTTGATACCCATTGGCAGGGGGAAAGTTTTTTCTGTTTTCTCAGCGCCGAAATTAGCCTCTTAATTTTGCTGAATGAATCCCCGGAAAACCCCAAGGTAGTCAATATTTTACAAAGCTTTTCTCCACAGGTGATTGGGCATTATTTAAATCAATTAAAACAATTATTGGTGGTGGCGGACGATTTGCCAGTGGATTTGTTCGCACCGGAGAAGCTGCCCTCCAGCGCTGATTTGGATTTGGTTAATCAACTGGTGCAGGGGATGGGACCACCGCTCAAAAAAATTACGAGTAATGATAATAAGCAGCCGAATTATACGGCGATCGCCAACTCCTTTGTGGTTAATTTGATTCGGGAATTGGGTATTCCCCTCACCAATACCAAAACAGCACTGCAATTGTTGGAATCTTTTCAACACAAAAAGGAAGCCCGCCAGCGATATTTAGACTTAATTAGACAAAATTGTGATCGCCAAACTGATTTGATCACTGGTTTACAGGCGTTGTTGGAAATTGATGCCACTGCCCCCTCCCCGGAATCAGTGTCAATTGCCGATTGCATTATGGGGGTAATCGGTATTTACCAACCCATCGCTGCAGAAAAATCAATTACCTTGAACTCTACTGTGGTGGAAAACTGTCCTCCAGTGGCCTGTTCTCGGGCGGATTTGCAAGCCATACTGCAAAGATTATTAGAAAATGCCCTGCAATTCACTGACTCTGTGGGAAGAGTGCAAATTAAAGCCTATCACCAGGAATTTCAGGTGGAAATTGTGGTGAATGATAGTGGTTGTGGCATTGCCAGAGCGGACATCCCCCATTTATTTGAATGTTTTTTCCGGGGGCAAAATACTTCCTCGGGAACACAGGGGGCGGGGTTGGGTTTGACCATTGTCCATCGCCTAGTGGAACGGTGGGGTGGCAAAATCACTGTCCACAGTCGCCCCGGACAAGGTAGTAATTTCCACATTTTTTTGCCAGCTATGGTGGATAATTCCCTCGGCCACCGTTTTGTGGTCACCAACTAGGTTTTGTTCTCTGATGTTCTGATCTGTGGGTCTTGGTCCGCCGTTGCCAATGTTATTTAAATCCCGTCGTAATTTGATTATTCTGCTGGCGATCGCCGTGGTGGCGGTGGGGGCATTACTGTGGGCAGGAACCGGGCGGGCAGACCATCTGCAGGGGTCCACCTATAGTACTAATCCGGGGGGCTATGGCGCTTGGTGGCAATGGATGGAACAAAGGGGAAACCCCGTAGAGCGGTGGCGTAAACCGGGGGACGAACTCACCAATTTACCAACCCCGGTAACTTTACTAAGAATTGACCCCCGACCGATCACTAACATTGCGCCCTATGGAGATGGCGGTAATGTCACCCCCCAGGAGCGGGAGTGGGTAGCCAGTGGTAATCGTTTGGTTTACCTAGGACGATGGGCCGAATTGACCGAAGCTCCCTTTAATCAAACCGTAGTTAGTGACCAGGGCCCGGTACGCATTCAGGGCAGAAGGCGATCGCCCCAAAAGGAAGGGAAAATATTAGCGGACGAATACGGCACCCTCATTTGGCGGCAACGGCAAGGCAAGGGAGAAATTATCTGGGTGGTACCGCCCTTTTTGGCGGCCAATGCTTTTCAGGATGACCCAGGCAACTTTGCCCTGCTCCAATCTTTACTGACGGAAGGTAATCATCCCCTCTGGGTGGATGAATATTTACACGGCTATAAGGATACGGAAACCCTCCAGAAGGAAGGGGTGGCATCGGTGTGGGCCTATCTGCAAAACACGCCCCTAATGCTAGTTTTTCTGCAATCCCTAGTGGCTGTGATTCTCCTAGTCATTTTTGGGAACCGACGTTTTGGCCAACCCCAAGCACCACCTAGTCTGACTAGCAACAATAATCAAGCCTATATCCATGCCCTTGCCCAGGTGTTGGAAAAAGGCGATCGACCTCAATTTGTGGTGCAACAATTGCTCCAGGCGGAAAGTCCCTCCCTACAGAGGCGATTAGGCAATTTGCCCAAGGCCAAGGAAAGTGAAGCTACTGCGGCCTTACTAACCAACCTTAGCCACCCAGACAAATTGCCCAAAAATGAGAGTGACTTACGGGTATGGTTAAAACAATGGCAACAACTGCAAGCCCAACTACCTCCCTCTAGTTAAAATCCATTGGGCAATGGTCTCAAACCTAGTGGGGTGGAGTAACTGCCCATTATGGGGGCTGATTGAGTTAATGTTTTGCGTTTATTTCGGTGTTTTTAGGGCTTTTGCCAATCAACTCTGCTAAAACTGCCATTGCCATCAATTGCTCGATTTTCCTTCCCTTGACCAAACCCTATGACCCGTCCCCTGTTTAACGAACTCCGTGGCCATTTGGAAACATTTTTGGTGGGCCAACCCCATCTCATCCAGGAATTACTGGTGGCTCTGTTGGCCGGGGGCCATGTGATCATAGAAGGGGTGCCGGGTACGGGCAAAACTCTGTTGGTAAAACTCCTAGCCCAATCGATCCAATCCCAATTTAGGCGGGTACAACTAACCCCGGATATGTTGCCGTCCGACATGGTGGGGGTAAACGTGTTTGACTTCAACCAGCAGGCCTTTAGCCTCAAACAGGGCCCAGTGTTTACCGAAATTTTGCTAGCGGATGAAATCAACCGCACTCCTCCCAAAACTCAGTCTGCTCTGTTGGAAGCGATGGAAGAGCAACAAGTGACCCTCGATGGCCAGACCCATGCGCTACCAGCTCTATTCTGGGTAGTGGCCACCCAAAACCCCTTGGAATTTGAAGGTACCTATCCCCTACCGGAAGCCCAACTAGACCGCTTTTTATTTAAGCTAGTGGTGGACTATCCCCCCCAGGCCGCAGCGAAACAAATGTTGGTCAATTTCCAGCGGGGTTTCCATGCCCAACGGCAAGACCTGGAGCAGTTAACCACCATTGCTACCGTAGAAGAAATTTTGGCCAGCCGGCGATTGGTGGAGGATATTACAGTGGATGAAAAACTTTTGGATTACCTCTTGGCCCTGGTGGAAAAAACCCGCTATCACCCCGATGTTTTGATTGGAGCTTCCCCTAGGGCCTCCCTCCGTTGGTTGCAAGCCGCCAAGGCCGATGCTTGGCTAAATGGGCAGGAATACTTATTACCGGATAATCTCAAAACCGTTGCCCCACCCCTATTACGTCACCGTTTAATCCTACGACCGGAAGCCCAGCTTGATGGCATTGGCATTGATGATGTGATCACCGCCATTGTGGAACAAACCGCAGTGCCCCGTTGAACCGGAAGGACCGAGATTCAGAATCCCCATGGCCATTGGTGTAAGGTTGAAGAAAGGCCCTGGGCGGAACTCAATTGTTGCCATAGGGGAATTACCACAGACAGCCTCCCCCGTTCTCGCTAAGATGGAAAGGAAACTGTTTGTGTATTTTTGCCAAAATTAGCAAGACTAAATTTTCTTTGTCCCGCTGCCAATCTAGGTTAGCCACTGTGCCCCAGGCATAGCCAATGGAATTCTCCTGACTCGGCAATGGCTGAAAAGCAGTTCCGACTCGATAAACTAAGCCAAAGTAACCGATATTACCAAAGCTTTAGCGTTGGGAATTCCTACGGGCACTGCAAATTTTTCCGACGGCATCTTGTAACTTTAGATTTTCAATTTCTTTTAATTTTCCCCTAAATTTTCCATAGGAGTAACGCATTATCATGAGCCAAGCCACCGCCACCCAAGCCAAAGGCATTCAACTTTCCGATGCGGCCCTCAAACACCTCCTGGCCCTGAAAGAACAACAGGGCAAAGATCTTTGTTTACGGGTGGGGGTACGCCAAGGGGGTTGTTCTGGCATGTCCTACATGATGGATTTTGAAGAACCAAACCGGGCAACGGAACATGATGAAGTGTTTGACTATGAAGGTTTTCAGATTATCTGCGACCGGAAAAGTTTGCTATATCTCTATGGCTTGATGCTGGACTACAGCAATGCTCTCATCGGTGGAGGCTTCCAGTTTACCAATCCTAACGCCAATCAAACCTGTGGTTGTGGTAAATCCTTTGGGGTTTAAACTTTGATTCTAGTTTGGGCCATTCAACAGAAATAACACTAGGAAAAATCAGGGCGGGAGTAGCGTCTCCTGCTCTTTTTTGTGGCTATTTTAAGGCATTTTTCTCCGTACTAGGACTAATTTTTTCGTAATTAAGTAAAGCAATGCTGAAAGTA
This sequence comes from Synechocystis sp. FACHB-383, assembly GCF_014698605.1. Lineage (NCBI taxonomy): Bacteria > Bacillati > Cyanobacteriota > Cyanophyceae > Synechococcales > Merismopediaceae > Synechocystis > Synechocystis sp. FACHB-383. Next base: position 114,056 of record NZ_JACJTJ010000040.1, on the reverse strand, counting down.
ACGAGACACACCCCTAGAATTTGGATATTGGTGAGGCTTTCTTGAATAGCCAATCCCGCCAGCACCACCGTTAAAGCCGGATTAGTTGCCCCAATAATGGCCGCTCGACTGGCACCGATTAAATGGATGCCCCAGTTATTCAGAACATGGCCCGCTAAGGTGAATAAAGCCGACAACAGGGAGCCAATGGCAATGGCTAACCAGGGTAAATTACCTTCGTTGGGATGCCAAATGATTAAGCACAGTATGGAAAGAATCAGGGTGGTGGCAAAACTGATCCAGGTAAAGGGGACTGGATGGAGTCGTTGAAAGCTCCTTTGGGCAAATACCGTATAGCCAGCATAGACAATGCCGGAAGCAATGCCAGTGCCGATGCCTATGGCCAATGTTTGTTGCTCCCCACCGTAGCCATAGGGAATGGTTAAAAATGTGCCTATTAACGTTAAACCAATCACTAGCCAGCGCAATAAACTGGGCACATCGTTGAATAGTCGCCACGCCAATAACGCTGTAAAGATCGGGTAAGTAAAAAATAGGGTGATGGCGATGCCGGTGGGAATGTAGCTGATGGAAATGTAGAGCAAAACTAGGTAGAGAAACATTAAAAATCCACAGCCCAGGGCCTCCCAAATTATTGAGCGATGGGAAGCCTGTTTCAGTTGATTAATTTCCCGCCAGGTATTGCCATAGAGACGTTGGGAAATCAGGGCCATGAGCGGTACTACCCAAAGCATTCTCAGCAATAGAAGGAGAAAAGAATGGCTCAGGGTCGGAGTGACAAAACCACCCACTTGCCAAATACCTAAAATATTTTGCTGGGAATATAAAATTCGGACAATGACGTTATGAAAACAAAAGAAAATGGCGGCAAGGAGGACTATTAATAGTCCCGTCAGATTGACATTAGATAAAATTCGCATAATTGTTTGATGCCGCTACTCTGCAATGGAACCACCGCCGTCCTTAAAAATGGACTTGACCAAGGATATGGCGCAGGCGATCGTAGTCATCTTTGAGGAGCAAACTGAGGTGACGGCCAACGCTTACTAGCCAGGCCCGATCGCCTTGGCGGAGTAGATAAATTTCCCTCAGAGCAGCCGCAATCAGGGCATCAACGGGGGCATCGGTAATTTGCAAAAGAATACGTAGAAAATCTGGAGAATCGGTAAACTGTATCACTTCTTGGCGATCGCACTGGAACACTGCCTGGTGAATTTGGGGCGGGCGGGGCGGTAAATAGTGAAATATCCTACCGGGACGGGGGCCACGGCCATTAGGGCCGGTCTCTTGACTCTGAAAACCCACGATCGCCGCTTGAAATTCTGTGGTCAACATGGCAAAAATTTGGGGCTGTTGTTCCCGCAGTTCCCCCAAGGAAAGACCAAGGGCCCTGGCTCGATGAATGGAGTCGATGGGCATGGTGGTGGCGTAACTAACCACCGCAAAAATGGTATTGCCCGAATCTTCATCTGTGGCTTTCACCCAGCTACCAAAGGCGGGCATGATAGGAAAGGTTAATTCCTCCGGTTCCAAACATTGGGCTAAAAAACCGGTGGTGCTGGTTTCAATTACCTCAGCAATATGGTGGGGATGGCGTTCATCAAGGCTAAATTGGACTGATGGCGATGGCATAAAACTGATAAAATCAAGGGCAAATCAATGGACTTTTAGGGTATTAATTTAAAATTCATCAAACCTCCCTCAAAACTGATTTGAATTTAACTACATTAAGCTCAAATCACAACTTAATTAAAACAATAATCAACTAATCGGACCGTCGATGCTACCGGAGAAAAATTGCTTCAATAAAGGATGATCAGATTGGTAGGCGTCCGCTGTAGAACCATCCCACTGAATTTTGCCATCGTAAAGAAAGATAATCCGGTCTGTGGTGTGTTCAATGGTGCTGAATTGGTGGGTAACAATTAGATAACAACAACAAACATGATCCTGGCTGAGGAGATGGCGAATTAGACTCTCGATTCTGGTGGATGCCACTGGGTCTAGCCCCGCGGTGGGTTCATCGTAAAGCAAAATGTTTTTATATTGCTGATGTTGTTCAGGATTAATGACGATCGCCCGGGCCAAACTGACCCGTTTACGCATGCCGCCGGACAACTCTGCCGGAAATCGATCGCCAATACCTGGCAGGCCCACCAACTCCAAATTCTCTTCCACAATGGCCCTAATTTCTCTCGGGCGCAGGTCTGAATCTCGGTAGAGGGTGAAACCAACATTTTCCGCCACAGTGAGGGAGTCAAACAGGGCCGACTGCTGAAACACTAAACCCACCCCTAAAGCTTTTTCCCCTTCTTCAATGGAACGTTGACGGCGGTGGCCATGGACAACGACCTCGCCACTGTCGGGGGTGAGCAAGCCGGCCACAATGCGCAAAATAGTTGATTTGCCCGTCCCCGATGGTCCAATTACCCCCACCGCTTCCCCTGGATAAATTTTTAGGTCCACATCGTCGAGGATAACTTTAGGGCCAAAGCTCTGGCTCACACCACGCAATTCGATAATGGGTTGGACGGTGTCACTCATTGGCTTTGGGGAGGAAGGACAGTGGCCTATGTCGGCCAGTCTAAGGGCTAATTATATTCCTGGGGAAAATTCGGCCCCAAGGCGATCGCCTTAGTGGAGCCATCGGTTTTACCGTTGCTGTTATTACTTTTTTGACCCTGATGATGATACACAATCCTCTGCTGGGGAGCCCCCAGAGCAATACCAGCCAACTCAAAAGCCTTTTTCATTCTGAGGCGAAATTCCCTGCCCACGGGCCAATGTTGTCCTGCTTGGGTTTTAATCCACACCTGGAGCCGAATCCCCTTAGAAGCAATGTCATCCACCCCCAAAATGGCCGCCGGTTCCAAAATTTTCTCTTGCCAGAGTGGATCTTCCCGCATTTGTTCAGAAACAACCCGAATTAAATTAAGGGCTTTATCCACATTACTGGACTGGTCAATTTCCACAATAAATTCCGCCCTGGACCAATCCTTAGTCAAATTTTGGACTACGGAAATTTTACCGTTGGGAATGGTGCTCAAACGGCCCTCGGGGCCCCGCAACTGGGTGATGTAAATATTCATATTCTCCACCAGACCAAAAACATCGCCAATTTGCACCACGTCACCGATGGCATAGCGGTCTGTCCAAAGAATGAGGGTGCCATTGAGCATATCTTCCACCACGTTGCGCCCCAGAAAAGCTAGCACAAAGGCAACGCCGCCAAAACTAGCTAACACCAAAGGGTTAATGCCAAATAGCGCAATGGTGCCCAGGATGCCGAAAATAGTCAGCAGTGCCGAAATTCCTCCCTTGATCGCTGGGGAATAGGTCATGACCCTGAGGGTGTAACGGTTAGATTGTTCGTTATAGGATTGCTGTTCTTTAGCCCAATTATTGAGAAAGCCGTCAACAAAAATACCGCACACTTTATCGATTAAAGTCACCCCGATCCAAAGCAGGGGAAAATACATGGCTTGGCCAATAAACAACAAGGTAAAGGGTCGGGTAGAGGGAAAAACATAAACGATAAATGCTCCCACAATAAAAATGCAGGAAATCTGCAGCCATAATAAAGTCCAACACATTAATAGGGCAAAGTTACGACGTTGTTTGAGTAGGGTTTGCCGCCGTAAATTTAAGCTGGCTAAATCGCCGATGTTTTGCCAAGCATGGTTAACCCGATGTTTAAATTGGTTGGCGAGGGGCATATACCCAGGAAAACTGTCCTCCTTAGATGGCACCCTATGGCCATTCTCCTCCTCTTCCCCTTGGCGATCGGGGTTGGCTTCTGGGGAATCTGACGCTTCTTGGCTAGCTAAGCGCAATGATTCAGCACTTTCTACTTCAATGTCTTTAGTGATGGACTGGGCTAAAATTTTTAACTCTTGGCGTAGATAGCGGTCTCGACGGTAGAAAAAAGACCGAATTAAACCCATAACGGCGACGATCGCCAAGGCCACCACCATAAAGGCACCACTGATGTAATAACGGTCCCAAGGATGTTGACGATCCAGTTCGTGGCCCCATAAAGCCTTATCAAAACTACTTTGTATTTTGTCGCGCCATTCATGGGCCAATAAATTGATGGGCTTACCATTAATAATTTCGTCAGCTTGGTTGACCGTAACAATGGTTTGCTGCGCTAGGCCCAGGGCTGGCTGACTCGGTACAAAAATTACTGTCTCATTGTTCTGAATGCCCACTTCCACGTTGGGGGTGAGGGGATGGATTTCGTCGGCGTCCACACTGGCTAAATTAGGCGCTGGGGAAGAAATAATTCGGATAGCACTCTGGGGAGCGTTACGGAAAGAAGTGGTAGGGGTTCTCCGCTCAACTGAACTGTTTTCTTGGTTGTCTTCCTTAGTTTCGGGTGTGGCATTGGTGGAGCCTGGGGGGCTAGGAGGGGGCGGGGCCGTTTCCCCCCAATTACCAGGGCTAGAGTGATAACCAAAGCGAGATTGCCTCAGATCAAAAACCTTGGAACGAAGAAATTGCACGTTCTTCTCAGGAATTTCCACTGTATTCAAGCCAGTTAACCGAGAATAAATGGAATTAAAAATTGATTCCACTTGCTTAGCCCGATTTTCGATCGCCTGGGCAGCTGCTTGGGAACTTTCCTCTGGGTTAGGAATTAACCCCACGGTGAAGGTGACTTGGGAACTGCCCCGCAAAAACACATCACTGCACCAGAGCCGGCCACAACGTCTTGCTTTATTGGTATCCCACCAGGGAGTAGTGGAGGCACTCTGACTGCTATCGGTTCCCCCCGCAGAAAAAACTATTTGCGCTGTAGCAGGGGGAATGATCACCGTTAGGGTGAAGGCCAGGAGACAAATCAGAATCAGACGCTTGACAGTGGCAAGTCGGTAACCCATAGGCATGGTCGGAGTTTTGTAAAGTTTTTGCAATAATTCACCGCCATCTTAGCAGTGAGTACGTTTTAAGAATGGTTGATGTAGACCATTGTTGTTTCCCAAGTTGACGATGGAAGTAACAATCCGTTCAAACTCTGCGACAAACCAGGCAAATCCATCGAATTGTCAATGGGGTCTGAGGGCTTGGGGTTAAAAGTTTTTGGTAGGATGGAATAGCTTATCTGTCCCTATCTATATGGCTCTCGCTTCCCCTACAGATTTTCCGCAACCACGCCATGGGGCAGTGGTGGGTTTGGGGGGTAACATCGGCCCAGTGCTGGATAATCTCCAAGGAGCGATCGCCGAATTGGCTTCAGTGGCGGGCATTGAAGTGGAGCGCTGTTCTAGTTGGTACCGCAGCCAAGCCTTTGGACCGCCGCAACCGGATTATATCAATGGCTGTGTGACCTTACAGGTCAGTCTATCTCCCCCGGAGTTGTTGCAAATTTTGCTGACCATTGAACAAAAATTTGGCCGCATTCGTTTGGAAAAATGGGGGCCCCGCACTCTGGATTTGGATTTAATTTTCTACGGCGATCGCCAACTGGATCAGGCCAAGCTGACCATTCCCCATCCTCAAATGCAGTTTAGACCGTTTGTGCTAGTGCCCCTAGCAGAAATTGCGCCGGACTGGGTTGATCCCCGGTCAGGAAAAACCATCACCCAATTAGTTGGGCAGGTGGATTGCACCACGGTTTGGCCCGTTGCTCCAGGGCCAGAATTAGGAGGGAGAATGGAATCAGATCAAATTTTGACTCCAAGCGTTATGGCGCTTCATAAATAAAACCAAATATAGTTACGAAAATAGGAGATTTTGGCAGAAACTGATCGCCTGACAAAAAGTTCAAAGCTGAAACGGGAAGTGTTGGAGTAAACGCACCTGGGCAATCGTCTCAAAATCACGATCATTGTGAACCAACAGTAAATTATTCTCCAATGCAACTTGAGCGATACAGCAATCAATTGGACTGCGGACCGTTAGCCCCTGACGACGCAAATCATAGAAAATCCGCGCTGCTTTTTGCCAGGAACCATTTGTCAGTTCCACATAGTCCTGAGTTTCAAGATAGGTGGAAAGCAGCATCCACTCTTTTTCATTCAAACTCCCCTGCAGCATCTCAAGCTGAGTGAAACGTGCTAGAAAAACATCACGATCGTCAATTAATGTTTCGAGTTTTTGGCGGACTTGACCTGTACGGTCCCGAAAGACGCTGATCCAAACAGAAGTATCAATCAGCAGCATAGCGAGTGTCCCGCAGATCTTTGTGGTCGAAATCCTCAGCAAACTGAATTTGCCCTGCAAGGTCAAACAGGTTTTTCTTACGGCGTGATCGCACAAATTCTTCTAGGGCAAGATTAAGCAGTTCTTCCTTAGTCGAAAGATGAGTGAGTTGAAAAGCCTTGTTAAGGAGGGAGTCGTCGAGGTTAATAGTGATTTGCATAAGGTAATCGTGCAACTCGTTTATTTCAAGGGAATTGGCAGTAAATTATAGCCGAATGCTTATAGACCAATCATTGCTAAAAGGGAAAAAAATTTTGGGGATCGCTGTGTCCAAAGCATTGATGCCATCAAGAGTTGAGCGGTGACAATTTAACTTTTGTGACCCAAAAGGCGATCTCGTAAATGTTGGATGCGGTCTCGGTAGGTGGCGGCCACTTCAAACTCCTGTTTTTTAGCTGCTTCCTGCATTTTTTCTTCCAATTGTTGAATTAAATCGGGGATTTTTTCTAGGGGTAAATCCTGGGCCTGTTCATACACCTCTTCCAACTGTTGGCTATTTAAACGGCGGGAAATATCCAGGAATTGCAAAATGGCATTGTTGGCCCGCTTATTAATGGGTTGGGGGGTAATGCCATGCTTTTCATTATATTCTTGCTGAATTTTTCTCCTCCTTTCCGTTTCGGAGATCGCCTTTTGCATACTATCGGTGAAATTATCGGCGTATAAAATCGCTTGCCCGCGAATGTGACGGGCCGCCCGGCCAATGGTTTGAATCAAAGATCGTTCTGCCCGCAAAAAGCCTTCCTTGTCCGCATCCATGATGGCTACCAGGGAAACTTCCGGCAAATCTAACCCTTCCCGCAGCAAATTTACCCCAATTAACACATCAAATTCTCCGTCCCGCAAACCTTGTAAAATTTCAATCCGTTGGATAGATTGAATCTCGGAATGGAGATATTGGACTTTGATGCCCCGCTCGGAAAAATATTCCGTTAAATCCTCTGCCATCCGTTTAGTTAAGGTGGTGATTAATACCCGTTCCTTCAGAGATACCCTGGTTTGAATTTCGCCATATAAATCATCCACTTGTCCGGTGGTGGGACGGACAAAAATTTCCGGATCGAGAACCCCAGTGGGACGAATTACCTGCTCAATTACCCTGGCTTCTGATTGTTCTATTTCCCAAACTCCTGGGGTAGCAGAGACAAACACACATTGTTTAACTTTTTGCCAAAATTCCTCTGCTTTTAAGGGGCGATTATCCGCCGCACTGGGCAGGCGAAAACCATGGTCGATTAAGACTTTTTTTCGGGCTTGATCCCCGTTATACATACCCCGCAGTTGGGGAATGGTCACATGGGATTCATCAATTACTAACAGCCAATCTTCGGGAAAATAGTCCACTAAGCATTCCGGTGGTTCCCCCGCCTGGCGATCGGCTAAATAACGGGAATAGTTTTCTACTCCGTTGCAATAGCCCACTTCCCGCAACATTTCCAGGTCATAGCGAGTGCGTTGACTAAGCCGTTGCGCTTCCACTAAAAGATTATTTTTTTCTAGAAAAGCTACCTGTTGCTCCATTTCCGTTTGGATTTGCTGACAGGCTTTTTCTAGTGTTTCTTCTGGGGTCACAAAGTGACGGGCGGGATAAATACTAATTCGGTCTAAACTTTGCAAAATTTCGCCGCTGACGGGATCAATTAACCGTAGGGCTTCCACTTCATCACCAAAAAATTCAATGCGAATCACCCGGTCTTCATAGGCTGGCACAATTTCCAACACATCTCCTTTGAGGCGAAATCGTCCCCGCTGTAGCTCCATATCGTTGCGGCTATATTGCACATTGACTAAGTCCCGAATCACTAAACGGGGGTCATATTCTGCGCCTACTTGGAGGGGAACGGCCGCCTTCAGATATTGACTAGGAATACCTAAACCGTAAATACAACTGATGGAGGCCACCACAATGACGTCCCGCCGTTCAAACAGGGAGCGGGTGGCCGAGTGGCGCAACATATCAATTTCATCGTTGATGGAGGCGGTTTTTTCAATGTAGGTATCCGTGACGGGAATGTAGGCTTCCGGCTGGTAATAGTCGTAGTAACTAATAAAGTATTCCACCGCATTTTCGGGAAAAAATTGCCGTAGCTCGTTACATAGCTGGGCTGCCAAAGTTTTATTGTGGGCCAGTACTAGTGTCGGTCTGCCCAATTCCGCAATCACCGAGGCCATGGTGAAGGTCTTCCCTGTGCCCGTTGCCCCCAGCAGGGTCTGGAACTTGTGTTGTTCCTGCAAAGAATCAAGCAAACTGGCGATCGCCGTGGGTTGATCCCCGGTGGGACGAAAGGGTGCGTGGAGGGAAAACAGGTCAGAAGTCATAGCGGCAAAGGGGCTATAGTCTGGGATAATGGGGCCGATTAAAGATATCTATCTTGGCTGGCCATTCAGCGGTGTATCTTTGAAAACAAGCAGAGTAATGCTAACAAAACACGGTGGGTGGCCTGTCTGTCTCGCACACTGGTTTATTGTTGATCGATTAATCGAATATTTATATTAAGGAGATAAACAGCATGACTGAGGAACAGCAGGGGCCCAACACCACCCCCAGCGAAGAAACCACCAGCAAAGCCAGCACCACCAATCGGGGTCGTCGTCCCAGAGCCGGTTCCAGCAAGGATGAGTCCGCCCTGGTTAAACCCAAACATATCGGTGGTCTTGACCTACTGCCTACCCCCAAGGGCATGCCCACTAATCGCCCCATTGAAGCCAGCAAGATCCATGTGGTAAGTACCTACGGCTCCATGGGAGCCACCAGACCTGTGGGGGCCAGCACCATGGAAGTGAGCAGTACCATGACCGTTTCCGGTAACCGTCCCATTGCCCTGAGCCATCTCCACATCAGCGAAATCACCGCTGGCAATCGCCCGGTAGCTTCCAACGAGATTGATGATCCCAACACCCTGATGGGTTACCTAGATTAATTTTCCGGTGGGAATTTTTGCTTTGTTCCCTTGCCCTGAGCTTAAACCTAGGCGATCGCCACGGGTACAACGGACCAACATAAATCTACTAAAAATGAGCCTCCAGCTTCGGAAACTATGGCCGACTGGAGGTTTTCACTATCTAATTTCTCCCGGGAAGAACCTAGGAGCGGCTGATTTTGTCTTTTTGGCTGATGAAAATTAACCCAATGGTGGCGGGGATCAGTACAATGGCAGCACCCAACACCAGGCTCCAGAGAAAGTTTGCTAAAGAAGGGGTCATATCGCGTTAACCTCATTTTATAAAGACATCGCTCCCCATTCTATCGCCATCGGATGTCAAAGTTAGCCCGTTGAGGGCAGGATTGCTCCGGGGCCCAAGCCCCTGATTTTTAACCTATGTCGGCTATGTCAGATCTGTCGGATAACTTGAGTTTCATTTCCCCCCCCATTGCTTTAGAAGATATTCCCCAACCCCGCTGTTTATCCCTGGGGGTGATGGCCTCCGGCAGTGGCAGTAATTTTGCGGCGATCGCCAGGGCCATTAAGGAGGGGAATTTAAATGGGGAAGTGAAGCTGGTGATTTATAACAACCCCGATGCTGGCGTCAAACAACGGGCCATGGACCATGGAGTGCCCCACCGATTACTCAACCATCGGGACTACGCCAGTCGAGAAGCATTGGATCAAGACATTGTGGAGCATTTTCGCCAAGCAGGGGTGGAATGGGTCATCATGGCCGGTTGGATGCGGATTGTCACCCCAGTATTATTGGATGCTTTTAGTCGGCGGGTGTTGAATATTCACCCTAGTTTATTGCCCAGTTTTCGGGGCGTGCGGGCTGTGGAACAGGCCTTGGCAGCGGGGGTAAAAGTGAGTGGTTGCACAGTGCATTACGCCGAAGCAACGGTGGACAGTGGTCCCATTGTGGCCCAAGCCGTGGTGCCGATTTTGCCCCATGATACGGGGGAGACTCTCCATCAACGTATTCAAGTCCAAGAACATCGTCTTTTTCCCCTGGCGATCGCCCTTGCCGCCCAGCCAAGCCCATGACTGCTCCCTATTTTTCCCTCAGCCAAGGTCACCTGCAACTGTTGAGTATTTGCCCGCCCCAATTTCAACGGCGCTATTGGGAACAGTTGGGCAGTTTACTGGAACCCCAGCGCCAAGCCAAAACGGAATGGGGACAAAATTTCCACCAACTGGTTCAACAATGGACTTTGGGTTTACCCCTGGAAACTTTAGCGACCCCCAACCTCGACCCCCAGGAAGTGAATCTATTAGGTTCCCTGAAAAATTTAATTGCCACAGTGCCAGCGCTCCACCTACCCCCCAGCCAAAGGCAAGCGGAGCATCAACGCACCTTAGCCAGGGACGATGTTTTATTGACGGTGGTCTATGACTTGTTGGTGCTCACCCCAGAGCAGGGGCAGATTTTTGATTGGAAAACCTATCCCCAACCTGCCAAACCGGAAAAACTGCACCACCATTGGCAGACTAAGCTTTACCTGTACGTATTAGCGGCAACGAGCGCCTATCCCCCCGAACAATTATCCATGACCTATTGGTTTGTGCAATCCCCGGACAAAATCCAGCACTATACCATCGCCTACAACGAAGCTCAGCACCGCGCCACTGAACGGGAGTTGACCGATTTGCTCCAGCAATTTCGCCAAGGATTAGCCGCTTGGCACCGACACCGTAGCCCCCTGCCCCACCGCCATAATTGCAACCGTTGTCCTTATCACGAACAGTTTTTTCCACCAGACTAGTTATTTGCCCATGACTTTTAGTGAAGAATTTGAATTGTTACTGCGGGCCTGTTACCCTCTGCTCTACATTCCCACCCAGGAAGAAGAACGACTGGAAATGGCGATCGCCACCAGTGCGGAGAAGTTGGGCAATCGCTCGGTTTACTATTGGGACTTTGTGGAGGGCTACCAGGGCAATCCCAATGGGGCCAATGTGGGGCGCCGCAATCCCCTCCAAGCCTTAGAATTTATCGAAAAATTACCCAGCAGTAGCAATGGTATTTTTGTTCTACGGGACTTTAATCGTTTTCTAGACGACGTTTCCATTTCCCGCAAATTAAGGAATCTAGCCCGTCGTCTCAAAGCTGAAGCCAAAAATCTGGTCATTGTTGCGCCCCAGATCTATATCCCCAACGAGTTGGCGGAAATTATTACGGTGGTGGACTTTCCCCTGCCCAACGGCCTCGAAATTCAAGGAGAAATCGAACGATTACTCAGTGGTTTGGGCCAGACCCTAGAGCCAGCCTTACGGGATGAGTGGAGCCGAGCAGCCCAGGGTTTATCCATGGAAAGAATCCGGCGGGTGTTGGCCCGTTGCCTCGCCGACCATGGCCAGTTAGGAGCGGACGATGTGGAATTGATGTTGGAGGAAAAACGTCAATCCATCCGCCAAACCCAAATCCTTGATTTTTATCCTGCTAGTGAACGCATCAGCGACATTGGGGGCCTGGATAATCTCAAGGATTGGTTGCTCCGGCGGGGGGGAGCCTTCAGTGAGCAGGCCCGGCGTTACGGTTTGCCCTATCCCCGGGGTTTACTGTTGGCCGGCATCCAAGGCACCGGCAAATCCCTTACCGCTAAGGCGATCGCCCACCATTGGCATCTACCCCTGTTGAGGTTGGATGTGGGGCGATTGTTTGGCGGCTTGGTGGGGGAATCGGAAGCCCGCACCCGGCAGATGATCAACCTTGCTGAAGCTTTGGCCCCCTGTGTGTTTTGGATTGACGAAATTGATAAAGCCTTTGGGGGCATGGACAGTAGGGGGGATGGAGGCACCACCAGCAGGGTGTTTGGGGCGTTTATCACCTGGCTAGCGGAAAAAACTTCCCCGGTCTTTGTGGTGGCCACCGCTAATAATGTCCAGAGTCTGCCGCCGGAACTGTTGCGGAAGGGCCGCTTTGACGAAATTTTCTTTGTGGGACTGCCCAATAAAACGGAAAGGGAGGCCATTTTCGCCGTCCATCTGCACCGTCTGCGCCCCCATAAAATGAGCGATTACGACATTCCCCGCCTGGCCTACGAAACTCCAGATTTTTCCGGCGCAGAAATTGAGCAAATTTTGGTGGAAGCTATGCACATCGGCTTTAGCCAGAATCGGGAATTCTCCACCGATGACATTCTTTCTGCCGCTAGCCAGGTGGTCCCCCTAGCTCGCACCGCCAAGGAACAAATCCAATTTTTGCAGGAGTGGGCCGCCGCCGGTAAAGCTCGTTTAGCCTCCAGGGACAGCGGTTTTCCCGCCATTAGCTGACCGTTTACCTCGTTTTCTTCCCCATGGCCAACTCCCCCAGACCCACTGAACAAACCAAACAATTTTTCAGCAATGGCAAACTTATCAGCAGTTGATTGAGCACAATTACATGGCCCATCGACAAATTCACCAGGCGGTGGGGGCCTTGATTAAGCAACAGCTCGATCGCCCGTTTGATTTGTTAGACCTTGGCTGTGGAGATGCCCAGGCGATCGCCAAAACTTTGAGGGGTAGTGAAATTAATTCCTACACGGGGGTGGATTTATCCCCCAATACCCTGGCGATCGCCCAGCAAAATTTGGCTACTTTTCCCCGCGTGGATCTCAGGGAGGCGAATTTTTTGACCTATTTAAACCAAGCAAACCCAACCCCCCCAGCTAGCTTTGACCTCATCCACGCCGGTTTTTCATTGCACCATCTGCTGTTAAAGGAAAAAGAACAATTTTTTGCCCATTGTTTTTCCCTACTACGCCCCGGGGGATATCTGCTTATCTATGACGTTTTCCGTCAGCCCCACCAAGACCGACAGCAATATCTCCAAGCCTATTTAGACCGGGCCCAAAGCCAATGGCTCGCCCTTGCCCCTGATCAAATCCAGGCGATCGCCGGCCATATAAAGGAGTGCGATTTTCCTGAATTGGTGGCTACCATGGCGGAAATTAGTCAAAAAGTAGGATTTATGCCGCACCAGGTCCTCTTTACTGAGCCTAGGGGTTTCCACCACTGCTTTGCCTTTCCCATTGGTCAAAGTGGAAAAGCCCTGGCCCAAGACGGGGTGTAAAAAGCAATTTTCCGATAATATGGGCAGAAGCTAAACAGTGTCCCAATATGGGGGGCTGTGGGCCGTAAACATTCAATCCGAATAATAAAGGACTGGTTGAAGATGGAAGAACAAAAGACAGCAACTGCTGGGGTTAAAACCGACGTAGGACCAATCACTACTCCCAATCCCAAAAATTCCCCAATCACCGACCAGGCTTGGCAGGAATGGCTACAACCGGTCTGGGAAGTGCTGGGTAAAATTCCTGAAATGACCGGGGAGTTTTTCGAGGACAACAAACAACCCCTCATTTCCCTGGGCATAATCCTGTTGGGCATTATCAGCGTCAAAATCTTGATTGCTGTGCTCGATGCCATTAATGATATTCCTTTATTGGCACCAACTTTACAGTTGATCGGCATGGGCTACACCGCTTGGTTTATCTGGCGTTACCTTTGGAAAGCCGAAAAACGCCAAGAGTTGGCTTCCGAGTTTGGTGCATTAAAGGAGCAAATTTTTGGCGGTTAGTGTCTCCAGACCACCCCAGCTTCTTTTTCCTGCCCCTGTCCTCCGGGTTTAATGTTCGGGGGATTTTTTCTGCCCTGGGTCAAAACCAACCCATCCTGACCCACCGGGGTGGGACAGTTTACGCCTCATTGCCTCGGTGGCTGGTATTCTAGGAGTTAGTTTCCCGCCATTCTTCCTCCCCTTTTTTCAGGAGCGATGAGCAACTCCCCGTCTGTCCTCACAGAGCTATTGCAGTCCTTACCGAGTCTGCGGGCCCAAACCTATTTCAAGTCTTCCCTTACGGCCCTGTCCCACGCCATGGAAGATCAGGTATTAGCGGAAAGTACAGCGGGCAATCCCCTGATTATTGCGGCTTTTCAGCGGGAAAGGTTTTATCGTCAAGAAGCCCATCGCTATCGCCGTATTGCCGATAAGAGCAACCAGGTTTATGTACTCTCCGCCCCGGAGACAGAGTTTAAGCACAGCTCCGGCATTTATGAAACCATTGCCTTTACGCCGGAGGATAGCCTCGCCCAGGAATGGCATTTAGTGGTCATTGGCGATCGTTATGCCAGTTGCTTAATTTGTCGAGAACGGCCCACCCAGGACAAATGGGACAGTAACCGCCGTTTTGAGGGGATTTGGACCTTTGATCGCCAGGTGAGCCGGGTGGCGGCCGAACTGTTGTTAAAACGGATTTTGGCCTACCGTCCAGAGTTACAAGCCAAAATTGAGGAAGCTACCCAAACCTGGCTCCAACCTTCCTGCACTGTCCCCCCCCGGGGCATTGATGATAACCCCGATCCCTTTGTGCAACGGCTAATTACCTATCTCCAGGCCGGACAGTACAAACTAATTAAAGCCAATCGCAATTTACAGGACAAAGAAGAGCGGGAAAGACTGCTTAACTCGATCACAACGGCGGTGCGACGTTCCCTCGATCCAGAGGAAATTATGCAAGTGGCAGTGGAAAAACTGGGGCAAGGCCTGGGCATTTGTCGCTGTGTAATTTACCGCTGTAGCGCTGATGATGCGGTGGCGACCATTAGCCATGAATTCCTCAGTAGCGGTGTTGGCTCCATCAAGGGTTATCCCTGGCCCCTCAAGGATAATCCCCTGTTTCAGCAGGTGGTGGCCCTCAAGGAGGCGATCGCCATTGACAACATTGACCGAGATCCAAGGTTAGGGGAAGCGGGACCCTCCACAGGAGAAGTGAAAACCCTGGTGAAAAGCTGTGCCATCCTTTCTTGGATGTTAGTGCCGATTTTTTATCGGGAAAGACTGCTGGGCATGATGGAATTCCACCACTGCGGCCCAGCCCCCACAGAATGGGAGAACGATGCCCTCACCCTAGTGGAAGGGGTGGCCACCCAGATCGGAGTAGCACTGATCCAAGCGGAATCCTATGCCAACCTCCAGGAATTGAATGAGCAATTGGCAGCCCTAGACCGCACCCGTTCTAACCTGGTGGCCATTACAGGGCACGAACTGCGGACTCCCCTTTCCACCATCCAAGTGTGTTTAGAAAGCCTGGCCACGGAACCGGATATGCCCCAGGAGTTACGGCAGGTGATGTTAAACACCGCCCTGGAAGATGCGGAGAGGATGCGTAAACTGGTGCAGGATTTCCTCACATTGTCCCAGCTAGAAAGTGGCCGGGTGGAATGGAACGCAGAGCCGATTTCCCTGGAGGAATGCGTGGAACTTTCCTTGAGCCATATCCGGGCCCACAATCGTGGCCAAGAGGTGCCCGCCATTATTAATCAGGTGAACGGAGAAACCCCCATGGTGGAGGCAGACGGGGAATGGTTAGTGGAATTGTTGACCAAACTTTTGGATAACGCCATCAAATTTACCCCCAGCAATGGTAAGATTTCCATCGCCGTTGATCGCCCGAATCCGTCCCAATTGGAAGTTACCATCACCGATACAGGGCGGGGCATTGAGCCCAACCGCCTGGAAACCGTATTTGATCGTTTTTATCAAGAAGAAGGAGCTTTACGCCGCAGTCGGGGGGGCACCGGCATTGGCCTAGCCATCTGTCGACAAATTGTCAGCGGTTGGGGGGGGGAAATTTGGGCCGCTTCCGATGGTAAAAACCATGGCACCCAGTTCCATTTCACCGTCCCCATTGTCTTGCCAGAGAACCCTGGCCCCACCGTGGAGGAAATTGTGGCCAAAAAGCGAAAAGCCGTGGCCCCTAGGGCATCTTCCCGGGGTAAAAGAAAATAAGATTTTTTCTTAAATCACCTAACTCAATTAATTCAATTTAAAAAATAACCGCACTGCCTATTCGCTATCTGCCAACGATAGTGCCGGTCTCAGTCCCAACATGGAGTTTAAAACTTTTTTCGATGCTTTTCCCCTCGGTATTTTCGTAGTCAATGCCAAGGGTAGACCAGTTTATGCCAACCTCGCCGCCATTAATCTCCTAGGAAAAGGCCTCTGGCCAGAAGCGGCGATCGACCAATTAAACGATATTTACCAAGCCTATCAAACCGGCACCAATCAACTTTATCCCCTCACCGAACAACCGTTACTCAAAGCCCTCCAAGGGGAAACCTACCAGGTGGACGACATGGAAATTCATCAGGGGGGACAAATCATTCCCTTGGAAGTCACAGGGACACCCATTTTCGATCATCAGGGTACATTGCAGTACGCCATGGCCGTGTTACGGGATCTGCGCGATCGCCAACGGAGAAATGAACAGCAGATTGCTTTGCAACAGGATTTACTGCGGCGCAACCAGGGGCTGGTGCAAGAAAATGCCACCCTAAAGCGCAAATTAGCGATGTTGGAGGCCCAGTTGAACCCAATACAGTCGGAAGCCTAGGAGTTCATGGAGCCATGGCTCTCCCCCTTTGATTGGGGAAACATTAGGCCGTGCCACCGCTCTTCCCCCATAATGGCCCCTTGATCTATTGGAATCTAGCCTGTGTCTCCGTCTGGTAAATCGTCCCGTTCCTTGGCTAATATCGCTGGCATTGTGGCGATCGCCACCTTGATCAGTAAAATTTTTGGTTTATTGCGTGAGCAGATCATCGCCGCCGCCTTTGGGGTGGGGACGGTGGTGACGGCCTACGCCTATGCCTACGTGATCCCCGGCTTTCTCTTTATCCTTCTCGGGGGCATTAATGGGCCGTTCCACAGTGCCTTGGTGAGTGTGCTAGCGAAACGGGACCGGGAAGAGGCGGCTCCCTTAGTGGAAACCGTTACCACCCTGGTTAGTGGAATATTGCTTGGGGTAACAATTATTTTGGTGCTGGGGGCGGGAATATTTATCGACCTGCTGGCACCGGGATTAGAGCCAGAAACCAGACGCATGGCGGTGCAACAGTTGCAGATTATGGCCCCCATGGCCCTACTTTCGGGGTTAATTGGCATTGGCTTCGGTACCCTGAATGCGGCGGATCAGTACTTATTGCCCAGCATTAGTCCTTTGCTTTCTAGTATTACCGTCATTGTGGGCTTAGGGGTCGCAGTCTGGCAATTGGGGGAGCAATTAAACACCGAACCTTATTGGTTGTTGGGTTCCCTCTTGCTAGCAGGGGGGACCACCGCTGGAGCTGTGTTGCAATGGTTAGCCCAGATTGTGCCCCAGGCCAAAGCAGGCATGGGGAAATTGCGGCTGAGGTTTAATTTTGCCCTGCCGGGGGTAAGGGAAGTTTTGCAGGTCATGATTCCCGCCACCCTGTCTTCGGGGATGTTGTATATCAACTTTGCCACCAACCTGTTTTTTGCTTCCTTTATTCCCAATGCGGCGGCGGCCATGCGCTATGGCAATTTTGTTGCCCTCACTCCCCTGGGCATTATTTCCAATATGATTTTGGTGCCCTTTCTGCCAGTATTTTCCCGCTTAGCTGATCCCCAGGATTGGTCAGAATTAAGGCTCCGCATCCGCCAGGGAATCATGTTAAGCGCCCTGACCATGTTTCCCCTCACAGCCATTTTAGTGGGGCTAGCCATTCCCATTGTTCAGGTCATTTATGAGCGGGGGGCCTTTGACGCAGAGGCGGCGGCAGAGGTTGCTCCGGTGTTAGCAGCCTACGGTTTAGGCATGTTTTTCTACCTTGGTCGGGATGTGTTGGTACGGGTATTTTATGCCCTGGGGGACGGGAACAGTCCTTTCAAGGTGAGTCTATTTAACATTTTCCTGAATGGTTTATTGGATTTCCTCTTCTATAAACCCTTTGGCACAGTGGGCATTGTCATGGCAACGGTGGGGGTAAATCTTTTTTCCATGGCTATCTTTATTTTGATGCTGAACCGTCGTCTAGCTGGTCTGAATCTGTGGAGCTGGCTCATTGACCTGGGCAAACTGGTTGGTGTTACGGCGATCGCCAGTGTGGCGGGTTGGCAGGGGAGTGTGCTGTGGCAGAAACTTTGGGGGGTGGATAGCTTGGTGGAGAATATCCTGGAAGTGCTGACCATGTCCAGCATTATCCTGGTGGTGTTTACTGTGGGGGTGGCCTTTGCCAAAGTCCCAGAGGCCGATTTACTAGGCGATCGCCTGTGGAAAAAATTCAAACGGGTTTAGGCAGCAAAGAAATTTTCCCAAGGGCAATGAAAGAGTTAGGTTTTTTAGCTGTTCCAGCACATATCAATATTGTTACTATCAACCTCTCTGTCAGTACTATCTGCTTGAATTAGCTAGAATGATGCCATGGCAACCTTCTTGGCCCTATTACCCCGCTCCCTAACCACATTTTTGTATGCTGTAGCGGCATTATTGAGGTTTTATGGCAACATCGACACCACCCCCTTCCAACCCATCCCCCTCACCATCTGACCATGGAGTTTCTGGGCGTTCACTTTGGGCACAGCGTCTTTGGTGGTTAATCTCGGCCTTGAGTGGAACGCTGGAAATCGAAGCCGATATCAAGCGGATCGAGCAACAGAACGCGAAACTAGACGAGATGATCTTGCGAACGAGGAACGAGAAAAAGCAGATCAGGAAAGACAGCGAGCAGATCGAGAAAGAGACCGAGCGCATCAGGAAAGAAACCGAGCAGATCAAGAAAGACAACGAGCGGCTGGCCGAGCTAGAATCCAAAATCGATTCTTCATTTCGCAAATACGGTATCAACTTACCCCTAACCCAGATACCAGATCAGCCCTGACGGATTTTCTCAGCTTTCTGCAAGAGTATGGCGAATACTAATTCATCCTCCGGGAATACGAAAATTAAGGTTTTTGTCTATGGAACCCTGATGCCAGAAGAGTGTAATCACCAAGCCTATTGCCACCACCAAGTTGAGCCCCCTGTCCTGGGCTATGTGCGGGGACGGATCTACCATCTGCCAAATTTTGGCTATCCGGCCCTGGCGATCGGGGAAGATAGGGTTTGGGGCTATTGCCTCACCTTTGCGCCCGGCTTTTCCCTGGAGCATCTGGATAGTTTGGAAGATTATCAACCAGGGCGATCGCCCCAAGAGAACGTGTATGACCGTTGCTGGGCTAAGGTATTTGACCCCCAGGATCAGGTGATGACGGAAGCGTGGCTCTACCGCATGGATCCTGAAAAAATTGAGCAGTATGGAGGAATTTATCTTCCCAATGGCCGTTGGTCTAGCCAGCAGAAATCTATCGCCTAAGCTCCCATGGAGATTAAGACCCACTCTTTGCCAAGCTATCCCCAGACCATTGCCTCGGCCCTAGAGGGTTCCCTCCAGAGGGGTTTGGCGACTTTAGAACAAGAACTACCTCCCCGTTGGCATGAATGGGTGCAAGAATATCAACAAAGCCTAGGAGAATTATCCGATCCCCAGGTTTTATTAGCAGAAACGGAGTCAGCTAAAGTTTGGGCTGCGGTGGTGGCTTTTTTGCGAGTTGGCCGGGGGACATTATTCATTGCCAATCACCAATGGCAACAAAGGGAATGGCAACAAGTAACCCAATTTTTGCACCCCGATCGCCTCTGGGGATCATCAATATGGCAACAACAATGGTTAAAGCTCACCAACAGTAATTCGGCAGTAAATTCCGTTCACCGCCAGACCATCACTCCAGAAAATCAACCAGCTTCGAAAAAGTCAGAACTATTAATTGGTTTTCCCACTGGCGGCTCTTCCGGCACAATCCGTTTTGCTCTCCATAGCCCCCAGAACTTGACCGTGGCAGTGGGCGGTTTAAGGCAGTGTCTTGACCCCTTATTACCCCGCCATGGGCAAATTAACAGTTTTTGTTTGCTTCCCCTCTACCATGTGGGCGGCTTTATGCAATGGTGGCGATCGGCCCTAACAGCGGGGAACTTTAGCCCCATAGATTATGGCTTGGTAAAAGAATTTCCCCCTCCTTTACCCCCCGACTACGTCACTTCCTTAGTGCCCACCCAGTTGGCATATTTACTGGATCGCCATGATCCTTGGTTAAAAAACTTCTGGCTAATTTTTTTAGGGGGAGCCCCGGCCTGGCCTGCACTGTTGGCCAAAGCAAAAGCGGCTGGACTTAACCTCGCCCCCACCTATGGCATGACGGAAACTGCCGCCCAAATTGCCACCCTCACCCCAGCAGAGTTTCTGGCTGGCCAAACGGGGGTAGGGAAGTTGTTGCCCCATGTACGCCTCACCATCACCAAATCCGATGGGGAAGCGGTTTCCCCCGGCACCGTAGGCATAATCAATATCCAATCTGATGCTTTATTCCAGGGTTATGTACCCCAAGGGACAGGCCAGAAAGAAGAAATTTTCACCACCGGGGATTTGGGTTATTGGCACCATGGCTACCTACATGTCACCGGTCGTCGGGGTCGGCGTCTGATCAGCGGTGGAGAAAACATTGACCCAGAGGAAATCGAAGCCTTTTTGCTCGACCAGAATTTAGTCCAAGATGTGGTCATCGTCGGAGTTGGCGATCGCCATTGGGGAGAAATGTTGGTGGCAGTCTATGTTCCCAAACCGAGTCAGGGGAATGAGTTGGCCAACCTGAGCCAGCGGGTGAAAGCCCAGTTAAGTGGGCCGAAATGTCCTAAGCATTGGCTTCCCGTTCCGACTCTACGGCGATCGCCTTTGGGCAAATTAAACTACCAATTTTGGCAAACCTGGGCCACGGAGCAACTAGGGGTCAAAGATAAGGGGTAACGGCAATAATCCGTGGGTATGAGTTATTTACTGACGTTGTCGAGGATTCAAGTAAGTCGGGGTCAACAAATTTTTGACGTTGATTTCTGCTGTCCGTATGGGAACCTAAACCCTAGTCAAGCCGTTGTGTTAGCCTGGGTTAGAAAAAATTGTCGATGCGGTTAATTGTTGTTGAGGAAAAAGATTAATGGTTGTCACTTCCCTATCCACCCCATCCCTGTCCCCAACTGCTACTCCCCCCGGTCACTTGCCCACGGAAACTAGGCCCTGGGGCTCTTTTACCACCCTGGAGGAGGGCAACGGCTACAAAATCAAACGCATTGAGGTGAATCCGGGGCATCGTCTCAGCCTGCAAATGCACCATCACCGCAGTGAACATTGGATTGTGGTATCCGGCACCGCTCGCATCGTCTGTGGAGACAAGGAAGAACTATTGGAACCAAATCAGTCCACCTATGTGCCCCAATGCACTGCCCATCGCCTGGAAAACCCTGGGGTAATTAAATTAGTCCTGATTGAGGTGCAAAACGGGGAATACCTAGGGGAAGACGATATTATCCGTTTTCAGGATGATTATGCCCGGGGCTAATGGCGAGCAGTGGGTTTGGAACTAACGGCCATCAATTCAGCGATGGTTCGGCAATGGGCCGGTAAACCCAGTTGGGCCGGGGCCACCGGATCGGGATAGGTAAAGTGGCGATAATCTAAGCAAAAACGGTCCCAGTCCGCCATTTGAATGCGAAATAGCTTGATAAAAATATTAGCCAGGGTGAGGGAAAGGGGAATTTGGAAGTAAATTTTTTGGTGGTGATATTGGCAAACTTGACGGATGCCCTCCGTGGCAGTGAGCGGGTCATTACCTAACACCACATCAATTCTGGCTCCAGGGGCATGGTCAACGTAATAGGCCACCACCCGAGCGATGTCTCTACCGTGGATAAAGTGGAAACTACCATCGGCCCGGAACCAGCGAATTAGAGGTAACCAGCGTAAAATTTCCCCCAATCCTCCAGAAAGGTGGGAATGGGGTTTACCCGGTTCACCGCCAAAGACCAGGGTGGGATAAACCACTGTGATTTTATTGGCCATGGCTTCGCTGATGGGAGCGACTTCCACCGGAGGAATAGGGTGTGGTTCTAAAGCTTGATGGCAGAGATATTTGGTGCGGATATAATCAGTACCCAAACTTCCGGCTTCTGGTAATGGTTGCCCTTGGCGGTCCAAAATACTGGCGGTGGAAAAATAAATTATCTGCTCGCATCGTTCTGGGTTGAGCAAATTGATCAAAGTCAGGGTTTTGACCACGTTGATGTTGTAGGTCTCCTGGCGATCGCCCCAACTGGTGGCAATGAGAATGGCGCAGTCAATAGTTTGTAAGAGATCTTTGTGGGCTTCAATATTGCCCATGTCACCGGGGATTAAATGGATATTGCTCCTCAGCCTGGGGTCAAACTGCAACTTATCTGGATTTCTCACCAACAGGAACAGTTCATGGTCTGTGCCCTGGATTAATTCATCCGCTAAATAGTGCCCAATGCAACCACTGATCCCAGTAATAAAAATTCGTTTTAAACCAGCCATAACCATACACTCCCCGGAAATAAATTAATTTTGCTCAGCTTAAGAGCCTGTTGATGTTGACAAAATTTGACTTTGCCCGCTAAATCGACCCACTAAAAATCCAGCCATACTGGAGAATTTTTGACTAAATTTCCCCCAAATTTTGGGTAGGGATACGTTTGAAAAAACTTCTAGGAAAGCACCCGGATCACACTGGGAATTTCCTTCACTGCTTCCAGTTGGCTGATTTCCTCCAGAGCAGCCCGATAGTCCCCTTCCCGCACATCGTGGGTGACGACCACAATTTCTGCACAGCCATCGGTAAACCCAATTTGCACTAGGGATTCCAAGCTAACCCCATGGTTACCAAAGCCCATACCAAGGTGGCCAATCACCCCCGGTACGTCGGCACAAAGGAAGCGGCAATAAAAACGGGTGACTAGGTCTTCAATGGAAGACACCTGGCAGTAATGTTGGTGGGTGCAACTAAGCAGGGGATCGAGGGCCGGATTTTCGTCACTGCTGGTGATGATACCGACAATATTGATGACATCGGATACGACGGCGCTGGCGGTGGGCCCGGCTCCCGCTCCCCGGCCGTAGAACATTACTTGTCCCAGGGGATCTCCTGTTACTAGGACACCGTTATAAACTCCATTAACACTGGCCAGGGGATGGGCCTTGGCGATTAAAGTGGGATGAACCCGCAGTTGCAAAGCTTCCGAGTTTTCCCCTGCATTACCGTCGGCGATCGCCAAAAGTTTAATTACAAAGCCCAGCCGATCGGCGTAGGCAATGTCCACCGCACTCACGGATCTAATGCCTTCACAGGCCACATCTTCCCGTTTGACCCGGCCACCAAAACCGAGGGACGCAAGGATGGCAATTTTGTCCGCCGCATCCAACCCATCTACGTCGGCACTGGGATCCGCTTCGGCATAGCCTAATTGTTGGGCCGCTGTTAACACCTCGTCGAAATCTGCTCCCTCACTGGTCATGCGGGAAAGGATATAGTTGGTGGTGCCATTGAGGATGCCGACAATACTTTCGATGCGATTGCCCCCCAGGGATTGCTTGAGGGGTTTAATAATGGGAATGCCGCCCCCCACCGCCGCTTCTAGCAGAACGTAAACACCGTGGTGATTGGCCGCTTCATAAATTTCTGGGCCGTAACGGGCAATGACCGCTTTGTTGGCGGTGACAATGTGTTTTTTATGGGCGATCGCCTGGAGAATGAGGGATCTAGCGGGTTCCAGTCCCCCCATCAATTCCACCACAATGGCAATGTCGGGATCGGTGACAATGGTCTCTAGGTCGGTGGTCAACACCTCCGGCGGCAAATTTACCTGACGGGGCTTATCGAGGGAACGCACCCCCACTGCTTTAATCTCAATCGCTTTGAGCAGGGGACTACGGCCCTGGGGCTCCTGCAAAATTTCCACTGTGCCGGTGCCGACGGTGCCTAAACCAAGTAAACCAATTTTAACTGTCACAATTTTCCTCCCGTTGCCTTTCCTTTCTTTAGGTTACTGGCGATCGGCTCCCCATTCTATCTGGACTTGGGGATGGAGAAGAATAGCGAGACTCTTTGATTGTTCCAAACACTGTTTAAACTGACCTGTGTTGAACCTACCCCAGATTTGGCTTTGTCCCACCGATCGCCTCCTACCTTCTGGTTATCAAGCCTTATTAAGTCCTGAAGAAATAGCCCGCAGCGAACGCTATCAACAGCCCCGGGATAAGCAGCGATTTTTGACCATGCGCCTGGCGTTACGCATACTCCTAGCCCGTCACCTTAATTGTCTGCCCCAGCAATTACAGTTCACCTATGGGCACCAGGGTAAGCCGGAGTTAGTGGACAGGGAACGGCGATCGCCATGGTTTAACGTCGCCCACAGCGGGAATTATGGCTTGATTGGTGTCAGTGCAGAGGGAGAAGTTGGAGTTGATTTGCAAATTATGCTCCCTAAACCCCATTGTTTAAAATTAGCAAGGCGTTTTTTTGCTCCCCAGGAAGTTCGCCAATTGGAGAGTTTAGATAACGAGGAAAGAACTAAGTTGTTTTATCAACTTTGGACAGCGAAGGAGGCCTTTTTAAAAGCTACAGGGCAGGGTATTAGCGGTGGCTTGAATCAAGTTATACCAGACAAAAATTTAGCTAAATATCAGTACTTGCCGGATAGCGGAGATACAAACCATTGGCGATTATCTAGTCAAGCTTTGTTAGCCGATCAAGGGAGCAACGATAATTATTGGATGGCGATCGCCTGGCGAAATCCGGCAGGTTTCATTGGGAATTCGACAATTTGACTCATTCCCTCAACTGCTTAGACTTGATTGCCTGACCAATTTCTTGTTGGTTCATCACCACAATATCCCCAGAGCCCGGAAAATGTGGGACCATTAAAAACCAAATTAACACGCCCCCAATAAAAGCTTCCGTTACGGGAGGTTGTGCAACGACGGCCCGAACTACTTTTCGTCCAGTATCCAGACAAGATATTGCCCGACATAGTGCCTTCCAACTGTTGGTCGGGTTTGGCATAGTACCCGGTGACGTTTGCCCCATTTTGATTCAGGCTTATATTTCCCCAAGAACTAGTCCAGTTCCCGCCAATAGAAGTCACAGAAGCCACCGGCGGCACAGATGGCGTACTTGCAGTGCTTTGACTCGAACGACTTCCCGTCCATTTTTTTGTAGGTTCATCACCACAATGCCCCCAGTCCCCCGCAAATGTGGAATCATTAAAAACTAAACGAACACGTCCCCAATAAAAGCTTCCGTTACGGGAGGTTGTGCAACGACGAGCTGACATATTTTTCGTCCAGTATCCAGACAAGACATTGCCTGAGATAGAGCCTTCTAACAGTTGGTCCGGTTTAGCATAATAGCCAGAAACACTTGTGCCATTTTGAGACAATCTTACAGTTCCCCAAGAACTACTCCAGTCTCCCGCAATCGAAACTTGAGCGAGAGCTGGCTGGCTTAAAGTAGTGCTTACGCAAGCAACGCTCACTGAGGCAATCAAGGCAGAGTACGATAAATATTTTTTGAAAGCTAGTTGAGTCATAATTTTAATTCTGAATTAGGTTTCTCATAGTCTAGTCATTTTAGCCTAGGATTCAAGAATGTGTTTGAAAAGCCTCCCAGATTTGGCAAAAAACTACTTCAAATTTCCCCATCATTGCTGGAACTTTAGTAAGCGAATAAATCTATTTAGTTTGTAGTCATTATATTTTTAAAATTCAGAAAAACTCGCAGTATAGAGTTCGTAATTAACACTGCCAGTAACGATGGTTGCACCAGTTTGTCTATTTTGAAAATAAATACGTGTCACTGCGTTATTTCCGTGTAACTCACATTTTTTATCGTCATCACAGATAGGCCCTGTAGTAAAGTTCCCATCATCTTCAGCATCTCTGTTAAAGATTTCAAATCCATCGCTGTTTAATAGCTTTCTCACATCCTTCATTGCCATACCAACTTTTAAATAATTAGGATTAATATCATCACAAATATAATGCTTGATAGGGTATAGCTTATGCATTAGAATATAGTAGATGTTATAGCTATTTTGACTAGTGGGGGAGGCTTGGTAATCTTGATAATAGGTGAAATTAATGCTTTTTGTATTCCAAGAATTGTATGGTTTCCCATCACATTCAAGATTTAAGCGCCCCGTTGATTCAAGTACTTGCGTTTGGTTATTTTCGGTAGAAAAAGTAGCGAAACTACCGGATTTTGAGTTACTATTTCCGGTAATACTGCCATTTTTTATTTTTATGACTTCATAGTCATTGCTAATAATTGTTGTCCATTCACCTTCAGGATATTTATCCGATTCAATATATTCATTTGATAAGGCTGGATCTGCTAGGCCAAAGTTTATTGTGCTCAATAATAAACTGTTGCACAAAATACGGTGAGAGAGCTTGTTCAGCATGACTTATCCCAATTTGTAAGTTTTTTGATTATATTCTTTTTTTGAAATCAGACCACATTACAAAATAATTCTCTAGTACTCTAAAGCCATGGAAAATCCCCTCCACAAAGTAGAAACGGCCATTAGTAATCAAGTCAACGAAACAGTGCGTCAGACCACCGATAAGTTCTATGGCCAGCTAGAAAAAATTGTCCATAAAGAATTGACCAGCGATCATCTGGAAAGAATCATTGCTGACGCAGTGGCCCAAACCTTAAGGAAACTGGCTTGGCAGTACTGGTATTTACTCATAGGGGCCGCCTGTGGCCTGTTGGTAATCCAGGCCCTACTACTGAGAATGGTACTTAAAGATACCAATTCCTGCGTGGAACTTGAGCCGGGATCAACGTCCCCATCCCTCAACGTTCCCCAGCGTTAAAAGTCGATCAACCTTAAAACTGGCGCAGAAAGCGGAGGTCGCTGTTATAAAGCCGGCGAATATCGTCAATTTGGTGTAGCACCATGGCAAACCTCTCCACCCCAAAGCCTGCCGCAAAGCCAGTGTAAACCTCTGGGTCATAGCCCACTGCCTTCATAACGTTGGGGTCCACCATGCCACAGCCCATCACCTCTAGCCATTTACCCTGCCATTGCACATCCACTTCCGCCGAGGGTTCGGTGAAAGGAAAGTAACTTGCCCGAAAACGGATCGGCAACGCTTCCCCAAACATTTGTTTGATAAACGCTTGAATGGTGCCTTTCAAATGGGTAAAAGCTAAACCTTTATCGATCGCCAGCAGTTCCACTTGATGGAACACAGCAGAGTGGGTAGCGTCCACCGTATCCCGTCGATAAACCCGGCCGGGAGCGACAATGCGGATGGGGGGATCATGCTTTTCCATATAACGAATTTGCACCGGGGAAGTGTGGGTGCGGAGCAGACGGCCATCTTTCAGAAAGAAGGTATCTTGCATATCCCGGGCGGGATGGTCAGCAGGAATATTTAACGCTTCAAAATTGTAATAATCCGTTTCCACCTGGGGCCCCGTGGCGACGGTATAGCCCAAGCCAACAAAAATATCCAACACGCGGTCAACGGTGCTATTGAGGGGATGGCGACGGCCCTGGGGACGGTAACTGCCCGCCATGGTCACATCCAAAGTTTCCGCTGCTAGCTGAGCCTCGATCGCCGCATTTTGGAGGTTAGTTTTGCGGCATTCCAAATCCTGTTGCAAAGCTTCCTTCACTTCATTGGCGATCGCCCCAAGGATTGGCCTTTCCTCCGCAGAAAGTTTGCCCATACCTTTCAGAATGAGGGACAATTCCCCTTTTTTCCCCAAGTATTGCACCCGCAATTTGTCCAACCCATCCAGGTCGTCACAACCGTTAATCGCCGCCTGGGCAGCTTGTTGTAGGGATTTTAAATCGGCTTCCAAAGAAATAGTCATGGAAAAATATGGGTCTCGTAATTTTGCCCTCGCAAAGGCCTTGTTAATAGAGATGGATCAAATACTGATTACCGCTGGTCAGGTTAATCAACAGGGGACTATGGTTTTTCCCTTGGCCATGGTCAAGACCAACGTGGCCTAATCCCAGGAAAATTGCCCGCTACCGATTCTAACCCAACGGAGAACGGAAATTCTCGCCCATCAGGACTCAATTCTGGGCACCAAAGGAATTTGCCGTAACTTAATGCCGGGAATGGTGAACTGTTGTTTGATCTCATTCGCTTCCAGAGGAGTGGCCTCAGCAAAATTAGCCTGGCTTGTGGATAATACCCCTAGCACACTCAGGGGCACCTGCAAAAATAAATTGGCCATCAAATAGGCGATCGCCCCCAGCCCAAGGCCCGCCAAACGAATTTGGGGCAAATCCGTTACCCAAGGATAAGCGATCGGGGCATAGTAATAAACCAACCACAATAAACCAAGGCCAATCAGTCCCCCCAGCAAAGTAATCCACCGTTGTTGGCCCCGTTTAAACAAACTTAAAATCCGCAGTTGGTCTTCCCTCAAACTATCGGGGCGCAGGGCAATGATCAGCAAACTGAAAATCTCAAAGGGCTTAAACCATTGCATCACCATTACCGGCAACCAGCCCACCGCAATCAAGAAAATCAGTTCCACACCATAAACAGAAAAGGGCGTCCCCAGCGCTAAACCCAGCATCATGGTCAGGAGGGCCAAAGGCACCACCACAATCCCCGCCAAATGAATCCAGAGAAATGGTTCTGTCCGAAAAGATGCGCCCATGATTTTAATGCCTAACTGGTAGTCTGGTAGTCGTACTGCACTGTGTTCAATAATACCAAACTGCCCTGGCTTCGAGCTTTAGGACCAGGTCATTTTTCTAAAGTTCTTGGAAATACTGATTGGAAGAATGTGGTCACAGTGATTGCTCTAACTATCCTTTAGTTTTTCCAGGTCTACTGGCTCTTAGCATCGCCCAGAAGCCAGTTTATTTTTTTAAGATTGTCAAGACTGACGAGTTTAATAAGTACACCAACCGTTAAGTTTAACTTCAAGGCCACTCAGTTTTATTTTGATGAGTCGAATTGAAATTGTATTTCGGCATGTTTTCACCACGCCACTACTTCTAAATTTTCTATCGCCTGAAAGTGAGCATCCCTTGTTATTAAAATCATATTGTGTTGTAGTCCAAGGGCGGCAGTCCAAATATCATTCTCCGTTAATGAACGACCTTTGAGCTTTAACTTATGCTTAACTTTTTCATATTACCAGGCTGTTTCAGCGTCACAGGATAATACTGTGCCATTGGCAACTAATTCACTCACTCTTTCCAAATTGGCTTGGATTCTTCCGGATGTTCTGGCACCGTAACACAATTCACCAATGACAATACTTGGAATAAAAATTTCATTGGCTGTAACAAGCTTTTTCTTCACCATTATTTCATCCGCAAAAAGAGCAATAATGATATTTATATCCAGCAAAAACTTACCATTGATCGACATCAATCTGTCCACAATCTTGTTTAATAACTTGACACATTAACTGAATATCTTCGGCGTTAATAGAACTAGCAAAATGTAACAATTGTTGTCCTGGTGTTCCTTGAATTTGTGTTTCTTTCAGTCTTTGAACAAATTTCACTACCTGCCATTGCAAATGCTGAGGCATAGCCCTTAATTATTTGATAACTTCTTCTGTAATTAGGGTCTCCATAAACTTACTCTTATAGGATACTCAAAACATTTCCCTGTAATCTACCAGTAATGCCAAGGCATTACTCAAGACTATTCAGTTTTGCTCTGATGAGTCTAATTAAAACTTGATCTCAGCAATATTGAAAATTAGTTTAATCATGCTTGTCAACCATGATTCTAGCAAGGGTTCCTCCCCAAACTTGGAATCCCCGAAAAGCTTACCAGAGAAGCCTCGGGGATAAAAATAAATCTAGGATAAATCTGGGTTGCGATTAATTATTAATTACTCTGGAGTGGGAACCGGCTTTTCCTGAGCTTCCTCCTTTTTAGCCCCTTCAAATACAGCCCGTAGCCAAGGGGGAGCCACAAACGTAGTAACAATGACCATCACAATAATGGCGGCATCGGTGGCCGGATCCAAAGCTCCACTGGCGGCCCCTACCCCAGCAAAAACTAGACCAACTTCTCCCCGGGGAATCATACCCACCCCGATCGCCAATTTGTTCAATTCTGACTTACCAAACAGAGTAAAGCCAGTAACCACCTTACCCACGATCGCCACCACAATTAAAAAGGCGGCAATAATCAAACCCTCTCGGTTAGCAGGCACAGCGGGGTTGAGCACACTGACATCTGTCTTAGCCCCCACACAGACAAAAAATACTGGCACGAAAAAGTCCGCCAGGGGCAAAATTTGTTCTTCCAAATCTTCCCGCTTTTCCGTTTCAGCCAGGATTAACCCCGCCGCGAAGGAACCCAAAATCGCCTCTAACTGGACAATTTGGGCAATGTAGGAAAGCACAAATGCCACACAAATGGATACCAGAAGCAACTGACCCCTGGTTTTCATGCGGTTGACTAGGCTGACATAGAAGGGACTGAGCAGGCGACCAATTAAAATCGAACCCACCACAAAACCGGTGGCACTAAGGATTAAGTAGATGATATTGCTGATTTGGATTTCCCCAGTTTTTACCAAGCTACCCACCACCGCCAGCACAATAATGCCGAGGATATCGTCCAACACTGCTGCCCCAATAATGATCTGGCCTTCATTGGAACTGAGGCGGTTAATCTCCGCTAATACCTTTGCAGTGATACCAATACTAGTGGCCGTTAGGGCTGCCCCGGCAAAAATTGCTGGAATGGCCGCCACCCCAAAAATGGTCATCAGGCCAATGGTGCCTAAACTGAAGGGAGTTACTACCCCCACCACTGCCACGATCGCCGCCTGGGGCCCCACCCGAATCAGTTCCTTGAGGTTAGACTCCAAACCAATTTCGAATAGGAGAATAATGACCCCCAACTCAGAAATGACCGAGATTACCTCACTCTGGGCACTGAAGACCGATGCGGCCGCTTCTGGGGATAAATCTGCCGACCCCATCAACAGTTGAATAACCAGGGAATCTTCGGGGGCCAGGCCTCCTTCAGGAAATAACAATAGTTTCAGGGCAGAAACCCCCACTAACACGCCCCCCACCAATTCTCCTAGCACTGGCGGCAGATTGAGTCGGAGACAAACTTCCCCGCCCAACTTGCTAGCAAAATAGACTACCACCAGGCTGAGGAGCACCCCGGCCAATACCAATGGAGCTATTTCCGTTTCTGTTTCTACGGCGGTGGCAATCATTGGCCACAGGGGAGGGAGCAATGGGTTCATAAACATTTACATTGGATGTCATCTCTAAGCAGGATAAGGCAAAAGCTCCCCAATTTTTAGTGGCGTAGGACTCTGAAAATATAATCCAAACCATTCATTAAGATAGATATTTTCACTCCAGACCAGGGGCAAAGGTCAATAGAAGTTACCATTAACTATAATTCTTGCTTTTGAAATTCATCTGAAAAATTGAGGTGTCGCAGTTAAATACCCCCCTTGTTTGAGTACGGATTTTAGTAGACTGACTTAGCACGATAATCCTATCCTTAAATTTGTTTAAGTCTAGAAATAAAGAGGCTGATAAAAGGCTGCGAGGCAAGCGATTTTAGTTTTGCCAAATGCCCTCACTTCAAGATTGGAAAGGCATTTGCTGGCCCTGGATCACCATTTCCCCCCGGGGTTGACGGAGAGAGCCTTTTTTTTCCTCGGTGACCATCACTTCCGAGGCGGAAAACCATTTTTCAAAAGGAATCTCTAGCAAAACTTCCCCTTGGGCATTGGGTAGAAAGGAACGACATGGTACTTTTTTGCCATCGATCACAGCCCAAAGTTGATAAAATTTGCCATCCGTAGTCGGGGGGACATCCTTCAGCACTAGTAGGGCAGAAGCACTCTCCGCCCCCACAATTAAACTGCCTGTGGCCTGGGATGTGGCCTGGGTGGCCCGCAGGGTCAAAAAGTTTTGGTTCGGTTCCTGGAGAAAGTTGACAACCTGGCGATAGGTCGATAATTGTTGGGTTTGTTGTTGGTCCCCCTGGGAATCAAGCACCTGTTGCAATGTCTGATTGGTTTGCTCAATGGTGGCTAGCTGTTGATGTAGTCGATAATTTTGCCAGCTTAAACCGGCGATCGCCGTGGCTAGTAAACCGCCCAAAGCAATTTTTCCCCAGGGAAACTTGGGGGTGGATTTAATTACTGATGGAGAAAACTGATTAACCGGAGATGGGGAAAGTAATAGGGGAGGGGGGACGTCGGCGGAAGATAGTCCCAAGGGCAAAAGGTTGAGGGTGGCCCGCAGTTGCTCAACTTCTTGTACTAAAGCCGGATTTTGACTTAACATTTCTTCCACCTGGGCCTGCTCCGCTGGGGTTAAATCTTCTAGCACATAGCCCGCCAATAATTCCTGCACGGCGATCGGGTTTAGGGATTCCATCGGTTCACTCCACAAGATCCTGTAATAAATTTTTCAGCTTTAATAACCCCTGACGAGAACGACTTTTAACCGTACCGAGGGGAATGGCCAATTTTTGGGTAATTTCTGACTGACTCAGCCCTTCATAGTAAGCCAGCTCCAACACCTGCCGTTGGTTAGGGGGCAAGGTCTCCAAAGCGGACGCTACCCGTTGGGACATCTCAGACAAAGCAGCGTTTTCCATGGGTAAATTGGGAACATTCGTTAAATGGTTGTGTTGACAAGCTTTTAAAAGCCGCCCCCGACTCTGACCTTGGCGAATTCGGTTCAGGGCCCGGGAACGGGTGAGGGTCAGCAAAAAATTGAGTAGATTTCCTCGTTGGGGGTTATAGGGAGTAGTGGTTTCTAAGCCAAGGAAAATTTCCTGGGTTAAATCCTCCGCATCCTGGGAGCGTTGCAGTATCCGCAGAGCTAAACGATAAACCACTGCACCGTAGCGGTTATAGAGAATTCCGAGGGCCAAGGAATCTCCCCGTTGCGCCGCCGCCATAATTTCTCCGTCATCCTGCACCACAACTTGCATATTAGAAAAACCAACCCAGTCCCGTGAGCAGATAATATCCCCCCGCCAACATCAGGAATGCACTACCAAGTCCCGTAACCCAGTAGGAGTGTTTTAATAAAGTCCGGCTCTGTTTGATCAGACCAGTGAACAAGCTAGCTAGGAAAATAACGGCGGTGTAACCCAGAGCATAGAAAACCATGGTCACCACACTTAGGCTCTGGGAACCGGTGGCAGAAGCAGCGGCCAACACGGCAAATAATACCGGACTGGCACAGGGAGAACTCACCAAAGCAAAGGTCATGCCCACCCCTAGGGGCCCGGCCACGGGCAAACTAATTTGGGTCCGGGGTAAGGGTAAGTGGATTAGCCCAGCAAAACTTAATCCCATGGCCAGAATAATGGTCCCGATCGCCAAATGGACGTAACCCTTGAAATCCACAATAACGGCGCTGGCAAAGGCGGAAACTAAGCCAAATAAGCTGAGCACAATCACCGTACCCAAGACAAATAAACTAGCTTTGACCAGGGCTTGGCGGCGGGAAGTGACTTGGAGAGTGCCAATATAGCTCAGATTCACTGGCAACAAAGCCAAAATACAGGGGGAAAAACTAGCTAGCAGTCCCCCGAAAAAAGCCAGGGGTAACAATATCAGGGGATTACTAGTATTTTGCTGG
The DNA here is from genome assembly GCF_014698605.1 of Synechocystis sp. FACHB-383. NCBI lineage: Bacteria > Bacillati > Cyanobacteriota > Cyanophyceae > Synechococcales > Merismopediaceae > Synechocystis > Synechocystis sp. FACHB-383. Next base: position 80,617 of record NZ_JACJTJ010000040.1, on the reverse strand, counting down.
TCAAACCATTGCTGGTAATGATTTTCAACGGCGGCAATGAAATGATCCAACCCTGCTGTCAGGGGCCCCCATTGATGGATGAGCACAACTAAGGACAGGGCCCCAAGAAATAAAATCAGACAAAACGTCCAGGGGGCCGTGGGGGAAAAGTAACGACGGGCACGGTTTAACATGGCGATTCCAGAATTTGGTTATCAAGGAGCAAAGCAGAGGCCGGCCAAACCAACTTCGCCCCCGGTGGAGAGGAAATATTTTTGCGAAGCTCCTAAAGTTGCTAGAGCTTAAGTGATCCTAGGTCGGAAAACGGGTAAAGTTACACCAAAAGAAAGGAGGGCATTTAAAGATTAACGCCCTCGGCATCGACTATTTTTTTGCCATTCTGGAGATTGCCCCATCAATTACCTTGGTGTAGTCCGAGGCATTGGCATTTTTACGAAATTGTTGAATAACCATGCCGGTGGCGGGATCGATGATGGCGACGGTGGCGGTTTGGGTCTTATTGGCATCAAAGAAAGTCGTGAGCCCCAACTGCTTGGCTTTGGTTTCGGCCATTTTTGTCGTGTTTTTGTCCGAGACATCCAGTACCACAAAATTCACTTTTCCCTGGTACTGCTTCTTCAATTGGCTAAGGGTAGGGGCAATGGTCTGACAACCGGGGCACCAAGTGGCATAGATATCCACCACCACTGGTTTGCCTTGGAGGGAAGGAGCTAGGGGTTTGGGGGCCTGGGTCTGCATCATTTGGGCAACGCTGACCTGGGGAGAGGAAAGGCTCACCGAAGCCATACCAAGGGCACCACCAAGGAAGGCGATCGCCAAAGTAGAAGTTAAAAAGGATGGGGCAGTTTGCACAGAAAGTTCCTCAATGTAAGGTTCACTTTCTATACACGTCTGACCCGGCTTTTGGATTTAATTTAATTTCAGAATTTCACCAACTAGATTTAATTAACCGAAACGACCACTGACATAATCCCGTGTGGACTCCTGCATCGGATTTTGAAAAATTTCTTCCGTGGGGCCATACTCCACTAGGCTGCCGACCTTAGCACCCCTGTCCACTGATTCCACATTGAAAAAGGCAGTATAGTCCGAAACTCGGGAAGCCTGTTGCATATTGTGGGTCACAATCACAATGGTGAATTGCTCTTTTAGCTCGTGCATTAAGCCTTCTATTTTCAGTGTGGAAATGGGGTCGAGGGCAGAACAGGGTTCATCCATTAAAATTACTTCCGGCTGAACGGCGATCGCCCGGGCAATGCAGAGGCGTTGTTGTTGCCCACCAGAAAGGGAAAAGCCACTGGCCTTTAATTTATCCTTCACCTCGTCCCAGAGGGCCGCCCGTCGCAGGGAAGTTTCCACCAGTTCGTCCATGTCCCCTTGAAAATTGTTGAGCCTTGCTCCCCAAGCAATGTTTTCGTAAATGGATTTGGGAAAAGGATTGGCCTTTTGGAACACCATGCCAATGGAACAACGCAAACCCACCGGGTCCACTGTGGGGGCATAAATATCCGCACCATGGTAAGTAATGTGCCCCTCCACCCTGGCGATCGCCACTAGGTCATTCATGCGGTTGAAACAACGGAGCATGGTGCTCTTGCCGCAACCGGAGGGGCCAATGAAGGCCACTACTCGCCTTTCGGGAATGGCAATATTACAGTTTTTGACTGCCAGGTGGGAGCCATAGTAAACGTTAACACCTTGGGCTTCTAGCACCCCCTTGGTGGCCACGCCATTGGAAACTACCATAACTAATGTCCTCTTTAAGATTTAAAAATAATTGGTTGCTAATAATGGAGAGGTTTGGGCAGTTCTAGAGCCCCAAGCTTTTAAAGTTTGACTGAGTGAAGCGCCCAACTTGCGATGGAGGTAAAATCTACCAATAAAGGGGAGCAAACAATTTAACCAAAGCGACCACTAACATAATCCTTGGTCTCCTGCTCTTGGGGATCGCCAAATACTTTCCCCGTTTGGTCAAATTCCACTAGGTAGCCCACTTTGTTACCTTTTTCCGTGGCTTCAGCATTGTAAAAAGCAGTATAGTCCGCCACCCTGGTGGCCTGTTGCATGTTGTGGGTAACGATGATGATGGTGTAGTTCTGCTTCAGCTCATTCATCAACTCTTCCACTTTTAGGGTGGAAATGGGGTCGAGGGCAGAACAGGGTTCATCCATTAGCAGCACTTCCGGTTGCATGGCGATCGCCCGGGCAATGCAGAGTCGCTGTTGTTGTCCACCGGAAAGGGAAAAGCCACTAGCTTTTAATTTATCCTTCACCTCATCCCAGAGGGCCGCCCGCCGGAGGGAGTCTTCGGCCAATTGTTCTAAATTGCCTTTGTAGCCATTCACCCTAGCGCCATAAACCACGTTGTCAAAAATAGTTTTGGGAAAAGGGTTGGGCTTTTGGAACACCATGCCAATGTTCTTGCGCACCGCCGTGACGTCAATGTCAGGGGCATAGAGGTCTTGGTTGTGGTAGCAAACCTTGCCCTCTAAACGGAAACTTTCAATCAGGTCATTGAGACGATTAAAGCAACGCAGAATGGTACTTTTACCGCATCCAGAGGGGCCAATGAAAGCAGTAATTTTATTTTTGGGAATGGTCATAGAAACATTCCGCACCGCCCGGTGGCTACCGTAATAAATGTCGAGATTCTGGGCAGTAAAGACGGGGATAATTTCAGTTACTGGTTGTGCCGGGGATTCATTCATGGTGGATTCCTAATTTAATCAGTGTCTAATAAGCCTTCTTCCGAGTAAAGAACCGCGCTGTGATGTTGGTAATCAGCACCAAAAATACCAGTAATAATGAAGCCGCCCAGGCCAGCTCCTGCTGAGATTTGTAGGGCACTGAGGCAAAGTTATAAACCAATACAGCGAGGGTAGCGATGGGTTCTTTCAGTCCCCGGGGCCAGAAATTTGAATATAGGGCAGTGAAAATTAACGGCGCTGTTTCTCCGGCCGCCCTGGCGATCGCCAACGTTACCCCGGTAATGATGGAGGAGAGGGCCGCAGGCAAAACCACAAACAAAACCGTTTGATAGCGGTAGGCTCCCACCCCTAGGGCCGCCCAACGAATTTCCTGGGGCACAATTTGCAACGCCTCGTCCGTGGTACGGATAATGGTGGGTAACATCAACACCGCTAGGGCTACTCCCCCGGCAATAGCGGAAAAACCAAATAAACCGGAAGCTACCAGAGCACCGTAGGCAAATACCCCCGCAATAATGGAGGGAATACCGCTCAACAGGTTAGTGGCAAAACGCACCGCCCTGGCAATTTGGTTATCACCACTGAATTCCGAAAGGTAGACAGCACTCAACACCCCAATGGGCACGGAAATTACCGTGGCGATCGCCACCACTATGAAGGTCCCGATGATGGCATTGCCCACCCCGCCACCGCTTAAACCAGGGGCCGGCGGCAGTTTCACAAAGAGGTTTAAGTTGATGCTACGGAAACCCTGGATAGCGACAAAAATCAACACCGCGAACAGGGGAATAACGGTGGCCAATAGACAAGCCCCCGATATGGCGGTCATGGAGTTACCAAAGAGGGTTCTCAGGTCAGACTTTTTCTTTTTGAGATTAACGGCGGTCATGGATTTGGGCGGCCAGGGCCGAAGGGAATAATCAAAACGGAATACTAAGCAAAAATAATTTCAGGTAAAACTAATACTTGGCCTTAACCTTGTTAACAATCAGTTCGGCCAAAACATTGACAATGAAAGTCAGAACAATAAGTACAAAACCCGCATACATCAACGCAGAAACCTGCATGCCTGAAGCCTCGGCAAACTGGTTGGCCAACAAGGAAGCAATGGTATTCGCCGGGTTCAACAACGACCAACTGAGGCGATTGGAGTTACCAATGATCATGGTCACCGCCATGGTCTCCCCCATGGCCCGCCCTAGGGCCAACATGATACCCCCCACAATGCCGGAGAACGCCGCCGGGATTAGCACCCGAAAAATAGTTTCCCAACGGGTGGCCCCCAGTCCCAGGGAAGCCTGTCGCAATTCCGGTGGCAATGAAGCCAAAGAATCCCTGGCGATCGCCGTAATAATAGGCAAAATCATAATGGCCAGCACAATACTAGCGGGTAACATACCGGGACCAGCGGGCTTGGTGCTAAATAAAGGAATCCAACCAAAATATTCGTTCAACCACATTCCCACCGGCTTAATCAGGGGGATAATGACGAAAATGCCCCATAACCCATAGACCACACTGGGAATGGCCGCTAGCAACTCCACCATAAATGTCAGAACAGTGCGGATCTTTGCGGGAATAAAATCCTCACTTAAAAACAGTGCTGTCCCTATGCCGAGGGGAATGGCCAGCAGTAAAGCCAAGCTGGAGTTGACCAAAGTACCCACCATAATGGCAAGGATTCCATACTGGCTGGTGACCGGGTTCCAAGTGTTATTGGTGACAAAGCCGAGGCCGAAAGTTTTAACCGCTGGCAACGATTGGGAAAAAATTAGTAAGGCGATCGCCACCAAAATGAGACCAATGCTAACGGCAAAGGCTAAAGTGAGATACTTAAATGCCTTCTCCAAATTCTTCTCAAGATTGGAGCGGGAAGCCAGGGGCTTGGTCCGGGAATAGGGCGCGGTGGTCATGGAAAAATGGGGAAATGGGAAAGGCAAATGGGAAGGAAGATCAGCATTAACAATGGCGATCGCCTCCCCACCCAGCATTTGAGATCAAATTACTTGAGGGTAATGGTGTAATCCGGGGAAATTTTATCGGCGGCGGCGGCCACTTTTTCCCGTACATTTTGGGGCAGGGGTACATAGCCCAAAGCAGGGGCCATGGTTTGACCTTCATTCAAGCCAAACTCCACCATTGCCTCTATGCCCTTGGCCTTTTCCGCATCAGCGTACTGGGGATAAAGCAACATCCAACTGTAGGTCACAATGGGATAGGACTCAGCCCCAGCGGGGTTAGTGATAAATTCCCGCAGGTTTTCTGGTAATTCCACCGCCGCTAAGGTCGCCGAAGCATTCGCATCGGTGGGCACCACAAACTGTCCATCCTTGTTCTGCAAGCTAGCCATGGTCAGGTTATTGTTGCTGGCATAGCCATACTCAATGTAGCCAATGGCTCCTTCATTTTGCTGAATGGCAGCGGTCACCCCTTCATTGCCTTTACCACCAATGAACTTACCTTTACTGGTGGGCCACTCTACGGTTTTACCTTCGCCGATGGTCTCTTTAAATTCGGGGCTCATGGCGGCCAAGTTCATGGTGAAAACCGCCGTTGTACCGCTACCATCGGAACGATGCACCACCGTAATCGGGCGATCGGGCAAGGTTACATCGGGGTTATCGGCCACCAGTTTGGGGTCATTCCAGGTGGTGATATTGCCTAACATAATGGCCGCGAGGTTTTCTTGGGATAACTTCAGCCCTTCAACTCCAGGTAGATTGTAAGCCATCACAATACTACCGGCGGTCATGGGTAACATAATCACTTCACCATTGATCTTGGCGATTTCTTCATCATCCATGGCCACGTCACTGGCACCAAAATCCACGGTTTTAGTCATAAACTGCTCTACCCCGGCGCCACTACCCACGGATTGATAGTTGACCTCCAGATTGGGGACGGCCTGGTTCAGGGCCACAAACCAACCTTGGTAGAGGGGAGCGGGAAAACTAGCACCGGCACCGGTCAAGGAAACTTTATTGGCAAAAGCATCGGCGGCAGTAGACTCGCCACCACTGGTTTGGGCTGTGTCACCACCACCACCGCCACCACAGGCCGCCAGACCAACAGTCAGTGCCAGGACAGAAGCTGTGGGCACTAAATGCTTGGACAACTTTTTAATTTGCTTGAAAGTAGTCATTGATGTGTTCTCGACGCGGATTTGTATAATCTGGCTAAACAGTTGCTCATGATACAGTCATTAAGCCAGACCATGGTAAAGGCAAGGTTAAGGTCTATAGAATTCGGATTTTTTGTTTGGAATTCCTCATACTTGCCCCCTGATAGTCCCGTCACTTGCTTATCACTCAAAGGAGGCTTGTTTCTTCAACAACTCCCCAATTGTGAGATCCATTACACTTTTGCCATCAAAGACTGTGCCTACTTCTCCTTTGTTGAAGCTAATTTTGCCTAGGTTATAGGCTTCCTCCGGCAAGGGAATGTAACCAACCTTGGTAGCGGTGGCAGGGGCATTGGCCAGATAAAAATCCACAAATTCTCGCAGGGCAGGATTTTCCTGGGCTTTGGTCGCGTTGACGTAAATAAATAGGGGACGGGATAGGGGCTGATACTCAGATTTTTCCACCGTTTCCCGGGAGGGCAGAATCGGGCCTTTGCCCGCATCCACTGCGATCGCCTTCAACTCATTGGTGTGGGCTTCGTAGTAGGCAAAACCAAAGTAGCCTAGGGAATAAAGGTCTTGGACAACGCCCTGCACCAAAATTTCATCGTCTTCACTTTTTAAGCTATCAAGACGACTAGTTCCAGCTTGACCGACGATCGCCTCGGTGAAGTAGTCAAAGGTACCAGAATCCTCACCAGGGGAATAAAGATTAATGGGCTGGTCAGGAAATTCAGGCCGGACCTGGTTCCAGCGGGTCAGAGTCTTCTCGGCGGCGGGTTCCCAAATGCGCTTCAGTTCTTCGACGGTCAAACTTTTGAGCCAATCATTTTTCGGATTACTAACTACGGTGATGGCATCGAAAGCAATGGGCAATTCCACATACCTCACTTGATTGTCATTACATAATTTCATCTCTTCCCTATTAATGGGACGAGAAGCGTTAGTGATGTCTGTTTTCCCTTCGCAAAAAGACCTAAAACCGCCCCCCGTACCGGAAAATTCCACTGTTATTGCCACTGCATTCTGCCCTGCAGAGTACTCTTTGGCGATCGCCTCAGTAATGGGATAAACCGTACTAGAACCATCAATGGCGATCGGTTGGCTCGTCTGGGATGGTGTACAGGCAGAAATTCCCAGCAAGAGCAAAGCCACAGGGACAATGCCCCGGCTCAATCGACGTAAATCAAGCATTCTTACTTCTCCGCCCCCAGGGTGGTCGATTTTGATTAGCCGTTGACGGTGGCGTTAGGGCATCCATCAACATTTTTTTATATTAAGGTTGCCTAGTGTGGTTGCAGGTTAAGCCTTAGTAAAGGTTTGGTTAAAGATTAAGCCGTTCAGTGTTTGCCCTAGCGTCCGTCCAGGGGACTTTTTGCCCCGATTAACCTAGACTTGAGAAAAAAGCTGATTTCTGTGACTATGGCGACCTTTTCCCCCCGCGAAATTTCCAACCCCCATGCTACGGCGATGGCCTTAGGGGCGGATTTCCATTGGCATCCCCAGGGGGAGAAGGGACATCTGGCTTTGACTTTAACTCCCCAACCCAATGGCCAATGGTTATCACTGTTGGGAGGGAAACTACGTTTTTGGCTGCGGGGCGTCGGTTTAACGGTCCAGACCGAAGGTGCAACCATCGACCATGGGCAAAACTTCTTCAATTCTGAGGAGATAATTTTTACCTCGGAGAGTGTTGCTCCCCAAACCGTCAATACTGAAATTGCCCTAACTGAACCATGGGGCCGACTGCAAGCGGCAGTCAAAGCGAATGCTCAGCAAGTGGCGATCGCCGAAACCCAAGGTCTTTGGCCACCGGATTTGAGTCCGAATCAGTTGGCCATTGCCGATCGCCTATTGGCGAAATTTTTGGCGGAAACTTACCTAGGTCCGGCCCTTTGTTGGGGTCAATGGCTCTTGGCCAAGTCAGCTGATGCTGATCCTCAAATTACCTGGCAACCTCTGTACGATATCGAAAATAATCAAACCCTAACCGAAGCAAACACCAGTAACCTTGGCGATCGCCTGCAATCAGTAATTGATTCTTCCCATTTGGACTGCCTTGCTCTGGCAAAATTGGTCGGTTTGGACCCGCAACGGGACTTGGCCGGCGGCAAATTCGTGGGGGCTAACCTCAACGGCATTGACCTTAGTAACAGTCTACTGATGGACAGCAATTTCCGGGGAGCCATTCTTACAGATAGCGACCTGAGCAATGCCGATCTCCGCCGCACTAACTTTCGAGGGGCAGACCTGAGTGGAGCCTACCTGGAAGGAGCAAACCTTCATCAGGGGGACTTCCGCAAGAGTAGTTTAGCCGTGGCAAATTTAATCGGCACAGACCTAAGGAGAGCGGATTTACGGGGAGCTACTCTCCAAAACGTCAATTTCAGCGGGGCAAGGGTAGAAAACTTGCATTTTGGCGACAATCCAGGGCTCACCGCCAGTCAACAAGCCTGGTTGTTGGAAAATGGGGCCCAGTTAGCTTCCGAATCGGTGCAGGAAATGTTACGCTGATAGCTGGTCTGGTTTATTTCCCTAAGGGGAGGAGATCAGCAAGTTATTTATTGTGGACACGTAGCTCAGTGGATAGAGCATCAGGTTCCGGTCCTGAGGGTCGGGGGTTCGAATCCCTCCGTGTTCGTCTAATTTCATCAACCTTTTTCGCTCTTTTTGTCCCCAAGCTGTGTGATACAATGGGGACTGCTCAATTTTAGACTAAAGAAATAAAGTTAAACCCCGATGGCAAAAAAATCCATGATCGAGCGGGATAAGCGTCGTAGCCGCTTGGTAGCAAAGTATGCTGCTAAACGGGAAGCGCTCAAAGAAGAATTCCGTCAAGCTGAAACCCTAGAAGACAAATTAGCTGTCCACCAAAAATTGCAGGATTTACCCCGCAATAGCGCCCCCAATCGTCGTCGCAACCGTTGTAAAGTCACAGGTCGTCCCCGTTCTTACTACCGGGATTTTGGCCTCTGCCGCAATGTGCTGCGGGAATGGGCCCACCAAGGCCTTCTCCCCGGTGTGACCAAATCTAGCTGGTAGTTTTCTGAATATGGCCAGCAGAATTGTTTGAGCTAATCCGCATTTTTATAACTTATGGGGATTAGCTCTGGCCTGTCTAACCGCAGTAACTAGAGTTGCTGCTTTAAATTTTGATTATCAATCTTGCAATTCCCCCCAATGTCAACTTTGTGGGGATTTTTTGCTTTTGTCGCCAACTTGTATTGACCAGTAAAGCCTAATCAATTTCAGTTAATCTCCCTAGGAATTGTAGGGAAGCATCTCAAAGGCGATCGCCTTTGGGCGTCAATCGACCACTATTTTGCTGGGGATTGAAATGGAAGAAACTGGACGATTTACCAATGAGGTTTTCGCCCAGTTAAGTTTTCCTTTGCTCAAACTGTAATGACACGGAGGTGGGAATGGGCCCAATGCCTGACCTACAGATCGTTTAATCGACGCCGTAGATCGTCCAATTCCTGGTCAATCACCGCATCATCTTGGCCTGCATTATTGGCCGGCACAGAAGAATCAACCGGGGATGCTTCAAGTTGGGGCGTAGCGGCGGAAGTTCCAGGTAATGCACCACCTGACATGGAAGCTTTCAGGGCCGCCAACTCATCTTCTACCCCACTGCTAGCTTCTAACTGGGCAAATTGATTTTCGATGCCGAAGCCGGCCAACTCTCCCGCGGCTTGGGAGGTGGCTTCCATATCCAATACCTTGTTTTCCATTCGTTCAAAGGCACCGGTGGCACTGCTGGTACCTATACCTCCCAGGGTTTGCTGTAGTTCAGCATTGGCCTTGGCCGCCTTAGCCCTGGCTTGTAGCATATTTTTCTTGGTTTTTGCTTCGGAAATTTTTGCTTCTAGGGCCGCCAAATTGCGCCGCAAATTTTCCGACATGGTCTTTTGTTGAGCCAGCTGGGTTTGGTATGCCGCCGCCGTATCCGTCAGACTTTTCTTGCGGGCCAGAGCTTCCCTGGCCAGATTCTCTTCCCCATTAGTCAGGGCTAATTTTGCCCGGTCTTCCCATTTTTTTGCTTCCTGGGTGTCCTGATTAAGACGTTGCTCGGTTCGTTTTTCCTCGGCGATCGTGCGAGCAACGGCCTGGCGGAGTTGCACCAGGTCTTCTTGCATATCAATTACGGCCTGTTCCAGCACTTTTTCTGGATCTTCAGCTTTACTGACGAGGTCGTTGAGGTTAGCCCGGACGACGCGGCCTAGACGGTCAAATAATCCCATGTCTTACTTATCCTCTCAAAATCGCTGGGGGTTAACGAATGGGGGTCTGTACAGAAGTCCGCATAAGGGGGACTAAGGAGTTGGCCCTATGTTGATCCAGTTTAAACCAAGCCCGCAGACACTAGACAGCCTTGGAGTCGGTTTTGTAGCTTTCGCCCTGGTGCCCTACCCTACAATGGAGACACAGATAGTCCAATCAATGTTTGATGGTGGAGGCATAGCGTTATGGCGAGTCTATTCAAAATTTTGCGCTCTCTTGCCATTCCGGCGGTGATTGCTGGTCTGGCGTTTATTAGCATCGGTGATATGTTCTTGCCCGATCCTTGGGCTAGCTACAGCAAAAACACCAGGGAACAAATTAATCAAAAATTATTAGGGGCGGCCCCTAAACCAAAAATCAAAAAGCCCAGTGAAATGAGGGAAAAACAACTTGAGCAATTAAAGTAGTTGGGCTTGAACTTAAACAGTACCCCTAATCTGTTGGCAAGATTTTGCTCTAGCCCCTAAATTCTTCCGTCATTATTCCCTACACGTAACCTATTTTTCCATGGCGATCGCCAAATTACCCCGTCAAATTCTGCCCAATCTGTACCGTTTTGCTCCCAACCGGGACACCCTAGGGGGCACTGCCTATTTATTAACCACGGGGGAAGGTAATGTGTTGATCGATTGTCCGGCTTGGCATCAAGACATTGAAGAGTGGTTGGAACAACAGGGCCCGGTACGCTGGCTATGCCTTACCCATCGGGATGGCCATGGTCCCAAAGTCAAAACAATTCAGGAGAAGTTGGGCTGTCAGGTGGTGGTGCAGGAACAGGAAGCTTACCTACTGCCAGGGGTAAAAGTTTGTCGATTTCGGGAAAAATTGGCGATCGCCCCATCTCTCACAGCCATCTGGACTCCCGGCTATTCCCCCGGTACGAGTTGCTATTACTGGGGAGAAAACGGCGGCATTCTATTCACTGGCCGTCATTTACTGCCGAATGGAGAGGGGCACTTGAGAGCACTACGGCAGACAAAAACGTTCCATTGGCCCCGCCAGCAAGCCAGCGTGGAAAAAATTTATCGCCATCTGGATGAAAACGGTCTACCCCTGAGAGCGGTTTGCCCAGGGGGTAATGTGGGCTATTTGCGGGGGGAAGACTGGTGCTTAAACCCAAGCAACGCACTGGAATCAATGCTCAGCGAATTTCAGGCAAAGGTCTGACGGAGCCGATAACTATCTACGTACCCAATCAAATCGGGGAAATAGCGTTTGTCTAGTTCCCCTCTCCCCGAAAAAACTGAGCAAGCATTGGGGTTAAACGGCTTGGGGTTGTTGCTGGGGTTGGAACTGGAAGAGAGAATAAACCACGTTACGGCGGATATCAATCATCATTTCCAGGAACATTTCATAACCCTCCTGTTTATATTCAATTAGGGGATCCTTTTGTCCATAACCCCTCAAACCAATGGACTCTCGCAGGGCCTCCATGGACTGGAGGTGTTCCCGCCAAAGATTATCAATCTGTTGCAGGATGAAATATCGCTCCGCTTCCCGCATTAAACCGGGACGCACTTTGTCCACCTGGTTCTCCTTGAGATCATAGGCTTTGCGGACTTCTTCATGGAAAAAGGTTTTCATTTCCCACACGGTCATATCTCCCAAGTCTTCCACCGTTAAGTCCTCGAGCAGATAGACAAATTGCTTAGCCTTATCGAGCATATTTTCCACGTCCCATTCCTCCGGTGGTAATTCCGGATTAACGTAGGCATCGACGATTTCATCCATGGTTTTTTCGGCATAGACCAATACCTGTTCCTTCAGGTCTAGTCCCTCCAATACCCGTCGCCGCTCTGCATAGATGGCCTTCCTCTGGTTATTCATCACTTCGTCATACTCAAACACCTGCTTACGGATGTCGTAGTAATAGGTTTCCACCTTTTTCTGGGCCCCCTCCAGAGAACCGGTGAGCATTTTCGATTCAATGGGCATATCCTCTTCCACCCGGAACATGTTCATCAGCCCCGCCACTCGATCGCCGCCAAAAATGCGCAAGAGGTTATCTTCCAAGCTCAGGAAAAAGCGAGTGGATCCGGGGTCCCCTTGGCGACCAGCCCGGCCCCGCAGTTGGTTATCTACTCGACGGGATTCGTGGCGCTCTGTACCAATAACGTGTAATCCCCCCAGCTCAACCACCTCTTTATGTTCCGCCGAAGTCAGTACCTCATACTCCCGGCGAATTTGGTTGTAAACTTCCCGCAGTTTGAGAATGACCAGATCATCGGTGGGCCCCTTCTCCGAGGCGATCGCCAATTTGTCTTCTGCTTCCAGTTCTGTTAGACTTTGCAGACCGTACTGGTCCACCGCAAACTTCACCGCTTTTTTGAGCAGATCTTCTGTTTCTTGGCTAATAGTAGTGGGATAAATATCTGGAGAAACCTGCCAGGTTTTGGCTTTTTTCTTGCCATTTTGGTTACCAAAGCCCTGGGGTTTTTCTCGACCGCTCACCCAACCTGTTACTCCAGCCCCCAACTCATCATCTTCGGGGCGGACAATTTTAGGCATCAAATATTCCCGCACTTTCAGGCGAGCCATGTAATCCGCATTACCCCCCAGAATAATATCTGTACCTCGACCAGCCATGTTGGTGGCAATGGTCACCGCCCCCTTTCTTCCTGCTTGGGCGACAATTTCCGATTCCCGTTCCACATTCTCTGGGCGAGCATTGAGCAGGTTGTGGTGAATGCCGCTGGCCTGTAACAGCCGGGAAATAACCTCCGACTTTTCCACACTGGTAGTCCCCACCAGGATGGGGCGACCCTGTTCATGTAATTCTTCGCACTCCAGGGCCACCGCTTTCCATTTTGCCTCCTCGTTTTTATAGACCACATCAGACCAATCCTGACGACTAGAAGGGCGATTTGTGGGGGTAATGGTCACCTGGAGGTTATAAACCTTTTCCAATTCCGTTTCTTCCGTTTTAGCTGTCCCCGTCATGCCAGAAAGTTTAGGGTAAAGCAGAAAGAAGTTTTGGTAAGTAATGGTAGCCAACGTCTGGCTTTCCTTTTGGATTTCCACCCGTTCCTTCGCTTCGATCGCCTGGTGTAGGCCATCACTCCAACGGCGACCCACCATAATCCGGCCGGTGAACTCATCCACAATCACCACTTCCCCGTTACGGACAATGTAGTTCACATCCTTAAGGAATAATTCCTTTGCTTTGATAGCGTTGAAAATATAGTGGGCCCAGGGATCGTTTTTATCAAATAGGTCGTTTGTTTTTAATAGCTGTTCTGCCTTTTCAAAACCTTCGTCATTCATCAAGACATTACGTTGTTTTTCGTCCACTTCGTAATGTTCTTCCGGAAGTAACTGAGCGGCAATTTCCGAGGCCTGCAGATACTTCTCCGTCGGCCGTTCCACTTGGCCAGAAATAATTAAGGGAGTACGGGCTTCATCAATTAAAATCGAGTCGACTTCGTCAATAATGCAAAAGTTAAAGGGGCGCTGTACCACTTCAATCATGGACGTGGACATATTGTCCCGCAGGTAATCAAACCCCAATTCACTGTTGGTGGTGTAGGTAATGTCACAACCGTAATTCTTTTTCCTTTCCTCCGGGTTCATACCGGATTGCACCAAACCCACCGTTAAGCCCAAAAAGCGATGGATTTGTCCCATCCATTCCGCGTCCCGCCGGGCTAGGTAGTCGTTCACCGTCACCACATGGACCCCTTTCCCCGTTAAACCATTCAAATAGGAAGGCAAGGTGGCCACCAGGGTTTTCCCTTCCCCGGTTTTCATTTCCGCAATTTGCCCTTTGTGGAGAATGATCCCCCCCAACAGTTGCACGTCAAAGTGACGCATGCCCAGTACCCGTTTCCCCGCTTCCCTAACAACAGCAAAGGCCTCCGGCAAAATTTCATCTAAAATTTCTTCTGTTTCCGCATCGCTGCGGGCTTTGTCCAACGCCTCCCGGAACTCGACAGTCTTATGCTTCAACTCGTCGTCGGACAGGTTTTCAATGTCCTCTTCATAGAGGTTGACCTCCGCCACGTAGGGCTGAAATTTTTTCAGTTTACGAGTATTAGGATCACCGAAGAGGGCTTTTAACATGGGACTTGGGGTAGGTAACCGAGGGGAAGTCGAGGGGAGAATTTTGGAGGCCGGGCGATCGCCGTTTTGTCAATGCTGATCAATAACGGAGACGGTGGTTCGAGAACCCATTGTAACATTCTGTATCGGTGTTATCAGAAAGGAGAAAATGGGGCATTAACTCTAATCCCACCAGAGGAAAACTGCCTGGTCTTGGCGCAGGGAATTTTGCAATATGGTCAAGGCAAAATCTGGATCATTCCAGTCCACCCCCGCCAATAGTACTCGGGTTTCCGGGGGAAGCTCCTGGCCTGCAGACATCATCATCGGGAAAGCATCGTCAATACAGCCAAATCCCTGGTCAATAACATCGGGGCAAAATTCATAGATTTCCCTGGCCAGCGCCGCCAAATCCGCCGGTAATTTCTTAAAGTGGACAATCAAACTGTCAAAAGCAACTTCAGTAATTTCAATGCCATATTGCCCATCCCATTGTTGCAGCTTAGCGATCAAGTCTTCTGTGGTGATGTCGTAGTTGATACCGTTGGTTTGTTGCTCAATAATTGCCGTTGGATCAAACATAAAATAAACGATTTTTTTGATTGCGACTAAACTTTTTTACCACGGCAGCAGGGGATTAGGGGGCGTTAACCCTAGGTGTTCGTAGGCAGCGGCGGTGGCAATGCGGCCTCGGCTAGTGCGGGCCAGGTAACCAATTTGGAGCAGATAAGGTTCATAGACTTCCTCAATGGTTTTGGCATCTTCCCCCGTGGCAGCAGCGATCGCCTCTAGGCCGGTAGGGCCGCCCTGGAATTGTTCAATTAAAGTTTGCAAAACCAGGCGGTCAGTCCAATCCAAACCCCGTTTATCCACTTGGTACAAATCTAGCGCCTCTGAAGCTAAGGTGGGGGTGATTTCCGGTTGTTGCTTTACCTGGGCATAATCCCGCACCCTTTTCAGTAAGCGATTGGCGATGCGGGGAGTTCCCCTGGCCCGCAGGGCGATCGCCTGGGCCCCGGCCGGAGAAATGGGTACAGCTAACAAACCGGCGGTGCGGAGAATAATTTGTTGCAACTCATCTAGCTCGTAAAATCTCAATCTTTGAATCAAGCCAAACCGATCTCGCAACGGCGAAGTTAAAGAACCAACTTTGGTGGTGGCCCCCACCAGGGTAAACCGGGCCAAATTTAAACTACGGACTTTGGCACTTTGCCCTTTGCCCATGGTGATGTCTAAACGAAAATCTTCCATGGCGGGGTAGAGTAATTCCTCCGTTAAGCGGTTTAAACGGTGAATTTCGTCGATAAATAAAATATCTCCCGGTTGCAATGCCAATAATATCCCTGTGATGTCCCGGGGTCGTTCCAGGGCTGGAGCCGCAGTAATTTTGCACCTTACCTGCATTTCCTCCGCCAAAATCAGAGCTAGGGTGGTTTTGCCCAACCCCGGTGGGCCGTATAGCAGTAGATGGTCGACCGCCTCTTGCCGACCTTGGGCCGCTTGAATAGCAATGCGTAACACTTCCTTAAGATCCCGTTGACCGATGTAATCGTTCAGGGTTTGGGGCCGTAGGGATGCCTCTGGGGGCTCAAAATTAGGGTTAGCATTTCGTTCCTGGGCCGTCACTTCCGGAGAAAGCAGATCGGATTTAACGTTGGGGGAAGAATTTTGGTTGCCGGAACGTTTGATGGCCATGGCGCAGGGGAATGCTCAGCTCTGGTCAGTACTCCCCTATCCTACATTGGCGATCGCCGTCGGGTTGCCAAGGCCAAGGGGAAAAAAGCCCCCAGCTTTCGATAATCCGCTAACCTGAAATTAGGTACTTCCCCCACCGATTTGCCCATGGCGTTCAAGCATTCAGGGGTTGATTTTTTAAGGTTATGCAAACAACCAGTGACGTTCTCATTATTGGCGGTGGCATCATCGGTTTGGCGATCGCCGTTGAACTGAAATTAAAACAGAGACAGTTACAGGTCACGGTGCTGAGTCGAGACTTTGCCCAGGCGGCTAGCCACGCGGCGGCGGGGATGTTGGCCCCCCACGCAGAACAAATTGCCCCAGGCCCCATGCTGGAATTGTGTTTAGCTTCCCGTTGGCGTTATGGAGAATGGGTGGAAAAGTTGGCACAATTAACGGGGATGGAAACGGGCTATAACCCCTGTGGCATTCTCTCCCCCGTATTTGAAGTGCCCCACGGCGATGCTCCCAGTATCAGCAGTAGTCCCTGGTTAGACGGGGAAACCATCCGCCACTATCAACCGGGACTGGGGGAAGATGTAGTTGGTGGTTGGTGGCATCCCGATGACGGTCAAGTAGATAATCGCAAACTGATCAGCGCCCTGCGGCAAGCCGCCCAATCCCTCGGGGTCCGCATCCAGGAAGGGGTCACCGTCCAGGCGATCGCCCAGCGCCATGGCCAAGTAACAGAATTATTGACAGATCAGGGGTCTTTTCAGGCAGATACCTATGTGTTGGCCAATGGCTCCTGGGCCAAGGAATTGCTACCCCTGCCGGTCTTTCCTGTTAAAGGTCAAATGATGGCCCTGCGAATGCCAGCGGGAAACCATCAACCCTATCCTCTGCAACGGGTGCTTTTTGGTCCCCAAACCTACCTGGTGCCCCGGCGGGACGGACGTTTAATTGTGGGGGCCACCTCTGAACGGGTGGACTGGGAGCCCCATAATACACCCCAGGGTATTCAGACCCTATTAAGTCGGGCTATCAGACTTTTCCCGGCCCTGGCCGATTGGGCCATTGAGGATTTTTGGTGGGGATTTCGCCCCGGCACCCCCGATGAACTACCTTTCTTGGGCTATGGCCCCTGTGATAATCTCGTTTTGGCGATCGGGCATTACCGCAATGGTATTTTGCTAGCTCCCATCACCGCCACCCTGATCAGCGATTTAATCCTCGACCGGAACTTTCCCCCCCTCATCAAAGCTTTTAGCCCTCAACGTTTTTCCCCCTTCAATCCCCCCGTACTGCCCTGCCGCCCTATGACTGCTGTGTTTCCCTCCGTTGCCAACCATTCTTTGCCCCATGCTGCCGAAAATTTGGCGGACAGTGAAGACCTTTTAGAAATTGCCGGCCGTAAATTCCACTCCCGTCTCATGACCGGCACTGGCAAATATCCTTCTTTGACCACTATGCAGGACAGTGTCGCCAGCAGTGGTTGCCAAATTGTGACAGTGGCGGTGCGCCGTGTACAAACCAATGCCCCAGGTCACGAAGGGCTAGCGGAAGCCATTGACTGGTCCACTATCTGGATGTTGCCCAACACCGCCGGTTGTCAGACTGCGGAGGAAGCCATTCGGGTCGCCCGGTTGGGGCGAGAAATGGCCAAACTGTTGGGGCAAGAAGATAATAATTTCATTAAACTGGAAGTTATTCCCGACACTCAATACCTCTTACCAGACCCCATTGGTACCCTAGAAGCGGCGGAACAGTTGGTTAAAGAAGGTTTTGCTGTGTTGCCTTACATTAACGCTGATCCCCTGTTAGCTAAACGTCTGGAGGAAGTGGGCTGTGCCACTGTGATGCCCCTCGGTTCCCCCATTGGTTCCGGACAGGGTATCCGTAACGCCGCCAACATTGCCATCATCATTGAAAACGCCAAAGTTCCCGTGGTGGTAGATGCGGGCATTGGCACCCCCAGTGAAGCGGCCCAGGCCATGGAAATGGGAGCCGATGCGGTGTTGATCAACAGTGCGATCGCCATGGCGGTCAATCCAGTGGCAATGGCCCAGGCCATGGGCATGGCTACCCAGGCGGGAAGACTAGCCTATTTGTCGGGCCGAATGCCGATCAAAAATCAAGCCAATGCCAGTTCTCCCCTAACTGGACTGGTGAGTTAGAAGATTTTGCCGATAAAGTCCTAAACTCTTAAGTTCCTTTCGGCCTAAAAAAACTCCTGTGAGAACTATGGCCAACTATTCCCATTGCCAATGGGTGGGCCCCAAGTTTTGCGCTACCGTGGAAAACAGTGACAATGCTAAAACTTTTTGCAAATTTCCAACTTTTCCATGACCGTTCCTGCCCCCCACCAGAAAGCCAAAGGTCTCAAACCCGGTAGTCCCCGTCCCGCCAAGGAACTCTGTAGTGATTGCGGTCTTTGCGACACCTACTATATCCACTACGTCAAAGAAGCTTGTGCTTTCATTAATCAACAATTTGACCACCTGGAGGAGCAGACCCACGGCCGCCATCGGGATTTAAGCAAAGAAGACGAGGTTTACTTCGGGGTGCATGAAAAAATGCTCACGGCCCGTAAACAAGAGCCCATTCCCGGAGCCCAATGGACTGGCATTGTTAGCACCATTGGCTGTGAGATGTTGAACAAAGGCCTGGTGGAAGGGGTGGTCTGTGTGCAAAATACCCCAGAGGATCGCTTTCAGCCCCAGGTGGTGATTGCGAGGACTCCGGCAGAAGTGCTAGCGGCAAAGGTGAATAAACCTACCCTTTCCCCCAATTTATCGGTGTTGGAGGAAGTGGAAAAGTCTGGTTTAAAGCGTTTATTAGTGATCGGGGTGGGTTGCCAAATCCAAGCTCTACGGGCAGTGGAAAAACAACTGGGCTTAGAAAAGCTCTATGTGTTGGGCACCCCCTGTGTGGATAATGTTTCCCGGGCGGGGCTACAGAAATTCTTGGAAACCACCAGCAAATCCCCCGATACGGTGGTGTATTACGAGTTTATGCAGGATTTTCGGGTGCATTTCAAGCATGAGGATGGTTCGACGGAATTGGTGCCCTTCTTTGGCTTAAAAACTAATCAATTAAAGGAGGTGTTTGCCCCTTCCTGCATGAGTTGTTTTGATTACGTTAACGGCTTAGCGGATCTTGTGGTCGGCTATATGGGCGCTCCCTTTGGTTGGCAATGGTTGGTGGTGCGCAATGAAACGGGGCAGGAAATGCTAGACCTAGTGCAGGACCAGTTAAACGTCGGCCAGGTGGACTCCAGCGGCGATCGCCATCAGGCAGTGCAACAGGGCATTACGGCCTATGATAAGGCGGTAACATTGCCCATGTGGGTGGCCAAAATAATGGGTTTGGTAATTGATAAAATTGGCCCCACCGGGTTAGAGTATGCTCGCTTTTCCATTGATTCCCACTTCACCCGCAACTATCTTTACGTTAAACGGAATCATCCGGAAAAGTTGGCCGACCATGTGCCCCCCTTCGCCCAAAAAATTGTTGAGCAGTATGAACTTCCCCAGCAATAAACCCCAATAAAATTCAAGAAAGACTATGAAAAAATCCGTATTTGTGGTCGGTGCGTTAGCATTTTTTTTGGGTTTACCCGCCGGTAATGCCTGGGCAGAAGCCTTAGATGAAAAGGTACAAAATATCCTGGATGAACATTATCAAACCTATAAACAGGATGAATTTTTCAGTGCTATTCAGTTGTCTACTAAGGTAGGGGATGGAGAAACTAAAACCTACGTGGTGGGCAATAAAAGCCATAGTCCCAACAGCCCCGCCATTGATGCCAACAGTCTTTTCCAAATTGGCAGTATAACCAAATCTTTTACCGCTGTTCTCCTCCTCCAAGCAGAAGCGGAAGGAAAAGTTTCCTTGTCCAACAATTTTGCTACCTATCTACCAGAATATGACCGCTGGAGTGGCGTAACAATTACCCAGTTATTGAATATGACTTCTGGGTTACCCAACTACAGTGATAGCCCGACTCTTAACTATGGTTTTGTGCAGAGTCCAGAGCGCATTTGGCAAGATGAGGAATTAGTAGATTTGGTATATCCTCGGGCTAATTTACCCTCTCCTCCCTTAAATACTGGTTACGCCTACACTAACACCGCTTATACTTTGGGTGGCCTCATTTTAGAAAAGGTTTATGGTCAAAGTTATGCCGATCTAATTGATGAAAAACTTTTGCAATCGTTGGAGCTAGATAATACTTTTTATCCCATTCCCAGCTATCCCCCAGGAATTTTAGCCCGCATGGTGGAAGGTAATAATTTTAACCCCTACACTAACCCTGAGTTAACAGGCAGACCATTCGATAGTAGCAATCTTTCCTGGGCTGGAGCCGCCGGGGGTCTGGTGGCCAATACACAGGATATTATCGATTGGGTCAGGGCTGTATTTATCGAAGATCAATTACTTACCCCACAGCAAAAAGAAAAGTTAACCCAATTAGTTTCCCTTGCCAGCGGTGAACCGATTATGGGCACAACAGCGGCAGAACCCACGGGATTTGGTTTAGGAGTTGTCCAGGGTTACCACGAAGATTGGGGTCAGTATTGGTTTTACCAGGGGGAAACCCTTGGCCATCGCTCTTTTTATCTCTATTTTCCTTGTAATGAAGTAATCGTTTCTGCTTTATTTAATAGCGCCGTCGATGATCACAATAATAATGTTAAACCCCTTTTGGTCGGTGTTTATCAAGCTCTCTTAGATGACCAGCCAAATTTAGTTTGCAAAAGTCAATAATGATGGTGGAAGAGCTAAATCTTTTTCCCCTCAATGCTTTGGTTATTCTAGGAGGATCTGCCTGGTTAGATTTTCTCCTGGGAGATCCTAAGTCTTGGCTGCATCCAGTGCAATTGATTGGCTGGGCAATTAATTTTGCTAGTCAGTTAATTATCAAAAAAGTTACAGGCAAAACTGCTAGGCGTTTATGGGGGATTTTTTTAGGATTAAAAATAATTATTGGCAGTGGCTTTCTAGCCTGGTTAATCGTTCACTTAGCTGAAAAAATTTCCCCTGTTTTAGCAATATTTATACAAATAGTGGGTGTTGCTAGTTGTTTTGCCGGTCATAGTTTAGCCCAGGCTGCTCGGTCAGTGATCGAACCTTTAAAAATGGGGGATTTGTCCACTGCTCAACAGAAATTAGCCCTATTCGTGGGCAGGGATACAGATAATTTATCGGAGACGGAGATTTTACGGGCCACCGTGGAAAGTGTGGCAGAAAATACGGTGGATGGGGTCACAGCGCCCCTTTTTTATGCCCTACTAGGACTAGCCATGCCTTTTATTGGCCCCTGGCCTTTGGCGATCGCCTATAAAGCAGCCAGTACTTTGGATTCCATGGTGGGCTATAAACGGGAACCTTATACGGATTTAGGTTGGTTTAGTGCGCGGCTAGAAGATTACTTAACTTGGTTACCCTGTCGCCTCACCGTATTAATGCTGGCATTACTGTCGAAAAAACCGAGGCAGATCTTGGCCATGGCCCGTCGAGACGGCCCCCTTGATCCCAGTCCCAATTCCGGTTGGAGCGAAGCCATTTATGCGGCCATTTTAGGAGTGCAACTGGGGGGCGATAACTATTACCAAGGGGTGTTGAAAAGCAAACCTTTATTAGGGGATGCAGTTCAGCCTTTAACCATAGGCAAAATCAGCCAAGGTTTATGGTATTCTCGCACGGTTTTCCTCTGGCAGTTGCTATTGGGATTGATGATAATTTTAGCTATCCAAGCGGGTGCTATGCCTTAGGTAAGCCTCAATAAAATCGGACAATTCCCCGTCCATCACGCCACTCACATCGGTGGTTTCTAGGTTGGTGCGTAAATCCTTGACCAACTGGTAAGGGTGAAAAACATAGTTACGAATTTGGGTGCCCCAGGCCGCTTCCACCATATCTCCCCGAATTTCGGCGATCGCCTGGGCGCGTTGCTCTTCCAGCACAATCAATAGCTTGGCTTTGAGGATGGCCAGGGCTTTTTCTTTGTTTTGCAACTGGGAACGTTCCTGGGTACAGCGCACAGCTAAGCCCGTGGGTAGGTGAACAATCCGCACAGCAGTTTCTACTTTGTTCACATTTTGCCCTCCCTTACCCCCAGCCCTAGAGGTGGAAATATCTAGGTCTTTATCGGGAATATCCAAATTAATCGCCTCTTCCCCTAGCAATGGCATCACTTCCACCCCAGCAAAACTAGTTTGACGTTTACCGTTAGCGTTAAAAGGAGAAATTCGTACCAGTCGATGGGTACCCTTTTCGGATTTTAGGTAACCATAGGCGTAGCGTCCTTCAATTTCTAACGTGACGGATTTCAAGCCCGCCTCATCCCCTTCGGAAATTTCTGCTAAATGGACTTTGTAACCCTGTTTTTCACTCCAACGGGTGTACATCCGCAGTAACATTTCCGCCCAGTCTTGGGCATCGGTGCCTCCAGCTCCAGCATTGATAGTTAACGTGGCTCCTTTAGCGTCGTAGGGTCCAGATAACAATTGTTGCAGTTCCCAGCGGTCTAATTCTTTTTGCAGTTGCTCCAGGGTGGTTTCTGCTTCCGTTAACAGAGCCCCATCGTCCTCTAGTTCCAAAAGCTCCACAATGGCTTGGCTATCCTGCCATTGCTGTTGCCATGTATGCCATTGGTGCAACTGGGATTTAGTGTCGTTCAAGGTCTGGAGAACCTGTTGGGCTTGGTCAGTATCGTCCCAAAAATCTGGCTGGGCGGCACACTGCTCCAAATCGTGAACTTTTGCTTTCAAACCCGGCAGGTCAAAGATAGTCCTGGGTTTGCCCCAGGCGGGAGGAGATTAACTCTAGGTTTCTTTTGAGGTCTGTTAATTCAGTGATCATTGGCAAAAAATGTTCTTTGGCGCCAACCCAAGTATATGGCCATTGGGTTTGCCCTGCACCGGGGGCGATTCATCAACAAAGCTTATCATCTGTGTCAAGATTTGTTAATTTTGCTTGGCTAATCAAATTATTATCCCTATGATTTTGTAAATATAGATACAGAAAATATTCCTTTCGCTCCTAACTAACCTTGGAATGCGGTTGGTGGGGTCTAAAGTCTGTCCCTAAAGTTTCCCGTCTTTTTGGGAACTGGATGGAGGAGTTAGATAGCAGCCCACCGGAAAATCCCTAGGAAGGATTGGGCAGGGAAGGTTTTCTAGACGGATTTTGCTGGTTAGTAAAACGGAGAGGACTTATGTCGCCACAAACGAACCTGTTTAATGCAACGGCTTCAATGCCGGTCAATGATATGGCTGTGGGTTGGCATGCTTTTTGTCATATTACGTATAACCGAGACACCTGGGTAAAACTGCTGGAGACTCCTGGGGATTATGCTTTTGATGAAGCGAAGTTGCTTTGTCAGAATTCTGCTACCACTTGGGTTGCCTGGGTTCCAGACCATGGGGAAGTCGTTTTAGACCGCAGTAATTTTTATTGTTAATTACTCAGCCAACTGGTCTGCCAGGGGAGGGGCGATCGCCGGAGGAGTATCCACTGGCCCCCGAAAGATAAACACGGTGGTGTTGGTTTGGGTGGCAATTTGAGTCGGTAGATTGCCGTGGATGACATTTTTCAGCAGCCCTTCCCGACTAGCTCCCAGCACGATCGCCGCACATTGGCGCATTTCCGCCAGGTCACTGAGGGCATCGGCGATGGAAGTGGAGCAAACTGGAATGGGAATAATCGGGCGTTGTAACTGTTCCGCCCACCGTTCCGCCAAAGTTTTCAGGTCATAAAAGGGATCGTAGCGCTGGGACTGGTGAGGCAGATAGACCTTAGAGATTAACAGTTGGGGATTATTTTCTTCTGGGTAGAGGGAAAACAGCGCCGGCAATAGGCTCAGCATCTGCTCAATGTTGGGACCCCCCGCCACCGGCATTAACCAGTGGGCCATGGGAGAGAGGTAACGGGGATAGGCATGGACATTGGTGCCCTGTTTGACCATCAACAAAGAGCAGGGAGCCTGGTCAATGAGGCGATCGGTGATGGCACCGAAAATTTGTCCCCCAATGGGCATTTCCCCTTGCCACTCCAGAATGAGTAAGTCACTGTGGCGGGTTCTGATGGTGTCAAGGATGGTGTCGGTAACGCTGAAGGCTAGTTTGATTTCCGTGTGGAGCAACACCCCTTGGTGCCGGGCAATGCGCTCCAATTTTTGCATCAGTTGCCGTTGCCTCTGCCATTGCACCCGTTGTACAGAAGGGGATTGGGCCTTGGATACCTTCACTACCTGCAAACAGTCAATTTCGTAGTTTTGCTTTTTGGCGATCGCCGCCGCAATTTGGAATAACACCAAGGCGCTGTTGGGGTCTCGGATCGGTAACAAAATACGCCCTTCCCCCACCAATGGCGATCGGGTTTGGTAAACGCTGTAGGCAGGATGGGGAGGATGGATAATTTGCCCGCCCAGCTGACTCACCTCTTCGCGAATAATGTCTGTGCGGGTGATAATACCCACCAATTTGTTATCCCCTTCCACCACCGGCAAGCGGGAAAGTTGATAGCGGTTGAGTAAATAAAGCACATCACTGAGGGGCGCTTCCGGGTCCACGGTGATCGGATTGGGGGTCATGATTTGCTTTAGGGCAATGTGCACCGACTCCTGGGCCGCATTGGCCAAATCCGTTTGGGTAAATACCCCCACCAATTTTCCCCCCTGCACCACAGGAAAACCCCGGTGATGGGAATTGGACATAATTGGCAGCACCTGGGCTAAGGTTAAACTCTGCTCTAAGCTTTCCACATCGGTTTTCATTACCTGATGGGCCCGGATATCGGCCAAAAAGTCGTGGTCTGGCTTTTCCTCCGCTAAAAAGATCCCCTTGGTTTCCAGTAAATGGTCATAAAGAGAACGGGGAAATAGACTTTCCGCCACTAGATAGGAGGTGGCACAGGCCACCATGAGGGGCAACACCACATTAAAGTTGCCGGTTAATTCAAACACAATGATGATCGCCGTCACCGGCACCCGCACCACACTGGTAAAAAACGCCCCCATCCCCGCCAACGCAAAGGTGGTTTGAGTGATCTGGTCTTGCCAATGATTACCAAATTCCCCCACTAGATAGCCCAAGGCAGAACCCATTACCAGGGCCGGCGCAAACAGTCCCCCCGGCGCATCGGTGCTGTAGGCCAAAATGGTCAAAATAAAATGGGCCACTAGGGTCAAAATCACCTGATGCCAACTCAGTTCCCCAGAGGTGACAAATTCCCTCAGTCCCGCATTGTCCCTAAAAAAGCTTGGCAAGAGGGCGATCGCCACTCCAGAAATTAACCCCACTACCCCAATGCGAATAGCTAGGGATAGGTTTTGTTTTCTTTGCCAGCTTTGTAAGGAGAGAATACTGCGGTTGAGCAACACCCCCAAAATTCCCGCCAAAATCCCCAACAATAGATAGAAGGGAATTTCCGCCATGGTGAAATCCACCTTTGGACTATTACCCAAGCTGTGGGCCAGATTAAGATCACTGGATTGAAACACCAAAGAGGTGACAGCCCCCACAAAGGAAGCCACGATCGCCGTTTCCAGGGTCAAGCTGGACACATCCCGCATCAACTCTTCCACCACAAACAAAACCCCCGCAATGGGAGTGGTGAAACCCGCGGCTAGTCCTGCCGCCGCCCCGGCCGCAATCATTTGCCGACGATGTTCCGGGGAAGTGGGAAACCAACGACTCAATTGGGCCGCCAAGGCCGCACCAATATGCACCGTGGGGGCTCTCCGTCCTAAGGTCATGCCTCCCCCCAACACCAGCACCGTACCCACCAGTTTCACCACGGCCACTTGCCAGTTCAGGGGAATGGGATAGCGGGCCAGAGCCGCCTTGACCTGGGGAATGCCGCCGCCCCCCGCCGGCCGGGAAAATTGTTCGATCAATATCCCCGCTAAACTACCAAATACCAAACCAAAGCAGGGCAACACCCAAATGGCCCCGTAGGTATCGGCTAAGCTTAAACGGGTAGACCCCAGCCAATTAACTCCACTTTTGATCACCAAGGCCGCCAGAGCAGAGACAAATCCAATCACACAGGCTTCGGCGATCGCATAACGGCTATCGATGGCAGTGCGGCCATAGTGTCGGGACCGTAACCATTGAAGCCACCGTTGCCAAAGGGGAAACCAAGCCATGGGGAGAGAATTGCTAAAACAGTTTTAGGGCAAATTTGGGGATCGCGTCGCCATCCGGCAATCAGTTTGTTACAATAACAGCGGTCACCACAGCCTTTGAAGAGAGCGTCTTTGAGCCAAGTTGTTAATATCCCTACCCTAGATACCTTAGCGCAGGAACTGGCCGCTATTCAGCAAACTGGTTCTAAACGCATTGCCCTGTTGGGATCTCGCCATGTGCCGATAACCCACCAACACTTGATCGAAATGATGAGCTATGCCTTGGTTTTGGGCGGCAATCACCTGGTCACATCCGGTGCTACGGGCACCAACTCCGCTGTTATTAAGGGAGCCATGCGGGCCGATCCTAATTTGCTCACGGTAATTTTGCCCCAAAGTTTAGACCGCCAGCCGAGGGAGTCCCGTAATCAGTTGGGGCAAGTGATTCATCTGGTGGAAAATACCGAAAATGATAGCCTTTCCCTGGGGGAAGCGAGTACCATTTGTAACCGAGAAATTGTCAGCCGTTGCC
Source organism: Synechocystis sp. FACHB-383 (assembly GCF_014698605.1). Taxonomy (NCBI): domain Bacteria; kingdom Bacillati; phylum Cyanobacteriota; class Cyanophyceae; order Synechococcales; family Merismopediaceae; genus Synechocystis; species Synechocystis sp. FACHB-383. The sequence goes on along the minus strand of NZ_JACJTJ010000040.1, from coordinate 54,122 downwards.
AGCAGTTGATTTGCTTTGCTTTCCACGAGAGTCACACCCTGTTGCAGACCTGTGCGGAAGCGGAGGAACAAAGAAAACTGGTCACTCTGTTCTATTTTGATTAGAATTTGATCGGTGAATTTTAATGCTAATTTACCTCGATATGTGTACTTTACAGCGTCCTCTAGATGCCAGAACACATATCAGGGTAGCAGTTGAAGCTGAAGCAATTTTGAATGTCCTCGTACTTTGGGAATCAGGGCAAGTTAAATTGGTTTCTTCGCCAGCTTTGGTGTTTGAAGCAAATAAAATCAGATCACCAATTAGAAAGGCTTATATTGCAGAAATTTTGTTGAAGACAGATGTGTTTGTGCCAGGGAGCGCCGACATTGCACAGTACGCACAGGAGCTTGAGGGTATGGGGATCAAAACTTTGGATGCACTACATTTAGCCTTCTCAATTAAAGCAGAGTCAAAATACTTTTGCACCTGTGACGATAGATTTTTGAAACGAGCCAAAAGTTTGGATACCAGACCAACCAAAGTTGTTTCTCCTTTAGAATTAATTGCGGAGTTCTCTTAATGATTACTGAAACGAAAAATCTCAGCGAAATCACCCAACAAGCCATAGAAATTCTCTTTAAAGAGGTTGGTATCTCCAATACGATCCGTTTTTTGAATCAGTTTTCGATGGGATACGGAAACTATACGGAGGAGCGGAGGGACTTGTTTGAAGATTTAACTATGGAACAGTTTTTGTCGGAGATGGAAAATCTGGATCTTGACAAATAAAAATATATGAAATCATTGATAAAAATATATGAAATCATTGAATTTTGCTGATTGGTTGGAAAGGCGTTGGGTGACCCCTTCCTATGCTGGCTGGTTACTTTTGGTGCTGGCCATCTGCCTATTTGGTGCCGCCACTAACTCCATGGCTGGTTGGCTTTATGTCATCAGTGGCATTAGTTTTGCTCTGTTGATCATTGCTGCCATTCTCCCCAGGCGATCGATCCGGCAGTTGGAATTAGAGCGTTTTCCGATCCAGCCAGTGAGTGCGGGGGAGGATTTGACCATTACCCTCCGGCTCCACAATAACCACAAGCAACCCAAAAGTTTACTCCAGGTGTGGGATCTATTGCCCTCGGAACTAGGACGGCCTCAAGGTAAGGCGATCGAACTTGTGCCCCCCAAGGATTTTTACCAATGGAGCTATTTCCAGCCTACTCAAAAACGGGGGGTGTACCACTGGCAAGATTTACAGTTACGCACCGGCACTCCTTTAGGTTTATTTTGGTGTCGCCGTAGTCAGTCTGTTCCTGCCAAGGCTATTGTGTATCCCCAGGTGCTCAAGCTTCAGCAATGTCCTTTGGTGGATGCCATTGGGGCGGAGGATCAAGACCGGATATATAGCGATCGCCATTACCAAGCTGCGACGGAGGGAATGACTAAAACTTTGCGGGCCTACCGTTTTGGTGATCCCACCAGACTGATCCATTGGCGCAGTAGTGCCCGATTTGACCAATTTATGGTGCGGGAATTAGAAGTAGTGACGGGGGGGCAGGAGTTGGTCATTTGTCTTGATAGTGGTGCTTTATGGCAAGCAGAAATTTTTGAGCAGGCCGTCATTGCAGCGGCTTCCCTCTACTTCTACGCTGTGCGAGCCCAGTTGAATGTACGACTCTGGACAGCGGGGGCTGGCTTAATCTCAGGTGGGCGATCGGTATTAGAAGCCCTGGCAGCGGTGCAAATGAACGAAGCAGTCCAGCATGAACTACCCCAAAAGATTCCTCTGTTATTGCTTACTAGTAGGGCAGAAAGTATGACAGCTTTAGCCAGTCATAGCCGTTGGCTTTATTTTGCTTCCCCGGATGAATTATCATTATTCGCCCCCCGCTCTGCCCTTTGTGCTGGCTTGATGGTTGAGCATGGTAAAGATTTGTCTCAACAATTACAGCGACCTCCGAATTTTTCCCAAGGATCTTTAGCTAAGGCTTAAAATAATACGTGTTTATGCTGAATGTGTGCTGGGTCACTCCATAAGGAATGGTGTTAGAGTAATCCTATCGGCCACGATATGCCCCCCCCAGGGTTTTATTTCTCGTTAGGTTCAGCTATGTTCAACGCTATTTCACCCTCATTTCGACCCCGCAGTGCCTTGCTGTGGAATTTGATTCGTCAGTCTCCATCTGCCCATCACAAAAGTGACAGTGATGGCGATCGGGGCTTCACCATGTTTGAAGTGCTGATTGCCTTGATGATCTCCTTTTTGTTTCTGACGGGAACTCTAAATGCCATGGTGATGGCAACAGTAATGCGGGTTAAAGCAGAAAGACAGGCTGAGGCAGGCTATTGGATTAGGGAAGATTTAGAGCGGGTGAGAGCGTTAGCTGCAAATTTTAACCCTGCCGCCAACAATGGCTGTTCTGATAGTACAGTCGGTGCGAAGTTTAATACGGCCAGTGCTGCAAATTCTGGGCTGGCAAATTCTACAAACCCAGCGACTACAACAAACACTAGACAAATACTGGGTCGCAACGCAAGTTTAAGTCGAAATACCACCGGAGCCAACAACGTCCTTCAGATCACCTACACCGTTAGGAACACTGAAATTACAGATGCCGACAAAAATGTTCTTGCCAGTCTTTACACCGAAGTTCTTCCGGCCGCCGCTCTTACCTGTGGTCCGTAGGCGAGGCAAATTGATGGTAACGGATTTAAAAATAATCTATGTTGAGGATGGTTCATGATGACAAGAAGTTATGGTGCTAGGCTTCCTTCAAAAATCCTTTGTAGCTCTCCCGCCAGGGCATCTCACCAAGGATGGACACTGATAGAAGTGGCAGTGGTTGCTGTCATCGTCAGTATTTTAGCATCCTTGGCTTTGCCAAGCTTTGGCAAGATGCAGGCCAGAAATCAGCTCCGGGGGGCTATGGCCCAGGTACAGGGGGCATTTCAGGAAGCCCAAAGAAATGCAATTAAAAAAGGCTCCAGTTGTGTGGTGGATGTTAACACTACCAATAGAACAATCAGGCAAAACAGCGCAAGTTCAAATAATGGTTGCATTCCCAATCCGGTTAGCATACCAACCAATCAGAGCATCACAATGTCATCTCCCTCTGGCACCACAAGTGTTACATTCTCCTACAAAGGCAATCCCAGTGCGTCAACCGACCAAACTATAGTTCTATCCCATGAAATAACGAGCTTGGAACCTCGTTGTCTTGTGATAGCTTCCGGGATAGGCATTATGCGCTCCGGTTATTATCAAGGAATGACTTGTACCCCTGCCCCATGAAGATTAGAATTCTGGCTTCGTGAAGAATTGCTGAGATATCTCCCGGACCGCTGTTTTTATTTGAGATAATAAATATACTAAAAGCTAATGATCTCGTCGGAGATGTTAGCCTATGGTCAGTCGCACTATTTTTTACCTATTTTTCAAGCTGTTTGATCGACATCGAAAAAAATCACTTGGTTGGACTTTGATTGAAGTGGGAACAGTAGCAGTGATAGTGGGAATTTTAGCGAGTTTGGCAATACCGTCATTTATGAGAATGAAGGCCAGAATGGACACTAGAAATGGGATTGACACCCTCAAGCAAACTTTACAGCAAGCCCAGCGTAATGCCATTAAAATGGGCAAGGAATGTCGAGTGCAATTATCGCCCAGCAGTAGTCCCCCTAAGATCCTTCTTGATAATGATCCAAGGTACAGCGGCTGTTTGCCCTATCGAGAAGTGCCACTGGAAAATGTAGCATTCCATCATAACTTCCCCGGTCCTAATATTCGCTTTTCCTATAAGGGCAATTCGACTAATTTAGGTACGATGGTAATAGAGTCAAAAAATGTGACGGGGATTCGCTATTGCTTAGTAATGTCAAATATGATTGGCATGATGCGTACTGGTAATTACTCGGAGGCACCTCCCACCATTGGGTCTTCCCATTGCCAGAGAGATGTTTAGGAGAACTCGCTATGAAAATTTGGTTGTATTTGTTAATCCGCATTGAACAAAAATCAAAAGGTTTCACCTTACTGGAGCTCTTGATTGCTTCAGTTATGACTTTTTTTGTAGTTAGTGGTGTCGGGTTTGCCATTGTCATTATGACCAAGGACAATATCACTTCCCAGGTTTCTGGAGACTTGGTTTTCAATACCACTAGGGCCGCGGATTTTATTACCGACGAAATTAGGCAAGCGACTTTTATTTCAACAAATTCTGCCGATATACCAACTAGTACAGTTAGTTGTGCAATGGCAAGCGGAGAGCAATTTGTGATAGGTTTAGCGATTGCTTCTTCCCAATTAAATGTGGTCTACTATACCAAAACTCCTCCCGGTAGTCCATGGTTGGGGCCTAGTTCGATTTACCGTTGTGGTCCCCCATTGAATGCCAGTGGACAGCTAGACCTCACTCCTGCAAACAGGACAAAATCAATTCTTGTAGATTCCATCACCACCAATGCAACCGCGAGAAACGAAACGTGTGCTTCTGGAACTACTAAGTTTCCCGCCAGTCCAAGTGCAGGGTTTTTTCTCTGTGTCAATAATAGCAACCCAAACCTTGTTGAGCTAAGGCTAACTAGTCGTTCTGATAAGTTAGCAAGTGATGGTCTTGGTGCCGGCAGAAATTCAGCAAGCTCAGGTAATTATCGAGTTGTTGCTACTGCCTTTACTCGGGCGGCTTCTGGAGTTGCAACTTTAAACGGAAGTGGAACATGCACGGGCGTTACAGTGGCAGTTGATGGCAGACCAGCAATTAACTTCTCTAGTGGCATGAGCGTGGTGGCGAACTCTAGCAGCGCATTCGTTTTTAGTCCTGGTGTATGGGTGAAGACAGGCAATACTTATACTGGTACCGGTGGTTCACTGGCTTGCACCATTACTGCATCGTTCTAGGGATTGAGTTAATCACTATAATCATTATTAGGAATGAGATTGAAGTAGTTAAAAAATAAAATTTTCAAATTTAACTCTGTTGTTGTTTACTTATATTTTGGCTTTTGACTGAAGAGCGATCGCCTGCTGCATTTGCAAATATCAGAAATAGAAATAAAAAACAGGGGAAGCAAGAGGTAATTCCCGCTTCCCCAGTAATAGGCGATGGCAATGTCAAGACTAGAACTGTTTCTTAACCTGCTCAAATGTGTTGGACAATTCGTTCCAACTTTTTTCTAAGCCTGCTTGTAATTCTTCCCAAGCTGCTTCACCAGATTGTTGAAGATCGTGCCATTTCCCCATTAAAGCGTCCCGTTGGGCCTGAAGATCTTTGAGGGCTTTTTGATAGTTAACATTGGCATCTGCGGCTTTTTCTCTAGCTTCGGCAGACATCTGATCAATCTGGGCATTGAGCTTGTCAATTTTTGCTCTTACCTTCTCTTTATAGGCTTCTTTTTCTTGGGCAGTCATGGTGGTGGGGTTGGACATAAATGTTATCCTCTCTGATTTTGTTTACTGTAGGTTTTCTACGAAAGCTGTACCGGCTGGCGATCGGAAAGAAAATGTAGAACATCTCCCGGCATCACACCAGTGGGGCCAGTTAGTGTTGTTTTTTAGAATGCTTATTTGACTGAATCAGCCTAGTCCTGGGTCAGGACTAGAATCTACCAGTGATGGATAGGGCGACCACAATTAGGGCTAAAGCCAGGTTGGCGGCCAATCCGAAACCAATTAACTTGCGTCTAAACTGTTTTCTAGAGCCTGGATCAATTTCTGATACGGGGGGAGAAACCGGGTAAGCGTTAATCAAACCCGAATCGGTGACCCGGTAAGCAGGCTCAACGTTGGGGGAAGAGGGCGCATTCGCTTTGCCCTTGTTTTCTTTCATTTCTGACTCTGGAGTCAGAGGCTTTTCCCTCTCTGTCAATCCCTTAGCGGCAACTTCAGAGGGAATTAGCTCGCTTCCATCGCTGATATGTTGACCGCGGTTATTTTTAGCAGTGGTTTCTTTTTCCAGTGCTGTATTTTGGCTATCCATTGATAACCCTCCATCTAACGACAGCAAGTACTTGCCTTGCTATAAGTCCATTATAACTCCCCGTCGTGCTTTTGTCAACTCAAAGTAATTTAACTTTAAATATATTGTCGTAACTTTATAACTATTTTGTTATTACAAATGAAATCGTCAAAGCCCTATAAATTGCCATGTCAGTCCACTGAAAGTTGCTATGCTGGGAAAAGAGAAGGACTCTGTGCGGGCAATGATTAGAACAAAACCGAAATCCGATAAAGTGCTGACGATTCGCTTACCAGAAAAAGATTTGATTCATTTAGAGCGCTACTGTACGGCGGAGGGGCGGACAAAAACCGAGGTGTTGCGTCAGCTCATCCAAAATTTACCAGCCGTTCCTGACTAGGATCCTATTTTTGCTACAATGGTGGGTCGCTCAAAATAGATAATTTAATAGTTGGCATTAAGCACTATGTACAATCCTTCCCTCCGTCGAGAAGCCCGTTATGAGCCAGCGGCGGTTTTACCCGTTACCCGTGAGCAGTCCCTGATTGACTGGCTAGAAAGTAATAATCGTTTGATTTATCGGGAAATTGAAGAGGGTACCACCAGCAATATGAGTGATGAAGATGTGGACATTGCTGAGTTGATGGATGGAGATGACAATCTCTATAGTGATGACAGCAGTGATGATATGGATGAAGATTAAGCCTGAAAAACTAAGTTAATTTGGCTGTCCAGCTAGTTTTCACAAACTCCGATCGCCATGGGAGAATCTTCTTCTTGGATATTTAGGGGGGGGATTCCCAGGGGCTACCTAGGAGTGAGTGGGAAGGATGTTATTGGGGAGTCCTTATCTCACCCCAGGGATTGGGGCATATTTTTGTGAAGAGGAGGATGTAACCTTTCCCTCGCTTTGGACAGTTTAATTGTCGAACCAATCTCATGAGGAAAGAATTCCACCATGGTAAATGCACAAATTGGCATCATCGGCGGCAGTGGGTTGTATCAAATGGACGCCCTCAAAAATGTTGAGGAGGTAACCCTTGATACGCCGTTTGGGGCGCCTTCAGGCAGTTTTATTGTAGGGGAATTGGCCGGGACACCAGTGGCTTTTTTGGCCCGCCATGGCCGGGGGCATCACCTTTTACCTAGCGAAATCCCTTTTCGAGCCAATATCCATGGCATGAAACAGTTGGGGGTTAAATATTTAATTTCTGCGTCGGCGGTGGGTTCTTTGCAGGCAGAAGCAAAACCTTTGGATATGGTTGTTCCGGATCAGTTCATTGACCGCACTCGCCAGCGGATCTCCACTTTTTTCGGCGAGGGAATTGTCGCCCACATTGGTTTTGGTAATCCCATTTGCCCCCAGTTAGCCCAGTGTCTCTCCACGGCGATCGCCAGTTTGGAACTGGAGGGGGTAACGCTCCATAACCGGGGAACCTACGTGTGTATGGAGGGCCCAGCCTTTTCCACCATTGCGGAATCGAATTTATATCGCAGTTGGGGGGGGACTGTCATCGGTATGACTAATCTGCCAGAGGCCAAGTTGGCCAGGGAAGCGGAAATTGCCTACGCCACTTTGGCCTTGGTAACCGACTATGACTGTTGGCATCCAGACCATGACCATGTGACGGTGGAGATGGTTATTGGTAACCTACAAAAAAATGCGGTCAATGCCCAACGGGTAATTCTGGAAACGGTTCAACAATTGGCTGTCAATCCCTTTGATTCCATTGCCCACAGCGCCCTACAGTATGCGGTGCTAACCCCCCCGGATAAGTTTCCCGCCGCCACCTACGAAAAGTTATCTTTGCTTTTGGACAAATATTATTCCCCTTCCCGGTAGAAACATGGCGGAAGTTTCAAAATTGGGCAAATTCTCCCCACAGCCTGAGGATCATGCATCTTAGGAGCAAACCTGCCACCGCCGTGCTTTTTCCCTAACCAGTACAATGGGGATATTACCTTTTAGCCCGTTCGACTTTTGCCCATGCACCCGGTTGTTAGTTCCGCTGAATATCGTCAACGTCGCGATCGCCTGATGGCCAAGCTAGGCCAGGGAACGGCCATTTTTGCCAGTGCCCCCCAGGCGGTGATGCACAACGATGTGGAATATGTGTTCCGTCAGGATAGTGATTTTTACTACCTAACGGGTTTCAACGAACCGGAGGCGATCGCCGTTTTCGCGCCCCACCACGAAGAACATCAATTTATTTTGTTTGTGCAGCCCAAGGATCCGGCTAAGGAAACCTGGACTGGCATTCGCTACGGTGTGGAGGGGGCCCAATCAACTTTTGAGGCAGATATTGCCTATCCCATTGGGGAACTGGATGAGCATTTACCAAAATATCTGGAAAATGCGGACAAAATTCATTACCATCTTGGTCGAGATGAAGCGTTAAACAAAACTATTCTCCACCATTGGCAACGTCAATTGGCTGCCTATCCTCGGCGGGGCTATGGTCCCCAGGCCTTGGTTAACTCCCATGGGTTAGTGCATCCCCTGCGGCAAGTGAAAAGCGAAAGCGAATTAGCTCTGTTGCGGCGGGCCTGTGACCTGTCGGCAATCGCCCATCAGCGGGCTATGGAATTTGCCAGACCTGGCCACTACGAATATCAAGTCCAGGCGGAATTAGAAATTATTTTTCGGCGGGAAGGGGGTTTGGGTCCAGCCTATCCCTCCATTGTGGCGGCGGGTAAAAATGCCTGCATTTTGCACTACATCAACAATGATTGCCCTTTGACGGATGGGGATTTACTGCTCATCGATGCCGGCTGTTCCTACGGCTACTATAACGGTGACATCACCCGTACTTTTCCGGTCAACGGCAAATTTAGCCCGGAGCAACGCACTCTGTATGAAATTGTTTTAAATGCCCAGGAAGCGGCGATCGCCACAGTGCAAGCAGGCAATCCCTACCACCAATACCATGATGCAGCGGTGTCAGTGATTGTGGATGGCCTAATGGATTTGGGTCTGCTGGTGGGGGACAAGGAAGAAATTATCAAAGAAGAAAAATATAAACCCTTCTACATGCACCGCACAGGCCATTGGTTGGGTCTTGATGTGCATGATGCGGGCAACTACAAACAGGATAAGGAAACCTGGACAGTGTTGGAGCCAGGACAAGTGCTTACCGTGGAACCAGGTATTTACATTGCCCCGGACATAAAACCCGTGGAAGGACAACCGGAAGTGCCGGAGCAATGGCGCGGTATTGGCATCCGCATTGAGGATGACGTATTGGTCACCGCCCAGGGCCCAGATGTGTTGACCAGCGCTGTACCCAAGGCGATCGCCGACTTGGAACACTGATTATTGGTTAGACTCCCTAACTCCAGTCAAAACCCAAGCATAGAGGGAATTTCGCCCACTGACCCAGGGGTCTGACTAAACTGCCCTTCTGTTATCAATGCTCAGAGCCACAAGAAAAATCTCCCCAGGCTTGCCTTAACTGCAGTGGGGAGATGGAGGGGTTTAGCTTGGCACCTTGCTAACGGTTTGGCCAAGGAACAATGATTGGGCTATTAGTTATTGCCCATGCTGGAGTTTTCAATCACTTTATCGATCAAGCCATAGTCCCGGGCTTCCGCCGCTGAGAGAAAATAATCCCTGTCAGTATCCTTGGCAATCTTTTCCACGGTTTGGCCGGTACGTTTAGCCATAATTTCGTTCAATTGTTGACGGATACGGAGAATTTCCCGCGCTTCAATGTCAATATCCGTTGCTTGGCGGCGACCGGTACCGCCCATGGGCTGGTGGATCATAATCCGGGCATGGGGTAGGGCTAATCGTTTTCCTGGTGCCCCAGAGGCTAACAAAAAGGCTCCCATGGATGCGGCCAGACCCACACAGATGGTAATCACTTCCGATTTGATATATTGCATGGTGTCGTAAATGGCCATGCCCGCAGTGACAGAACCACCGGGAGAGTTGATATACAGATAAATCGGCTTACTCGGATCATCAGAATCTAGATATAGCAAAAAGGCCACAATTCGATTGGCGATCGAGTCATTTACCTCTTGGCCAAGGAAAATAATCCGCTCTTGGCTCAGCCTAGTATAAATATCAATCCACCGTTCATACTGACTGCCGGGAAGACGAAACGGAACACTGGGAACACCGATAGGCATGGGTTTTTTCGCTTAAATTTGGGAATAGATTTGAATAATCAACAAAAGTCGGGACTTAGCTGATGGGGGACTGTGGCCCCGATTTGCTCAGTAGGGGTCGAGTCTTTAGGCAAGATTTAAATGGCCTAAATCACTGCCATTGGTTTGGGCAATTCCGCTGGGCTTTCTAGCACCCGGTCAATCAGTCCATACTCCTTAGCTTTGGCTGGGGTGAGATAAAAAGTCCGGTCCATGTCTTTAGCTAACCTTTCCTGGGTCTGGCCAGTGTTAAAGGAAAGAATCTCCAGCATTGTCTGTTTGTTGGAAATTACTTCCTTGGCGCGAATTTGGATATCCGTAGCCTGGCCCTGGGCCCCGGTGCGGTTTTGGTTAAGAACAATGGTGGCGTGGGGCAAACTGGCCCGATAACCCTTAGTACCAGCAGAAAGGATCATGGCGGCGGTGCCCATGGCTTGGCCAATACAAATGGTATGCACCGGAGGCTTGATGTAGTTGAGGGTGTCACAAATGGCGAAGGCTTCGGTTTCAAAACCCACTGCATCGCCGGTGTACCAGGAAGTACCGGTGGAGTTGATATAAAAATAGATTGGTTTATCGGGATCGTCGAATTGGAGATACAGCAGTTGGGCAATAATCAACTGGGTCACATCAATGCCGACCTGTTGCTTCACCTCGTCGGAGGAGAAAAGCGGCATCCCCAAGTAAACGATGCGCTCTTTAAGCAAAAGGGATTCAAGATCCGGCGGCGGCGTTTTGAAAGCCATGTCGCCATAGTAGGAGGATTGAACCGCAGTTATTTCCATGCTGTCAGGTAGGTGTCGATGGATAAAAAGGCGAAACCAGAGGAATGCCTTATTTGCCCGTGGATATTGGTTATGATCATTTTCCTTTAAGTTTAACCTTCTCTGCAAGTTTACCTAGGGCAAAGCGGCCCCTCAGAGCGTGATTACTTCGCCCCTCTCCTGTTTTTGGTGGCTAGGTCCTACGCCTTCCCAGGTAATAAATTTCCGCAAACTCCTAGTTCCTAAGCCGTCATCAACGTTGGCAATAACGGCCAGGAAAAACCGTCGATGTCCAGGGTAATGCTGGCGATCGCCAGGCATTTTATGTCTTGACCGAACGTGAGTTGTGACCAGCAATCACCAGAAAGCAGAGCGCTATTTTTTGAGTTACGCCCTGCTCTCTTTGTAACCACAGCGGTGGAAATTTAACTAGCCCAACTGATCAAAGATGGCAAACATGGGTAGATACATGGAAAGCAAAATGGTACCGACCATACCGGCAATCAAAACCATCATGGCTGGTTCGATGATACTGGTCAGGGCTTTAACTGTTTGTTCTACCTCATCCTCATAAAAGTCTGCCACTTTCATCATCATGGCATCCAGTTCCCCCGTTTCTTCCCCGATACTAATCATTTGAATAGCCAAAGAGGGAAAGACTTTACTTTGCTGCAGAGCCAAACTCATCATCCCCCCCTGTTGAATTTCACTAATGGCCCCGGCGATCGCATCGGAAATTACTTTATTGGGCACAGTGTTACAAACAATTTCCAGAGATTGAATAATGGGAACCCCCGAACGAGTGAGAGTACCAAAAACGCGGCAAAACCTAGCTACGGCGGTTTTTTCATTCAAGGGGCCAAACAAGGGTAGTTTCAACATCACCGCATCCACCTGTCGCCGACCAGCATAGGTTCCGTAATATTTTTTGAACAGAAAAACAGCAACCACAATGACAATTACGGGAATAATGGCCATGGGACTTCTTAAAAAGTTACTTAGGCCAACCATAAATTTGGTTAAAGCAGGCAGTTCTCCTCCCAAGTCATCAAAAATTCCCGCAAAGACAGGGATGAGAAAGATGGTCATACCCAGAAAAGCCACTACCGCCAGGAAACCCACCGCCACTGGGTAAGCCATGGCGGACTTAATCTGGTTTTGCAGACGGGCCATGTCTTCCAGCAGTTTGGAGAGCCGATTGAGCACTTCATCCAAAACCCCCCCAGTTTCCCCTGCTTCCACCATGCTGACGTAGAGATCGTCAAAACAGTCGGGATACTTGGCCATGGCTTCGGAAAGGTTGGTACCCTGTTGCACGTCGCCACTAATACCCGTTAAAGCCCGTTTTAATTTGGGGTTGGGGCATTGTTCCGACAGCACCCCCAAACAACGAACGATCGCCACGCCGGCATTGATCATGACGGAAAATTGACGGGAGAAAACCGCTTTGTCCTTAACGCCAACGTTGTTGAGTAAATTCTCGAGAAACTCAAGGTTAATTTCCCCGCCGGCTGGCTTAATAGTACCGATCGCCGCGTATTGTTGGCGGAGGATGGTACGAGCCTGTTCCGGGCTCATGGCTTCCACCTTGGCTTTGGTGGTTTTACCCTTACGATCTTTAACTTGAGCGACAAACGTAGCCATGGTTAATTGTCTCCGTCACTGGATTTACTAGCTTGGTTGAGGAACAGTCGGGGGTGAGGGGATTGATTCAGATAATCAATGGTAAACCACAAAAAAACTGCTAAGGAGTGGTCAATAGGGTATTTAACGACGTTTGGCGGCGGTCTGGGGGGACATGCCACCGATCAATCGCTGCAGTTCGTCGGGCTTGCCACTCTTAGCCAAACCTTCTTCTAGGGAAATTACCCCCGACACCACCAATGTGGCCAGGCCTTGCTCCATGGTCTGCATGCCCAACTTAGCCCCGGTTTGAATGGCGGAATAAATCTGGGCCGCTTTTCCTTCCCGAATCAAGTTGGCGATCGCCGGGGTAATGACCATAATTTCCTGCACTAGGGCCCGGCCAAATTCCCCAGGTTTGGGAGCTTTTTTCTTAACCAAATTTTGGGCAAACACCGCCAATAAGGAGTTGGAGAGCATGGCACGGATTTGGGCCTGCTGATTAGCGGGAAACACATCCAGCATCCGGTCGATAGTACTAGCCGCAGAGTTGGTGTGCAAAGTACCAAACACTAAGTGCCCAGTTTCCGCCGCAGTGATGGCGAGGGCGATGGTTTCTAAATCCCGTAGTTCACCCACCAGTACGATGTCTGGGTCCTCCCGTAGGGCCGCCCGCAGAGCATTGCTAAAACTTTTGGTGTCTTCGCCCCGTTGCCGTTGGTGAAATAAACTCCGGACATTGGGAAACACATACTCAATCGGGTCTTCGATGGTGAGAATATGTTCGGCTCTGGTGCGGTTGATTAAATCTAAAATTGCCGCTAGGGTTGTGGTTTTACCAGACCCGGTTTGTCCTGTGACCAGAATTAATCCCCTGGGACGTTCCGCCATTTCCCGCACAATGTTGGGGAGTCCCAATTGTTCAAAGTTGGGGATTTTGGAGGAAAGGGCCCGTAGACAAGCAGCATAACAACCCCGTTCTTTGTACACATTAATCCGGAAACGAGCTAGCCCCTTCACCCCATAGGAACAGTCCAATTCCCAATTTTGTTCTAGTTCTTTCCGTTGAGAATTATTAAGCATGCTAAAGATTAGCTTTTGGCTTTCTTGGGGAGTTAAAACTTCCTCGTTAATGGGTTCTAATTTGCCACTGACTCGAAAATAAACCGGTGCCCCCGCTTGAATATGCATATCGGAGCCGCCCATTTCCACCAACTGCTCCATCAGGTCTTCGATCATGTATTCCAATGCCATGACTTTAATGCTCCTATAAGTTCTTAACCCACAGCCAAAGCAAGCACAGGGGCTAACAAAAGTTTAATGCCACTTTCCTCTATTTGTCTGGCGATCGCCACAAATGGTCACAATTGCCCAATTTCTTTGGCCAGGATGTCAACTTGACGTTTACCCAGAAGAAACCCAAGGAAAGTTAACTGGCACAAATGGAGTCAGAATCGGCCACCCCCAGGGCGGGTTTTGTAAAGTTGTTTGTTACTTTGTTAAGGTAAAGCAACATTACTGGTTTGTCCTGAGGCCATGGGCCTTGTTAAACCGATTTTTTCGCTGGCTCCCCCGGTCTTCCCTAGTCTAGATCAGCGATTCAGTACTAATTTTTCCTCCCACCGTTTCTATGAATAAGTACTCCCCCCATCAGTGTCTAAGGCGGCAACTTTCCCTGCTGGGTCTGTTGAGTTTTTCCCTTATGGGCTGCGGTAATCTCTGGGAGCAAAATGTCAAAGCCCAAACGGAGAACACTGAGTCAAACCAGGCGATCGCCGTGGATGTGGCCCTGGCTAAACCGGGTGCCCTGGGGGGAGAGTTGGAATATACGGGCACCACTGCCCCGGTGCGGGAGGTTTCCATCAAGTCCCAAATTGAAGGACGCTTGCAAAAGTTATTGGTGGATGTGGGCGATCGAGTAAAAGGGGAGGAAGTGTTAGCGGAAATTGAAGATGATTTACTGCTGGGAGCGGTGGACCAAGCCAAAGCAGAGAAAATGGCCCAACGCTCGGAAGTGTTGACCGCCCAAAGCCAAGTGGGGGATGCAAAAATTCGGGTGGAGCAGGCCCGTCTCCAACTGCAACAGGCCCAGGCGGACATTACCAGGTTAGAAACTTCCCTCAATGCCCGCATTGAACAGGCTCGGCTAGAAGTGGACCAAACCCAGGCCGATGCCGCTCGCTTCCGTTTGTTGGCTGAAGAGGGGGCCGGCGGTGCCCAACAGGCTGAACAGGCAGAAACCAGAGCCAGCCAAGCCAAGGAAATTTTACGCAACGAACAGTCCAGTGCCAGTCAACAACTGAGTCAGGCCAAAACTGCGGCTAAAACCGCTTCCCAAATCCTCAACTCGGCGATCGCCCAGGTGGAAATTGAACAACAGAGGGTGGGGGCGGCCACGGCCCAAATGAATGCCCAACGGGCTTCCATTGACCAGGCAGAAACAAGGCAGCAGTATGCCACTGTCAGGGCACCATTTCCCGGTAGGGTATTGCGGCGATCGAGTGAATCGGGCAATTTAGTGCAACCCGGGACGGAAATTTTACAACTGGGGGATTTTCGTCAGCTAGAAATTAACGTGCAGGTATCGGAATTACAATTAGCCCAAATTGCGTTGCGACAACAGGTCAATGTCAAACTAGATGCCTTTCCTGGCGAGAGTTTTACTGGGGTGGTAACCCGTATTTCCCCCCAGGCCGATGTTAGCTCCCGCTTAGTGCCAGTGGAAGTAACCATGGATAATCCCGGTGAAAAAATTGGGGCCGGACTGTTAGCTCGGGTCAACTTTGGTGCTAGTAATGCCACCAATGTAGTGGTGCCGGAATCCGCCATTGTCGATGAAGATGCCATCTTTGTGGTGATTAAGGAAGGCGAAAAGGAAGTATTGGAAAGGCGATCGGTCACCCTCGGAGAAATTGCCAACGGCAAAGTGGAAGTTGTGGCAGGACTAGCTCCCCAGGAACGGTTTGTTGTCCGTAGTAGCAGACCTTTACAACCAGACAGTCCCATTCGTCTCAGCGTGCTATCAGAGAAATAACCAGTTGCTAGGGGTTGGTCAATGGTTGTTTTATTTCGCCCCATTTATATTACTTTCCTAGCTTAACTGCCTAATCTTTCCCTAGCGCCAGCGACTGTTTCTACCCCCACTCCCCATCTTTCCCAAGCCCATGTCCTCCCCCAATTCTGCTTTTAGCCTGAGTGGCCTGGCCATCCGTCGGCACATTGCTACCCTGATGCTCACCCTAGCCATCATTGTGTTAGGGGTGTTTGCCGTTTTTTCCCTACCGGTGGATCTGTTACCTTCCATCACCTATCCCCGCATTGGGGTGCGACTAGATGCCCCAGGGGTTTCTCCGGAAGTGGCGGTGGATGAAATTACCCGACCATTGGAAGCGGCCCTATCGGCCACGGAAGGAGTCGTTCAGGTTTATTCCCAGACCAGAGAAGGGCAGATCAGTCTCGATTTATTTTTTGAGCCAGGGGGAAATATTGACCAGGCATTGAATGATGCCACGGCAACTTTTAACCGAGCCCGCAATCAACTACCGGATAATTTAGAAACGCCCCGGTTATTTAAGTTCGACCCTTCCCAATTACCTGTGTACGAGTTTGCGATGACTTCCCCGGAATTGTCGGGGCCATCATTGCGGGTATTTGCAGAGGAAGAGTTAGCCCGGGAACTAGGGGTAGTGCCGGGGGTGGCATCGGTGAATGTGTCGGGGGCGGCCCAAGAGGAAGTGCGGGTAAATATCGATTTACAACGGCTACAGCGCTCGGGGGCAAGCTTAACCCAGGTTTTGGATGCTTTGCAAAGTCGTAATGTGGATATTTCCGGGGGCAGAATTGTTGGTGCGGAGTCGGAACCCCTCACCCGTACAGTGGGAAGGTTTGCTTCAGCCCAGGAAATTGAGGATTTGGTGGTGGGCACGGTGCCCGGTCCGGAGGGACAACCCGCTCAAAAAGTCTATCTAAGGGATGTGGCTAATGTCATTGATGGCACAGAAGAAGAACGAATTTTTGTGACCCTCAATGGTAGCCCCGCAGTGAAAGTGAGTGTGCAGAAACAACCGGAGGCTAACACCATTGAAGTGGTGGATGGAGTCAAAAAACGCTTAGATGAGTTGCGCACGGAAGGCATTATTCCCCAGCAGGCAGAACTGACCACCACCCTGGATGATTCCGTCTTTATCCGTAACTCGGTTAACAATGTTGTCGTGTCCGGGCTCATTGGCACTACTCTGGCGGCGATCGCCGTTTTGTTGTTCCTGGGCTCTTTGCGACAAACGCTAATTATTGTCTTGGCCATTCCCTTGGCCACCATGGCGGCCATTATTGTCATGAAGGCCTTTGGCCTATCCCTCAACGTTTTTAGTTTAGGGGGCTTGGCCCTAGGGGTGGGCATTGTGGTGGATAACTCCATTGTGATGCTGGAAACCATTGCCGAAGGGGCGGGCATGACCCCGGGCAAAGTTAATGCCGTGCCACTGACTAAAGGAGAAATGCGCCATCAGGCGATCGCCAGTAGTCAAACGGTGGAGTCGGCCTTGGTGGCTTCCACTAGCACTAACCTGGTGGCGGTGTTGCCCTTTTTAATGATTGGTGGCTTCATTGCCCTGATTTTTAACGAATTAATTTTGACCATTAGTTTTGCGGTGGCGGCTTCCATCCTGGTGGCGGTGACCTTGGTGCCCATGGCCGCTTCCCGTTTACTGGCTATTCGACAACGGAGTGGTTTAGGTAATTGGTTTTTCTTTCGGGAATTTAATCGACGTTTTGCAGGGGCCACAGCGGCCTACGCCCGTTTCCTCTCCACTTTGATCCGCCATCGACTGGTGGCTGTAGCCTGCATTTTCATCGTTTTTGGGGGCAGCAGTATTTGGATGATCCAACAAATTCCCCAGGAAATTTTGCCCCGCATCAACACTGGCCAAGCCAACATGTTTGCCCAGTTTCCCCCCGGTACTCCTTTGGAAGACAACAAACGTCTGATGGCGATCGTGGATGACATTCTGATTAACCAACCGGAAACGGAATATGCCTTTACCACCGTGGGGGGCTTTCTCTTTGGTAGCAATGTCAATGCCAATGCCCTCCGTAGTTCCAGCACCATTACCCTCAAACCCAATACTGATGTGGAAGCTTTTACGGAGCGGGTTACGGCGGAACTAGAAGCATTGAACTTGGTGGATATTCGCCTGCGGGTAGCGCCGGGGCAGTTGCGGGGCTTAATTTTGAGTAATTCGCCCTTGCGTAATGTAGATGTGGATGTAATTCTGCAGGGCAATGACGCCGACGGGTTAGACCAGGCGGGGCGGGCAGTGTTGACGGAATTGGGGGAAAAAGTGACATTGGCCCGTTTTCGTCCCGATGCGGATCCCCGACAACCGGAAGTACAAATTCTGCCGGATTGGGCCAGGGCAACGGAGCTAGGTTTGACCACCCAAGCCATCGGACAAACTATCCAAACTGCCTTAGATGGGGCGGTGCCCACCCAGTTACAGCGGGAAAATCGCCTGGTGGACGTGCGGGTGAAATTGGACAATGACCTCCTCTCTGGCCCCGGAGACCTGGCCCAAATTCCCCTCTTTATCGATGGCGATCGCCCAATTCGTTTGGGAGATGTGGCCCGCATTGACCAAGGCCGAGCACCGGGGGAAATTCAGCGCATTAACCAACGGCCGGTATTTTTAATTGCTGGAACCTTAGTGGAAGGGGCCCGCCTCAGTGAAGCCTTGGAACAGGTGGATCAAGTTTTATCTGCCCTGGAGTTGCCCCCTGGGGTTTCCCGACTCCCCAGTACGGCGGCCGCTAGCAATGAACAATTACAGTCTTCCCTGGTGGTTTTGGGGGGCTTGGCGGCTTTCCTCGTCTTTGTGGTCATGGCGGTGCAATACAATTCTCTCCTCGATCCCCTGGTGATTATGTTCACTCTCCCCTTAGCCTTAGCTGGAGGTATTTTGGGCCTATTTATTACCCAAACGGCGATCGGGGCCACGGTAATTGTGGGCACAGTTCTCCTAGTGGGTATTGTGGTCAACAACGCCATCATTATGGTGGAATTAGCCAATCAAATCTGGGTCCAGGAGGGCATCAGCCGGGAAGCCGCTATCTTGCGGGCAGCTCCCCAACGATTACGCCCCATTTTAATGACCACCATCACCACCGTGTTGGGAATGTTTCCCCTAGCTCTCGGCATTGGACAAGGCTCGGAATTACTGCAACCCTTGGGCATTGTGGTCTTTTCTGGTCTCTCCCTAGCTACTCTATTAACCCTATTTCTAATTCCTTGTTTATACGTGTTGCTACACCAATGGGAAGGGGTAGATTTAGAAAAAGTCAAAACAGATTTGGAGTCCCGCTTAACCGAGGAAGATATCCCTACCAAAATTTAATAATCCCTCAGCCTCACACAATCCCATGTACGAAAGATACTTTTGCCTGAAACTTGTTTTATTCTGGTAGTCAGACTTGGTAGTCCTAAGTATTGTCTTCTAGTAAGTCGAAAATTGACCGAATTTTTTATGCAAGTTCAACAAATTCCTATTTACCAATTTCTTGAAAGTGCAGGCAAGAATTTCATTATTTCTGTGTATCAAAGAGACTATTAACATAATGAACACTATTACCCTAAAACTTTCTTCTGCACTTTATCAAACTTTACAAAATTTAGCAGTTCAAACAGGGCGATCACCTGAGGAAATTGCCACAGAATTATTAGCAAAAGACTTAGAAATTATTGATGATCCTGTGGATGAATTCATTGGAGCTTTTCAAAGTAATATTCCTGATTGGGGAGAAAATCACGATTATTATTTAAGCCAGGAATTACAAGAAAATCATCATGACTAAACTATTTGTAGATACATCAAGTTGGGCAAATCTGATTGATATTAGTCAGCCCTATCATAATCTTGCCGTTGAAATATATCATGAGAATCGTTCCCAGAAATATAAAATTATCACCACAAACTATATTATTTGTGAACTAGTTGCACTACTCTCTAGTCCTCTCCGTATTCCCAAAGCTAAAGTAATCGCCTTTATTCAGAGTCTTAAAAAATCACCCTTTATTCAAATTATTCATGTCGATCAAATAATTGATTCTTACGCCTAGGAATTATTAACTCAACGTGAAGATAAGAATTGGAGTTTAGTGGATTGTTCTAGCTTCATCATCCATCATGAAACAAAATAAAATTAACGAAGCACTCACAAGTGATCATCATTTTGAACAAGCTGGGCTGATAAAATTGTTATGAAATCACAACTCTATGTTGGAAATAAACATTTATTATGATCCTATGGGCAATACCTTAACCTTTTGGTTTGGCGATCGCCGTTTAAACACTTAGAAGGAACCCTTTGAGCTATCATTGGACAAGTAAATTTAGATATTGAAAACTTCCTGACTACACTAATAGAAGAGCGATAGAGTAGACGATATAAAGAAGTGGGATTACGGAGAAAGAACCTCGACTTCCGCTACCGGGACAATTTCCTCTGGTTCTTGGGAAACTGCTTCCGGCTCCCTTTCTTTATCAAAAATCAATTGATTATCCACACAATCAATTAAAATTTTATCCCCAGCCACAAACACATTTTCCAAAATCTTGGTAGCAATGGGATTTTCCAACTGCCTTTGAATGGCTCGCTTTAGTGGCCTAGCTCCATAGGTAGGGTCGTAGCCGACATTAACAATATGATCAAGGGCTGCATCAGAGAGGAAAAGGGTAATTTTCTGCTCGTCCAATAGCCTTTCAATGCGTTTAATTTGCAGGACCACAATGCGCCGCAATTGCTCCCGTTTCAGGGTATGGAAAATGATTAGGTCATCGATGCGGTTGAGGAATTCTGGACGGAAATGTTTCCGTAGGGATTGGAGCACCTGTTTCTGCATTTTGTCGTAATCAGCATCGTCGGCGGAAAGGCTGAGAATATGGTCACTGCCAATATTACTGGTCATGACAATGATGGTGTTGCGAAAATCCACCACCCGTCCTTGGGAATCGGTGATGCGGCCATCGTCTAACACCTGCAAAAGAATGTTAAATACGTCTAAATGGGCCTTCTCCACTTCATCTAAAAGCACCACGGAATAGGGCCGTCGGCGCACTGCTTCCGATAACTGTCCCCCTTCCTCGTAGCCCACATAGCCTGGGGGAGCCCCAATGAGACGGGAAACAGCATGTTTTTCCATATATTCGGACATATCAATCCGCACCATGGCTTCTTCACTGTCGAATAAAAAGCCAGCCAAGGCCCTGGCCAATTCTGTTTTCCCTACCCCAGTGGGGCCCATAAAGAGAAAAGAACCAATGGGACGACTGGGGTCCTTCATGCCGGCCCTAGCCCGTCGAATGGCCGCAGAAACCGCTGCTACTGCTTCCGTTTGCCCAATTACCCGTTGATGTAAATGACCTTCTAATTGCAATAATTTTTGCCGTTCCGTTTCCATCAGACGATTCATGGGGATGCCCGTCCAACCAGCGACAATTTCGGCAATGTCTGCTTCTGTCACCTGTTCCCGCAACAGGGTATTGCCGGATCCTTGAATTTCCAGCAACTTACTTTCCTTTTCTTCGATGTCATGTTGGAGGACTTCCAATTCTCCGTATTTAATTTTGGCTGCCTTCTCCCAATCCGTGGCCCGCTCAGCTTTTTCTACCTGTAGCCGTAGTTCCTGTTCCTTTTCCTTGAGGATGTTAATTTCCTCTAGCATTTGTTTTTCCGACAGCCATTGCCCCGATAATTCCTGTTGCTGACCTTCTAATTCAGTAATTTCTTGTTGGATTTTTTCCAGTCTTTCTTTGGAAGATTTGTCAGTTCCTAAACCAGGACGTTTTTCTTCCCCTTCTAGGGAAACCTTTTCCATTTGTAATTGCATGAGCCGGCGGTCAATATCCTCCAATTCCACTGGTTTAGAGGTAATTTCCATTTTTAAGCGGGCGGCCGCTTCATCCACCAAATCGATCGCCTTGTCAGGCAAAAAGCGGTCTTGGATATAGCGATGGGAAAGGGTAGCTGCCGCCACTAGGGCCGAGTCGGTGATTTTGACCCCATGGTGCACTTCATATTTCTCCTTCAAGCCCCGCAGGATGGAAATGGTATCGTCCACGCTGGGTTGTTTAACATAAACCTGTTGGAAACGTCGTTCCAGAGCAGGATCTTTCTCGATATTTTTGCGGTATTCGTCCAACGTTGTGGCCCCAATGCACCGTAGTTCCCCCCGGGCTAACATGGGTTTAAGCAAATTCCCCGCATCCATGGACCCAGAACCTTCCCGACCACCTGCCCCTACCACGGTATGAACCTCATCGATGAATAAAATAATTTGCCCATCGGAGTTGGTCACTTCCTTCATCACTGACCGCAGTCTTTCTTCGAATTCCCCCCGGTATTTGGCCCCGGCAATTAAACTGCCCATGTCCAGGGAAATCAGTTGACGATTTTTTAACGATTCCGGCACGTCGCCATTGATAATCCGTTGGGCCAAGCCTTCGGCGATCGCCGTTTTGCCCACCCCAGGTTCACCAATCAGAACGGGGTTATTTTTAGAACGTCGGGACAGTACCTGAATAACCCGACGAATTTCCTCATCTCTACCAATTACAGGGTCTAATTTACCTTGGCGGGCCTGCTCGGTCAGATCTCGTCCATATTTATCCAACGCTTCGTAGCGTTCCTCTTGGTTGGGTTCCGTCACCTTTTGGGAACCCCGAATGGCTTTGATGGCCAATTCCAAATCCTGGGGATCAAGGTTAAACGTGCGTAGGGTTTTGCGCCCCACCCGGTCATCCTCAGCAAAACCCACCAATAAATGTTCAACGGAAATAAATTTATCTTCCCAGCTACTGCGGGCGGTATCAGCCCGATCCAACATCACATCCAAACTACGTCCTAGGTAAAGTTGTTCTACATAGGCTTGTTTTGGCTGTCGATTGGTGAAAACTTCCAACTGTTGCCGGAGACCTTCCCTATCCACCCCTGCCCGCTGGAAAATCCGAGCAGCTAAACCCTTATCCTGCTCCAAGAGCGCCAGCAGAATGTGTTCCACTTCCAAATTTGTGTTCTTATAACGGCGGGCCACTTCTTGGGATTTAACAATGGCGTCCCAGGCTTGCTCAGTAAATTTGGTTGGATCAGTAGGTTGCATTCAGATTGGCTTTAAGGATATGGGCAAAACTGCTCATCTATTGTAAGGGGGGCTTGAGTCATTTTCCTAGTTGTCAAGCTTTTCATTTTTGATTAGGATTATCGGGGACATGGTTTTTCAAACCTATTACCAGTTATCATTCGGTCAACTCTTTTCCTTGAAATTTTTATTTAGCTGTCTAACAATCGTCCCTTTATAGTTATTTCAATAGAGGTTGCAGGTATTTTAAAGGCGACTTTAAATCCTTAAATAATTAGACTGATTACGCAGAAATGTTATTAATAAAAATGTTTTTCTGCACACAAGGCTTAATTCTGAAAAGTAGCTGAGACCCCATCAATTTTTTCGAGAACATAACCGATAAACTTTGTAGCCGTGCCAAAAAGAGAAAAACTAATTGCCCTGTTGAAAAGCAGCCCTAATAACATTAGATTTGGTGACGTCCGTAAGTTATTGGAGTTAGACGGTTTTTCCCTTGAGAGAATCACAGGTAGTCATCATATTTTCAAAAGAAATGATATTATTTTGGTCATACCTGTGCACAACAAAAAAGTCAAATCTATTTATATCCGCCGCATTCTTGAAATTATCGAGGAAAAATAAATGAATTATCCAATTGTTATTTATCCCTGTATAGAAGGTGGTTTTGTTGCTGAAGTTCCTGCCTTATCTGGTTGTCTGGCCCAAGGAGAAACCCTGGAAGAAACCCTACAGGAATTAATGATAGTTCAAGATCTTTGGCTAGAAACTGCCCAAGCCCATAATCAAAAACTGCCTAGTTTGGAAGCAGAAATTGCCAAAATCAAGGCATTAAGTGCTGCGTGAAGTACCTGTTTGTTTTGGCAGAGATCACCGTTGAATTAAGGGCTATTAGTGGGTCATAAAACGGGCTGCTAACCGCTGGTGGCAGGTTGGGGGTGTTTAAAAGTCGTTGCAGGTTCCCCTTGGGTGCTATGGTATGGGGGGAATTTTGCGTTTAACCCCTCTTCTTTAGTCTTTATATCAATGTATCAATGGTGATGGCGGCATGAGTTACCAGCGAGTTTTGTTGAAATTGAGCGGTGAAGCCCTCATGGGAGACCTGGGCTATGGCATTGATCCCGCTGTGGTGGGGACGATCGCCCAGGAAATCAAAGATGTTCTCCAGGCTGGGGTGCAGTTGGCCATTGTGGTAGGGGGAGGCAACATTTTCCGGGGAGTGAAGGCCTCCGCCGCCGGTATGGACCGAGCCACTGCTGACTACATCGGGATGATTGCCACGGTGATGAACGCCATGACTCTCCAGGACGCCCTCGAACAAATGGGCATTCCCACCAGGGTGCTAACGGCGATCGCCATGCAGGAAGTGGCAGAACCCTACATTCGTCGTCGGGCCATCCGTCATTTGGAAAAGGGTAGGGTAGTAATTTTTGGGGCTGGTTCCGGTAATCCTTTCTTTACCACCGACACCACCGCCGCTCTCCGGGCCGCGGAAATTGATGCGGAAGTAGTTTTCAAGGCCACCAAGGTGGATGGGGTGTACGACTCTGACCCCAAAACTAATCCCAAAGCCCGCCGTTTTACCACTTTGACCTATAGCCATGTGTTGGCCGAAGATCTCAAAGTCATGGACAGCACGGCGATCGCCTTATGCAAAGATAATAATATTCCCATTATGATCTTCGACCTGGGGGTTTCCGGTAACATTGTACGGGCCATCAAGGGCGAAGCAGTCGGTACGTTAGTTGGAGAAAATTGTGAAGTTAGCTGAACTCAAAGACCACATGCAAAAAAGTGTTGAAGCGACCCAGAGATCCTTCAATACCATCCGCACCGGCCGGGCCAATGCCTCTTTGCTAGACCGGATCACCGTGGAATATTACGGCGCTGAAACCCCTTTAAAATCCTTGGCCACCATTGGCACCCCCGACGCTAGCACCATTGTCATTCAACCCTTCGACATGGGCAGCATTGGCACCATTGAAAAGGCCATTTCCCTGTCTGATTTGGGGCTAACCCCCAACAACGACGGTAAAGTAATTCGTTTGAATATTCCCCCCCTAACGGCGGAGCGGCGTAAGGAATTGGTGAAAGTGGCGGGCAAATTGGCCGAAGAAGGCAAGGTGGCCATCCGTAACATCCGCAGAGACGCGGTGGATGAGGTGAGAAAACAGGAAAAAAATTCGGAAATTTCCGAAGATGAAGCCAGGGATTTGCAAGAAGAAATCCAAAAATTAACCGATCAATCCACTAAGCGCATTGATGAATTGTTGGCTGCGAAGGAAAAGGACATCACCACGGTGTAAACCCTCTCGGAACTAGCTCCCAACGGTGGTCAAAATCAACCCTAGGCACATTAGCCGGACATCATTGCTCCCTTGAATTCTATGAACTTTGGCTATCTGATTTTTTTGATCACTTCCGCTGCCACCTATGGCATTTTCGCCCTGGGTTTGAATTTACAATGGGGCTTTGCTGGGCTAATTAATTTTGGCCATGTGGCTTTTATGACCCTAGGGGCCTATGCCACCACTTTGCTGAGTTTAAGAGGTTGGCCCATTCCCCTGGCCGTGTTGGTGGGGATGGGATTGGCCATGGCGCTGGGTTTGCTTATTGGTACATCTACCCTGCGGCTGAGGGAAGATTATCTGGCGATCGTCACCATCGGCGTTTCCGAGTTAATTCGTTTAATAGCCAACAACGAAGAGTGGTTAACCCAGGGAACTTTTGGGGTGCAGAGTTTTCCCTGGCCGATGGATTTTAACCCTACCCTATTGAGCCGGATTATGTTTGTTATTTGGCTCACAATTCTGGCTATTTATGCAGAAAGTATTTTAATCAAAAGCCTCTTAAGACAGTGGAAAGAAGGCAAGAAAATTCAAGGCAAAAGTTATCAGCCCCGTAAGCCTTGGGCTTTGCTGGTTTGGGGAATTATCACCACAGCGCTGATTTTAACTGCCTATATTCCCGGGGTAGTTTCTTTGTATAACTACTCTGGTAAAGCTGGGTTAATGTTATTAGCTTTAACTTTGCTGGCCCTTACCTATGCTGGTTTGGAATTTTGGGTTCATTCTCCCTGGGGTCGTATTCTTAAAGCGATTCGGGAAGACGAAGAAATTCCCCGGGCTCTGGGCAAAAACGTTTTTTGGTATAAGTTGCAAGCTTTTATGGCCGGCGGGGCGATCGCCGGTTTAGCGGGGGCCTTATTTGCTTGGCAATTAACCAGTATTTACCCCAGTAATTTTGATACTTTGCTAACTTTTAATGCTTGGATCATTGTGGTGCTGGGGGGAGCAGGCAGTAATGCGGGCACAGTGTTGGGCACTATCATTTTTTGGGCCTATGACTCCCTCACTAGGTTTTTGTTACCCCAAATTGCTTTCCTGGATCAAAGTCAGGTTGGAGCTTTGCGGGTCATGGTTATCGGGTTAATTTTAATGGTGTTAATGGTATGGCGGCCCCAAGGCATTTTAGGGAAAAAAGAAGAGTTAACCCTAGGGCGCTAATGGTTACCTAGCAGTTTGCTATTGGGATTTCGGCTTTAAGCCCCCTCAGCTTTATTATTAATCACTCCGGGCCAGCGGCCATATTTGAAGTAAAAACCCCCTAGACAAAGGACAACGATCAAAATGGTGCCGATCGCCAAATAACTAGGCACAAAAAAGCTCGTTTCAATAACGTTAATTTGTCCAGGTTTTAATTGCCATTGCCCAGGTAATTCTGTGCCCAATTCTTCCCCCGGAGCATTGGAACTCTGGAGAGTCAGGGGAGTTTGTAAATTAAAATTCAGGTCAATTAGGGAGCCGGGACTAAGGATAATGTTGCCTTGGTTGGATAAAACCCCCAGGGCCCGTAGGTCAACGGTCAACTTGAGATGATTGCGATCCACCAATAGCCAATTGCTTTGCTCTAGTGCCAGTTCCGCTTTCAAATTCAGTAAATCCAACTGGTCAGGCTCTGGCAATCGCCGTCTTTTGGGGGGTTGGGGATTAAAAAAGCGATTGAACTTTTCCACCAACTCTTGGCCGCTACCAAAGGGAATGGTCACCACGAGGGTTTCCTCCGACGGGCGATCGGTATGACCGTTTAAATCCTTGGCCCGCTGGTCTAAACTTTTCAGCCACCGGTCAGCTTCCGCTTGGCTCAGGGTGGTTAGCTGTTCTCCCAGGGTAATATGTTGGACAATTTCTCCGTAATGTTGCTCAGGAAAATGAATGCCCACATCATAATCGACACAGCCGGTCAGCAAACAGCAAAGGCCCAAAAGCATGGGTAATAAGCGTTTAAACCATTTCTGGGGGCACATCATGCGGAAAGCCTCATGAGCAAATGACATCAAGGTAAATTTAAGACCCGACCGCCAGTATATCAATCTAGACCATCCCATAGTTAGTTTTTTGTACCATTCAAGCTGTCAGCCCGGAAAACCATGCCCCACCAGCCCTTGCTAAGTTTCCATTTTCGTTATTCTCTGATGTTAGTAGCAATATGGTCTGGATTTTCAGTGGGAGTTAAAGAATTAAACTCGCCTGCGCTGGGGCAAAATGTTACCGAAGTCCCCTCAAACGAAAACTTAGCTAAGCCTAAAAATCAGGGTTGGGGCCCATGGCAAAAACTTGAATCAGCAGAAGATTTAACTTTTTCATCTGGTTTTTCCAATATGGAATTGGGAGGATATTTAGATTATTCCCACGCCTGTGAACAGGCAGCCCAAGCGGCCCAGAGTGAGCCCATTTTTTGGTATCGCTTGGATAATTTAGTTGAAACTATTGGCACGGGCAATGT
Organism: Synechocystis sp. FACHB-383; assembly: GCF_014698605.1. NCBI lineage: Bacteria > Bacillati > Cyanobacteriota > Cyanophyceae > Synechococcales > Merismopediaceae > Synechocystis > Synechocystis sp. FACHB-383. Next base: position 26,730 of record NZ_JACJTJ010000040.1, on the reverse strand, counting down.
GGAATACCGGTGCACGATTAATGATGAAATTATTGCCTATCATTTCAGCACAGCAGTGCTGAGTAATCTTCCCTTTCCCACTTGCTTAACAGTTCAGAGTAATATTGGTGGCGGCATAAAGATCAGAAACAGTCCAAACTTGACAGCAACCTTACTGGGAACACTCAAAAATGGCTCTCAAATTATGATTGAGAGTTCACCGATGTATTTGTCTACCGATGCCCAGGGGAGAACCTGGATTAATTTACAATTTAAGGGGCAAGATGGCTGGGGTTCTCTCACCACAAAACCGGAGGGAAATATCAATTTTAGAATGTGTCAAGGATTAAATTTATAACTACTTTGCTTGCATTGAATAGCTTTTTTATAAAAAGCTTTGCTAGTGGTCAGTTAGTTATCTTAAATTAATCCTATTGTGCTTGCTTCAGATGCAATGATTTTACCAACTTGCCAAGAAATAATTTTGTGATTGATAATAAAATTCTGAACTGTTAACAGTCATTAAATTCCATGACAAAACCATTGCAATATGACCTCATAATCTTGGGTGCGACGGGATTTGTCGGCGGGATTGTTTGTCGATATTTGCTATCCCACTGGGAAACTGCGACAGGGGAAAACTGGGCGATCGCCGGCCGTTCCCAAGCCAAACTCGACCATTTGGTGCAATCCCTTGGTCCTCAAGCTGCCCATTTGACCACCTTTGTGGTTGATGTTGAAGATGAAGCCGCTGTAATTACACTGTGTTCTCAAACTAAAGTTGTGGTTTCTACTGTGGGTCCCTATGCCCTTTATGGGGAAACTCTAGTCCGGGTTTGTGCCACCACTGGCACAGATTACTGCGATCTCACAGGGGAAGTCCAATGGGTGCAACAAATGATTCAGAAATATGAGGCGATCGCCCAGCAATCGGGGGCTCGCATTGTCCATTGTTGCGGTTTCGATTCCATTCCTTCTGACCTAGGTGTGTACTACTTGCAACGACAAAGTCAACAGCGTTGGGGGGAACCCTGCATCCGGGTCAAAATGAGGGTAAAAACAGTCCAGGGTGGTATTTCTGGGGGCACGATCGCCAGTGGCATCAACCTGATCCAAGAGGCGATCGCCGATCCTGCCACCCGCCAGGCCCTCCGTAATCCCTATGTCCTTTGTTTTAAACCTAATAACGGGTCTGACCATCCCCCTACCCTCATCCCCATACAAAATGATTCCTTCTTTGATGAATGGATTACGCCCTTTGTGATGGCCGGCATTAACACCCCCATTGTCTTACGTTCCAATGCCTTACAAAACGGGGCCTATGGTGAAAGCTTTCAGTATGACGAAGGGATCTTGACAGGGCCAAGTATAGCCGGTTGGCTAGGGGCCCAGGGCATGAAATGGACTCTGGACCTCATGGCCCTTGCTTTGGCGATCGCCCCTAGTCGGTGGTTATTAACCCAAGTTTTACCTCAACCAGGGGAAGGCCCCACCGAAGCAGAGCAACAGCAAGGCTTTTATGATTTACGCTTTTGGGGACAAACCGCCTCTGGCCATTCCCTCATGGTCAAAGTTACAGGCGATCAAGACCCCGGTTATGGTTCTACGGCAAAAATATTAGCCCAAGCTGCACTATGTTTGGCCAAAGATAAACCCAAATCATCTCTCCAAGGCGGTTTCTGGACTCCGGCATCTAGCTTTGGTCAGGATTTAATCCAGCGGTTAGTTGACTATGCTGGATTGACTTTTACCGAAGAAAATGGCTTCAAATAGGCTGCTGGTCAACAGATTTTTTGCAGCCATAAATTATTTGCTATTTCACCACTTCAATCGCTGGAGGTTTCCACGTCCCTTCACCAACGGGCAGAATAGACGGCGGGTTTTCCTTCGGCCAGTAGAGGCGCATCACTAAATAGATGGGGCCATCGGGGGCGGGTAGCCAGTTAGCTTCCTTGTCTGATCCCGGCGAATCTTTCTGGATATACAAAGTCAGCGAACCGTCGGCATTCTTTTTCAGGTTCGGCAACATGGGAGAGTTGATCAAGTAACGATTGATTGGATTCTTAATCAACAACTGAGTCTTGCCATCGTACATTGTGACCGACCAGAAGGCGTTTACGGGAGGATACTGCCCCGCAGGAAAAGTGAGCGTGTATTTGTGCTTACTGCCATCAAGAATTTCACCATTGGCAAGGGTCTTTGTTAAGGGATAGGTCGCTTCCTTCACCTCATTGCCATAGATTCCGCCCTGGGCACCAGCAGCTCGTTTTAACCAATCGCCATCAAAAAACTCCCGGTTACCAAAAACATCTAACATTGCCCAGCCATTAATGACCTTTTGTCCATCTTTAAGGTACTGGTCGATCTTGGCTTTCCCTGCTTTCATGCCGAGGACGATTTGGGCTTGATGTTCTGGGGAGAGATCTTTGAATTCAAAGGTCTTATCGGGGCCGACGCCGATTTTTGCTAACTTGGCGCGGATTTCCTTTTCTTCGGGGCCAGGGGGAGCAAACTGCAAGGAGAAATCGAGATATTCAAAGAAATTTGTTTTAGATAACTCCTTGTCAATTTTTGGGAAATCAATCTCTGGTGCTGATGGGGGAGGTGATTGTTTAAGGTAGGCCGAAAGGGGCTGTACTTTATATGCAGACTGGATTTTGACCACATTGGGCATATCTTCGGGGTTAAAAAGTTGAGTGCGATAAGCTGCTAACGCGAATTGGGTGGTGGAGCGAAAAACCTTTTTGATACCCGGTGGTTTTTCTCCTTTCCAGTCGGGGCCGACAACCATGTAGTCCCCAGCTTCATTTCCCGTGACACGATTACTGACATAGCCAAAGATGAAGGTATTGCCGTCTTCGAGTTGTATGGAGTGGTAGCGATCTTTGTCAAAAGTGGGGACGGATAAGATGATCGGCTCTGCTCGTAGATCTAGCCAAGCGAGAGAGTAGGGGGTATCGCTGTTGGGAGTGATGATCGCCGTATCTTTATAGGTAAAGACCCTGGCTTCATTCTTAATTTGGTTAAAGGGGGCTTTGAATTGTCCAGAATTTTTGTCCACGGCGTATTCGTACATGACGCCATAATTCATGACAATCGGTAAACCGTAGATAAATCCGGCTTCGGCGATCGCCTTTGTTTCCTCAAGGCTGGGCATCTTAATATCCCCTTTCGTCTGGGTTTGGGGTGAGGCTAGGACGACATTAGCCTGATGGCTGTAGCCGAGAATCAGGGTTGAGGCGATGGTAAAAGACAGCAGGCTTAATAAGCATTTTTGTAGCTGATTCATAATTTTTCGAAGAGATAGAGAGGTCGAATATCGATGTGATTGATAGCGATAAAATAATTAAGTTTATCGGGGTAATTTAAAATCATAATAACCTAAGAAACCATGAAAATAATAAATATTCAGTCCGTTCCTCTTTGAATATTGGTGATTTTGGATTATCCCCAAAATTAATTACCCAGAGTTACTATATAAGGAAACTAAGCGGGCAACAATTACGGTTAAAAAAATTGCCCCTGCCATAGCCTCAAGATTAGCCAGTAACATCACCCATCTTCCCGTTGGAATAATGCCACCATACCCTACAGTGGTCAAAGTAATTAAGCTGAAATACATTGCCAAATTCCACGGCTTTAATTGATATTCCCTGATGTCACTGATTTTGAAAGAATAGGGATCTATTTGCCAAATCATAAAATAAATAAATGACCAGATAATTCCGATAAAAAGATAAGCGATGATTGCTAACATAATGGTATGACCCGTGACTTTTTGTCTATAGGCTAATACCTTAACTGTTGAGATCCATTCATATCCAAACACTAAAATTTTAATGACGGTGGCAGTAACCAAAAAAAACGCTAAAACGAAAAATTAACTGAAAGTGGAATATTATGTCAGCTAAAAAAGAAATTAAGATTAAGGTGAATTCAAGCTTTGCTCTTGTATATGAATAAACACGATCATGAAAATAAAAGTTTCTCAGAGCAATTAATAAGATAGTCGCCAAAAAAGTCACATTTACAAAAAACAACTCGAATGTATTTTTGCCGACAATTGCAATCGCAATCCCAATTATTGTAATAATTAAAATAATGTAAGGATTTGTCGACTTTTTTAGCATAATTTTCCCGTATTACTTGGCAAATTTAAGCAATTACTTGCCAATTGAGAGAGCCCGCAGTAATGAGTTAGTGATCATCGCTCAACTGTTCATTAAGCAGACGATCACCTTGAATTGAATATGTTGCTATTTAACTAAAGGTAATTAAGGCGTAGGAACTACACGGTAATAAACGCCATTGGCTCCATAGGCCGGACTAAACCAAACCCCGTTATAGAGATAATAAGTGGCATTTCCAATGGTCTGTATTGCGGCCCCTGGAGGTAAGGTCGGATAAATGGCCCCCATCGCATAGGCCGTATTTTCAGCCCCGGCGGCGTAACCTTCGGCATAGGCATTGCCATTATTCGCATTAGCGGCTGTTGCTCCGATAACGGCCCCTGTAGCGGCAGCTCCAGCAGCATACCAACCACCGCAACTGTAACAACCCGTTGCATAAGTGTTGACAACCGTTGGCGGATGATAGCCTCCGTAATAGGCTCCGCCGTAATAGTGGTTATAACCCCCGTAGGCCGTTGCTCCATAGGCACCAGTTCCATGCCAAGAACCGTCGCCCCCCGATGCCGATCCACCTCGAAAACCATTAGCGTTCCAGGAACCGTCACCGCCGGATGCCGTACTCCCCCGAAAGCCCGTGCCACTCCAAGAGCCATCGCCCCCAGAGGCCGATCCGCCACGATAGCCACTAGCACTCCAGGAACCATTCCCTCCTGAAGCCGTTCCCCGAAATCCACTGGCGTGCCATGAGCCACCACCGCCGTGGAAAAATGCTTGGGCAGGACTTAAATTTAGGCTAAGGCTAGTTAACAAGAGACCTGTAAAACTAATTGCCGTTCTTTTTGTCAGTTTATTTTTCATCGGATTCACCTTAAAAGTAGAACATTAGGGTTTAACAATGGACCTTTACTCTATTGGTTCGGGTTCGGGACGTTTGAAGGGAATAGGTTTGGCAGCATTGGCCCGGGTGGAACCAAAAGTATCAGTGGGGATCGGCATATCTAATTGCCAATTAGTAAAGGTCACTTGATGGCGTAACCGGGATGGATCATTCCGATAGACCGCCCGAATCATGCGGGGTAATTTGTCCTCTGCCCCAATCCACACTTGAGCAAAGACGTTGTCCGTGGCGATCGCCACCATGTCGGTAGTTGTGCCATCAATGACTTGGGATTGACCAATATAAAAAGCGGTTTTTAGATCTCCCGCAATATCACCGTAGGGATTGGCCACCAGAAAATCCGTAAACGGAAAATAAATGGCGGCGGTTTCATAGGCAAATTTCAACGCTTCATCAATGGTGCCGGGGGCTTCGGCGATCGCCACTAAATCTTCCGTCGGCGCAAAGGCCACTAGGGTTTTGCCGTTGTAATAAAATTCCGAAGCAGGGCCATCTCCAGGGGAAAGCACTTGCAATTTATTAGGTCGCTGTAGGGTGACATTAGAAAGGGTGTGGTAAGCCAAGGCTGGCCCCAAACGACTAGGGTTTTCGTAGGTCGTAACCGCCGTAAATTTCATGGTCCTAGCCACAGCTAGGCGATCGCTCATCGCCTTAAGAATTTCAATGGCCTTGGGTTCCAGATTAGTTTGGGGATTGGCCGAAATCAAAACTGGATTGGGATGATTAGAATTAGGTAAATTTTCGGCTCTAACCTTACCTGACAGCCCATAATTTAACGGTAAACTGAACAAGCAAATAGAGATAAAAAATCGCCAAAAATCTATTTTTTGAGAAAGTATTTGCATAAAAATTATTCGCTAAAAACTGGAATGGACATTATTTTTGTTGATAAATTTTTAAGGGGCGATCGCCAAACAAAAGATCCCTAATTGTTTGGAGAATAACGCCTTGCACCCTATTCATTGACCATAGATTCAGGAACCTGCACAGAAAAATCGCCACAAATTAAAGCAAGCTTGGTGGGATTATTCAAGTCAGTACCTCGCACGAGTTGGGGATCGGCGGGTCGTATCGTTCCTGGCTGGCTATTTTCACAAATAATGGTGGTGATTTTAGGATTTTGATCCGGTGTGATAAATGCTGCCCCTACATAGGCTTTCAACTGGCCTTTGAAAGGAGATTGGGCAGGAATAACGTAACTATAGGCAGCTTCCGAGGTTGTTCGCACCGCATAATCGAAGCTCTGAGGTAAAGTAATCCCGAAATTTTGTTGAATATTGTCAACTGTTGCCCGAAATTGCCCATTTTTCTGGTAGTAGGTACGCTGGCCTTCCATCATTTTGGCAACGGCCTGTAATGCTGCATTTTGATCCTGATCGGGCTTAGCATCCTTGGCTTGAACAGGAGCACTTAGGGAAATTTTTTGTCCCAAAAAACCTAATAGAACAGAGGATATTATTCCCAACATTAAAATAGAAATTTTGTTGACAGCCATAACTAAAACATCTCCAATGATTATTAATTAGGATAGCAATGATTATGGTAAATTAAAGAAAAGTTTACTGAAATTAACTTTGCCTAAATAGCACTCAAGATGGAAGTGACAAGACAAAGGCGATCGCCTTATTTACTAGGTACGAAAATAGATGCGAGAAAAGAAGTCAATAATCGATTAAATCCTCATTTATTCAGGGAAGAGTAACTGAAGCTGAGTCCATTGATTAATTACCCCCCGAAGCCTCCCATTTGGCGGTTATAACGGGCAAGCTGAGCAAATACTAACCGTTCTTCATGTTGTAATTGATTAACATTGGGGCGGTCTCCATCCCCCGCTACAGACCAAATATTGTTGGAGATCGTCCCGATAACAAATTTTTTAGTCGTGACGACCATGACGGCGGCCGGGACAATTCCCCATTTCCCTTGTCCTATCTCTGGACTGGTTGCGGTGGGCGGTAGAAAAATGGCTTTACCCTTTGACCCCACTGCTGGCTTCGGAGGGGATAATGTAACGTTGCACAAACAGAAACAGCACAATAATGGGAGCAATGGCAATCACGGAAGCCGCTGCAATTAGCCGCCAGTCAAAATCCAAAGCGCTAGACAACTGAGCAACGCCCAAAGGCAATGTGTAATATTCTGGTTGATCGAGCACAATCAGGGGCCAAAGAAAATCGCTCCAAGAACCGATGAAAACAAAAATGGCCAAGGTAACCAGGGCGGGGCGGATGGCTGGAATCATGATGTGCCACCAAATGCCCAATTCTCGACAGCCATCGATGCGAGCCGCCTCTTCCAATTCCTTAGGCACCCCTTGGAAAGCCTGCCGGAGCAGAAAAATACCAAAGGCAGAAGCCAGGCTGGGGAAGATAATGCCCACGTAACTATTCCTGAGTCCCAAATTCACTGCCAGAATGTAGAGGGGAATCATGATCAACTGGAAAGGGATCATCAACGTAGCAACGATCGCCGCTAGGGTCACGTCCCGACCGACAAAGTTCAAACGGGCCAGGGGATAGGCGGCCAAGGCGCAAAAAAATAAATTAAGGGCCACAGTGATGCTTGAAACCACCACGCTGTTAAATAGGTAACGGCCAAAGGGATAGTCTTGCCAAACCTTAATAAAATTGCCCAGGTTAGGTTGTCGGGGTAACAATTGCCCCAAACCCCCAAAGACATCCTCCGTCGGGGCCTTCAACGCCGTAGCTACCAACCACAGTAACGGCAACAACATGGCGATCGCCAATAAGACTAAAACTAGATAAGTTTTCCAGTGTTTCACGACGTTAGGAGACTAGGGGATAGTGACTGGGGATTGGTCAACAAAGTTCAGCCCAGGATAACAAACAGACCAAATAAAAATCCCCCCAGAATGAAATGATCCGAGGGGATTAATAATTGCGATGGCAAGTATTACTTACCCATGCCCAACTGTTGGGCTTTTTGGTAAACCTTACCTTCTGTGAGCAGGGAAGGGGCAATGACCACATCCACCTGTTGCATTTCTCTCATATCTTTGGCTCCCAGGGTGCCCATGCTGGTTTTCAATGCCCCCAGCAGATTATGGGTGCCATCATCCAATTTGGCGGGCCCCACCAAAATCTCCCGAATGGTGCCAGTGGTACCGACATTAATACGAGTCCCCCGGGGTAATACGGGACTGGGGGTGGCCATCCCCCAATGGAAACCACGGCCGGGAGCTTCCGCTGCCCTGGCAATGGGGGAACCGATCATCACTGCATCAGCACCGCAGGCAATGCACTTACAGATGTCACCACCGGTAATGATGCCGCCATCGGCAATAACAGGAACGTAACGGCCACTTTCTTGGAAATAGTCATCCCTGGCCCCAGCACAATCGGCGATCGCCGTTGGTTGAGGAACCCCCACTCCCAGCACTCCCCGGGAGGTACAGGCCGCTCCGGGGCCAATGCCCACCAGCACTGCCGCTGCCCCGGCCCGCATCAATTCCAAGCTGACTTCGTAGGTGACGCAGTTCCCCAACACCACCGGCATGGGCATTTCCTGGCACAGCTTGACCAGATCCAAACTCTCCACCGACTCAGGGGAGAGATGGGCTGTGGACACCACCGTAGCCTGAATAAATAACAAATCAGCCCCCGCTTCGGCCACTGTACTGGCATATTTGGCCGCCCCCACCGGAGTCAGACTCACCGCCGCAATGCCCCCAGCAGCTTGAATTTCTTGAATACGCTTGGTGATTAACTCGGGCTTAATGGGTTCGGCGTAGAGTTCCTGCATTAACCCCACAAATTCCGTTTTGCCCACCGAAGCGATGCGGTCCAAAATCGGATTAGGGTCTTCATAACGGGTTTGGATGCCCTCTAAATTCACTACCCCCAAAGCGCCCAGTTCCGAGAGTAGTACTGCCATGCGGCTGTCCACCACCCCATCCATAGCGCTGGCAATAATGGGGATTTCCCGCTCAATGGCGCCCACTTGCCAGCGGGTATCGGCCAGAGCTGGGTCTAAAGTCCGCACTCCGGGAACCAGTGCAATTTCGTCGATACCATAGGCTCGACGGGCTGTTTTTCCCCGTCCAATCGTAATGTTCACGCTTACTTACTATTCCCAAACTGTTTAAATTAGCGTACCAAATAATCTGACCCTTTGTGCGTTCCCACACCCGAATAACCCTAATCCACTGGGGATCAGAGGCTATGGCATCCAACGGGGAGCAAAACCGGCGGTCAATTCTTGGGGATCGGGATCCGCGTCGGTTTCGGTGGCCAGATCTCCAGGTAGGGGGAGTAACCAAACCCGTCCATCCACAATGGATCTTTGGGAATTGGTGAGCAGATCATGGGAACCCATGCTAGGGCCGGTGGCCACTTGGTCAAACATTAACCCCAGACCATCGGGAGCAATGGCGAGGTCAACTTCAGGGTAGTTGGGCAAGGCCAACAGAGGGCGGGTTTGGCCATCGGTTAAATTAATCACTGCCAGATAGGGTTCTGGTTGCACAGGCTCCCCTTCCCGTTGAATAAAATCCGCCTGCAAACAATAGGCCCTGGGTTGGGAGCGGGGATCAAAACGACAGCTTAATAGGGGATAAGGACCCCGTAAAATTTCCCTTTGGGTGCGGTCTTGCAGATCGTAAATTACCAGGGAATGGCTAAAATCTGGGTTTTGTTGGGTTAACAGCAGTTCCTTGCCATTGGGAGAAAAATCTAAAGCTTGCTCCATGGCCTCCAAAAATTGGGGCGCCCCGGCGTTGGGGGTGAGGGGAATCAATCCCACTCCGCCTTCCTGGGTGACCGCCAGGAAATTTCCATTGGGGCCGACAATGAACTGGTCAGCTTTAATGCCTAAGGGCCGGGGGCTGTCTCCCTTGGGAGCTACCCATAAACCAGCATCGGCAGGATTTTGGACATTCTGCCTAGCAATCACTAAGGTGCTGCCATTGGTGGCCAGGGCAATGCGCTGATTATCGTAATCCTGATTTTCCCAAAGCCGTTCCAACTTTCCCGGTAGAATCTTGGTTTGGGTATTGAGGTTATTGATGCCGGTGGTGACAGTGAAAATATTCTGTTGTCCACTCCGGCGGGTGGGATCGGTGGCGGTAAAAACCAGGCGATCGCCTTGGGGATAAATTTGAAATTGACGAACGGTGAGATCCCTGGGGGTAAGGATAATTTTTTGCGGTTGTTGGGGGTTGGTAATGTTGTAGAGAATTAACCTCCCCCTTTCTTCGCCGCCTACACCGATATAGACCAAAGCCCTGGCTCGACTGGTGATGACACTGGTGAAATCCTGTTCCCCTCGACCCCTTACCATGGCAGGTAAAGGTAGGCTCAACTGATAGTTCGTGCCGTAACGGGGAATTTCTGTTAGGGAATAAAACCAACGCCGCCCCTGCCAAATGGTTTTGCCCGCCAAGGGGGGATCAATGGTCAAACCCGCCTCAATTTTTCCTGGGTCGACGGGGTGATTAAACGTCATGGTCAGGGCCTGGGTCTGGGCTCCGATATTGGTGTTACGCCAACTGTATTGCGTCACCGACAGGGGGCTTTGATTGCCCCGCAGTAGCACCACCACAATTAGACTAATCAAAATGATGGCGATCGCCCCCACGGTACGATCAAAGAGGCTCAATTTTTTCCATAAATCTGGAGTAGGGGAAAAACGTTCCATCATGGAGGCCAATAAAAAGCAGGGCTACCTAGTCTTCCACTTTAACTTTAGGGATGTAGGTAGAAGCTACCTCCAGCTCCTTAAGTTGCTTTTTATCCACCGCCGCTGGAGCTTCCGTGAGCAGACAACTGGCCTGTTGGGTTTTGGGGAATGCGATCACATCCCGAATGGAATCTTCCTTAGCCAACAACATCACCAACCGGTCTAAACCGTAGGCAATACCGCCGTGGGGAGGGGTGCCATACTCGAACGCATCCAGTAGGAAGCCAAATTTTTCGTGGGCTTCCTCCTGTGATAAACCAATGGTGGCAAAAACTTTTTCCTGCACTTCCCGTTGGTAAATACGCAAACTGCCACCGCCAATTTCCACGCCGTTCATGACCAAATCGTAGGCCTGGGCCCGGGCGCATTTTAAGTCATCCAAGTCTTCCGGGTGGGGGGCAGTAAAGGGATGGTGCAGAGCTTCAAAGCGTTTTTCGTCGGCATTCCACTCAAACATGGGAAAGTCGGTGATCCACAGCAAGTTAACAGCATCGGCATCAATTAAATCCAACTGTTCCCCCAGCACTAAACGGAGACGGGATAGGGATTTATTTACCGTGGCCGTATCGCCAGCACCGAACAGTAACAAATCCCCCGCTTCGGCTTGGGTACGTTGCAGCAGGGTTTTTACCTGTTCTTCATCCAGGTTGTCCTTAATGGCACCAATGGTATCAATGTCGCCGTTATCTCGCACCCGAATGTAGGCAATGCCTTTCGCTCCGGCTTCCGTTGCCTCTTTGAATAAATCTCCGCCGGGTTTAATCCGCACATTGGAGATGCTTTCATTGCCACCGGGCACCCTGATGGCCTTGACGGATCCCCCACTACTAACGGCGGCGGCAAAAACTTTAAAGCCACAATTGCCCAGTAAATCCGATAGATCCACCAGTTCTAGACCAAAACGGGTATCCGGGCGATCGTTACCGTATTTTGCCATGGAGTCCTGGTAGGTCAGCCGGGGAAATGGCCTGGGCAGATCAATATTTTTAACGACTTTGAAAATATGGCAAATTAAAGCTTCGTTGAGGTCGAGAATTTCATCCTGCCCCATGAAGCTCATTTCCATGTCCAACTGGGTAAATTCCGGCTGACGATCGGCCCGTAAATCTTCATCCCGAAAACAGCGGGCAATTTGGTAATAGCGGTCCATACCCGCCACCATCAACAGTTGCTTGAACAGTTGGGGCGACTGGGGCAGGGCGTACCATTCCCCAGGGTTAACCCGGGAGGGCACTAGGTAATCCCTCGCTCCTTCGGGGGTGGAACGGGTGAGAATGGGAGTCTCAATTTCCAGAAAGTCCTCTTGGTCTTCCAGGAAACGGCGCATGGCTTTCACCACTTGATGGCGCAGTTGGAGATTTTGGCTTAACCTGGCCCGCCGCAAGTCTAGGTAGCGGTATTTGAGCCGTACATCTTCCCGCACCTGTTCTGCTTCGTGGCTGGACACCACAAAGGGCAATTGTTGATTGACGGCGTTGAGCAGGATGATGCTGTCCGCATAGATCTCAATCTCCCCGGTGGGAATTTTCTCATTTAACGATTCCGGGGGGCGTTTACTAACCACACCGGTAACTTGCACCACATACTCATTACGTAATCCTTCCGCCACCGGATAGGAAACGGGGGTTTGGTCGGGGCTACTAGCGATTTGCACTATGCCCCGGCGATCGCGCAGGTCCAGGAAAATTACGCCACCATGATCCCGACGGCGATCGACCCAACCGTAGAGGGTAACAGTTTCCCCCAGATGGGTTGTCCGTAGGTCGCCGCAATAATGAGTACGCATAGAGGTGTTAATCAAGCAAAATTTCGTTAAACGGGAAAATCAAGGGATTAGCTGGGTGCAGGGAAGATGCCGCTCAAATTCCTAATCATTTACCGGGCAATCGGCCTAGGCAAAGGAATTTTCTTTGACCACTTCCTCCAGGGGCAGTTGTCCCCCTTTGGCACGGGCATCTTCGGTGCGCTTACCGATCGCCACCATGGGGCCAATGGCGTAGTCAGCGGGTAACTTGACCAATTCGGCCACCTTTTCCAGGTCAAAACCGATCATGGGACAGCTATCATAGCCCATGGCCTTGGCCGCTAACATCAAATTTTGCATAGCCATGCCGATGGACCGTTGGGCTTCATCCCTTTGCAACTGTGGTTTACCACCATAGAAAGAGCTGATCGCCCCGACTAAATAATCCGCCACCTCTGGGGGAGCATTGCGCCAGTAACGGGCGGGATCCTTATCCCAGGCATTGACATCCGCCACCACCAAAATTAGCAGGGAGGCATCGGTCATTTGGGCTTGGTTGCCATACTTGTCCCGAATGGTTTGCCGTAGTTGGGGGTCCCGGATAATCAGGAACCGCCAATGTTGGATGTTATAACTAGTGGGGGCTTGGATGGCCGCTTCGAGCAATTTTCTTTCTTCTTCTGGGGTCAGTCGATGGTCAGGGTCAAAATGCTTAATCGATCGCCGTTGGTAAATAGCGTCAAATGTATCCATAGTGGTTGGGAAATGGAATTTTAGCGGGGAAATAATTGGAAAAACTAAATTCAATATAAATACAATTGTCGATTTAAGCGGCGGTCAATACCCCTGGGGATACCTGCTTGGGCAGAATATCAATTAAATCCTCCGTGGCACAGTAGCGCAAATCATCCAGGCGATCGAGCTTCAGCAACCGCTGGCCATGGCTAGCCAATTCAAACAGTCCCAACAGATTGTCCTGCCATTGGCGGTAAAGACTTAAAGCTGCCGTTACTTCATCGTTGCCTTTGGTGAATTCCACCCCCTTTTCTGTGAGGTAGGCGGCGATCGCCCCGGCACAAACTGTATCCTCTAGGGAGTAACCCCCTTCCCAACCGGAACCTAGCAGCCACACGGTTTTGGGCTGGTTTTTGACCAGATAATCTGCCGCTGCACCCCGATTAACCAAAGAAGCTGTGATGAGTTGGGGGCAATTTTCCACCCGTTGTAAAGCTCGGGTGCCATTGGTGGTGGATAGAAACAATCTTTTCCCCATCATCAGTTCTGGCGTACAATCAAGGGGGGAATTACCCAGGTCATAGCCTTCTACCATGGCCCCGCCCCTTTCCCCGGCCCTGAGGCGTTTTTCCTCTGGCCAAGCCGCACTGGTGGCCAACAAATCATTCAGGGAACTGAAAACCTGTACCGCCTCCGCTCCAACTTTGAGTGCCGTGGCAATGGTGGTGGTGGCCCGCAGGACATCAATAACCACTGCACAATCGGGCAATGGCTGATCTGGTGTTAATTCCGGCGTGTGATAAACAAAAATTTCCACAGGATTCAGCGGACTGTTTGGGGAATGAACAACCTTCCCATCTTATCGGTAGTAGGCCAACCCCGCAGAAGAATTGGCCGATTTTTCTGGGGTCGGGGCCCAGGGGAGAGTCCAATGGGCTTTAAACTGGTGTTCGGTGGCGATCGAGGGCAAAACCCGGCCAGAATGCTGGAGATTAACCAGGCTTTGCTGGGCAGACCCTAGATTTCCCCCAACTTTCCAACAACTTCTGTTTGTCCTAGATTTTTAGCAAAAATTTTCCCATGGCAATTTCAACTCCGGAGGTGACTCCCAATTTAAGCGACAGCAATGGCAATGAAGCCAGTGCCCAAACCCAATTCACCATCCAAGAAATTAGTGACCTATTGCCCCACCGCTATCCCTTCGCCCTGGTGGACCGCATCATTGATTTTCAGCCAGGTAAATCCGCCGTCGGTCTGAAAAATGTCACCATTAACGAACCGTTTTTTCCGGGGCATATTCCCGATCGCCCAATTATGCCTGGGGTATTGATTGTGGAGTCCATGGCCCAGGTGGGGGGGGTGATTTTAACCCAACTGCCGGGGATGCGGGGGAAATTTTTTGCCTTTGCTGGCATTGACGGGGTGCGGTTCCGGCGACCAGTAGTACCGGGGGATCAACTGATCATGACGGTGGAGTTACAATCCTTCAAAATGCAACGCATTGCCAAAATGCAGGGGGAAGCCCGGGTGGATGGACAACTGGTCTGTGGCGGTGAAATGCTCTTTTCCCTGATTGATTGAGCAAAACCGGCAAAAATGGGCATTTAAACCTCCTCCTCAATGTTTATGTTCGTTTTTCTCTCTAAACTTTTGCCCCTATTCCTCTATCCCCTGGGGTTGGTTTCGTTGCTACTGTTGGGGATCGGTTTTTGGAGTTGGCGACAACAGTCGGGGATGCAATGGCTTGCCTTGATAGCATTGGCAATTTTGCTGGTCAGCGCCAATAGCTGGGTCAGTGATGCCCTCCTACGAACCCTGGAGTACCGATATTTACCGACGGAGGATTTACCCGAGGCTCCAGTCATTGTGGTTTTGGGGGGAGGACTTTACCAAGCCACCTATCCCCGCCAATTTCCGGAAGTGGCCGAAGCTGGCGATCGGGTTATTTACGGCGCCCAAATTTACCAAGAGGGCAAAGCACCCTACATTATTGCCACCGGAGGCAGAATTCCTTGGCTGGCTACAGTGGCCAGCTCAGAAGCGGAGGATATGGCCCTACTGCTGCAACGGCTGGGGGTACCCAGGGAAGCCATTATTAAAGAAGAGAAATCCCTCAATACCAGGCAAAATGTGGTTTTTACCCAGGAAATTCTCCAGCAAATGGGCATAAACACCATTATACTAGTCACCTCTGGTTACCACATGCCCAGGGCCAAAAGAGTGTTTGAAAAGTTGGGTATCAATGTCATCCCGGCCGCCACTGACTTTTTGAGTCAACCGTTGGGCAGAAATAATTTCAACCTTGCCAACGTTATCCTTGGTTTTATGCCCGATGCCAAAAGTTTGCAACTGACCACCATGGCTCTGAAGGAATACCTAGGGTTGGTCATTTATAAACTGCAGGGTTGAGTTTAGCATGGGCTTTGGGTTTTTGCTCTCCCCCCAAAAACTAAGCTGGAATTCCATCAGTTTTAGTTAAAACTCGATTGAGTTTGCCGCTCTGGTAGCCTTCCAAGTCCAGGGTGACGTACAGAAAGCCTAAGTTTTGAAAGGTTTGCACTAATTCTCCCAGGTACACAGCTTGCACAAACTGTTGGATCTGTTCCGGGGGCAATTCAATGCGGGCCAAATTTTGCTCTGAGCGTACCCTGACCTGGGGATAACCGAGACGACGGAGATAAATTTCCGCCCGGCCGACCCGCTGTAGTTTTTCCACTGTAATTTCTTCGCCGTAGGGAAAACGGGAACTCAAGCAAGGCTGGGCTGGTTTATCCCACCAGGGCAAGCCCAATAATTGGGAAAGTTGCCGCACTTCTAACTTACTGATTTGCAATTCGGCCAATGGCGATCGCCCCCCCCGTTCCTTAGCTGCTTGGATGCCGGGGCGATAATCCCGTAGATCATCCCCATTTACCCCATCAATAACGTAGCTATAACCCCGGGCCAAAGCTAAGGGTTTGAGGGTGTCGTGGAGTTCACTTTTGCAAAAATAACAACGGTTTTCGGGGTTGGCCGTGTAGTTGGGGTTGGCCATTTCATTGGTTTGCACCAATTCGTGGGTAATGCCAATCCATTCGGCCTGGGCCTGGGCATCTTCCAATTCTTCTGGCAATAGGGAAGGGGAAACGGCGGTGATGGCCACGGCATTGGGCCCCAATACGTCGTAGGCTACTTTCGCCACTAGGGTGCTATCCACTCCACCGGAATAGGCAATTAAAGCCCGGTCTAACTCCTGAAAGAATTGCCGCAGATTTTCGAGTTTGCTTTCTAACATGGGCCTTGGCGATCGCCATTATTGTCGTCGAAGTTGATTTTACGGTGCTTTATTAACCCACTTCTCACCGTAACAAAATAATCGAATCTGTGACGGGTAGAGATATGCGGTCAAAAATTGCCAGGAAAGACAGTTTTTAACTAGGATGCAACGCCCAAAATTCACTTGTTTGGAGCTATCACTAAAACGGCCCTGCGCCATGCCCAGTCCGTTTGTAAATCAGAAAATATTATTCTCACCTGAGAAAAATGATAGAAGTAGTTGTCAGGTGGTAACTACGGAGTGAAAGTGGAGCTTGGGTTACTGGAGAGAACAAGTAGGATTGACAAAGTGTTAGACCGAAAACCACAGAATTGATATGTGTTATGGAACATTCTGGTTTGTACGAGCAGGACTTTTATGCCTGGACCCAGAGCCAAGCCCAAGCTTTGAACAATCAACAGCCGTCATTACTGGATTGGCAACATCTCAAAGAGGAGATAGAAGCTTTAGGAAGGCAACAATATCGTGAATTAGTCAGCCGTTTGGCCGTTTTACTGGGTCATTTATTGAAGTGGGAATTACAGCCGGAACAGCGTTCCCGTAGTTGGTTTCTTACTATTCGGGAGCAACGCCGGGCCATTCGCCGCCATCTACTCCAGAACCCTAGCTTAAAGTCCCGTTTACCCCAAGCATTGGAGGATGGCTTTGAAGCGGGGGTGGATCTAGCTTTACGGGAGACCAACCTGCCTATTCGTGTTTTTCCTGAAGTCTGTCCCTATCCATTAGCAAGGGTTTTACAAGAAAATTTCCTTTGTGATACCAGTCAGGACTGGGGCTAGGGTGAGGGCAAGAAAACTGGGTTCGATGTCAACCTGGCTTTTCCCCAGGGGTTAGCCAGAGAGTGAAAGTGGAGCCTGGGCGATTCCTGTTGGCAGATAAACCATTGGGGCTAGTGACAGTAATTTTGCCCCCCATTTGGGCTACTAGATCCGCCACGATCGCCAAACCTAAACCTGTGCCGCCAATGGGCCCCTGGGCTTGGGTTCCCCGATAATTGCGCTCAAAAATCCTTTCTTGATCCTCCTGGGGAATGCCATAACCCGTGTCGGCGATCGCCAATGTGACCCAATCCGTGCCAGAAGATCGGCCGCTTTCTAAGGCAAGATTAACTTCTACCCGGCCACCGTTGGGAGTGTATTTAATGGCATTGTCTAAAAGATTATTAACCACTTCCCGCAAAGCTAAACGGTTAGCAATCACCAGGGCATCAATCAAAGCAATTTGGGCCGTTAAAGTAATATTTCTCTCGGCGGCGATCGCCTGGTGGGCCAGCAAAATAGGGGGCAAAACTTCCGTTAGGGAAAAACTGGCCAGGGGCATAGTTTCGTCATGATCCGCCGGAGGCAAAACCTGGATTGTGGCCGCTGGATCGCTTGGCAAAAGGGGCACTGTCTCAGGGCCTTGATGTTGGCTCGCTTCAAAACTTTGTAACAACTCCTGGAGATGTTCCCCCTGGCGCACAATGCCTTCCACCACCTGTTGACTTTTGTCGTCCCCCTGCCAACGTTTGAGCAGTAGCTTACTAAACGTTTTTAGGGCAGTGAGGGGATTGCGGAGTTGGTGCAAGAGGTCAGCCCAATGTTGTCGCTCCCACTGGTATTGTTGATTTTGCTCCTCCCAGGCCTGGCGGTACCAATCCTGTTGTTGATCCAATAGGCAGGCCACCGCTAAAGATTTGGCGATCGCCTCCAACTGCACCATTTCCTCCCCATGCCACTGGCCTTGGCTACGGTGAATTACCAACAGTCCCACCATTTCTTCCCCGTAAACCAGAGGTAAAACCAAGCGTTTGTCCGCATCGAAGGGGGGAGGCTCCAAGCGACTGCGGCGACTTAACTGACCCACCCCCACGGGAACCGCCGGCAAAGACAAATCGTCTGTCGGGGGAGACGATTCCCCTTGTGGTAGACTAATTAACCCATAACTTTGCGATTCAGCTACTGTTGGACTATGGGAAACCACCAACGGTACCAACCCCTGCTCCGTTTCTTCTTGGTTTAGATAAACGCCACACCAGTCCACCTGCAATCCCTGTTGCAAAAGCCGAACCTGCGACTGACAAAGGGCAATCAACCCGGCACTGGGGGAATACATTGATGAAATGGAACCAGCCATGGAGCTTATGGTGGGGCCAGGCCCCGGAGGAAATGTTAAGAAATATTAAGATTTAAATTGGTCTATTTATGGCCCTGGGGGGCAGTTTTGGGGGTGAAACCCTACCTAAATGGTGTTTAGAATCAGCGATCCCCTTAGCACCGCAAGGGCTGGAGAGGCTTGATATTTAGAATTAGACCGGATATAATCGACACGGCTTTTGTAACTATCATTACAGCATATCGCTGAAATAGGAGGTAACTGGGTTGGCACGCAAACGCAAACGGAAGAGTCGTCGTCGTCAAGAAGGTCGTAAGATTTTGGAGCTTGTTCCTCAGTTTAATATTGAAAGCGGCGAGGATAAGCCCGTCACGGCCGCTCGTCGCTACATCCAAGCTAACGAAATTCAGCCCCCGGCCTTGCTCATTGTAAAACGAAACGAGCACACCACTGATCGATATTTTTGGGCCGAGAAGGGATTGTTTGGGGCCCAGTATGTGGAAGAGAATCATTTTCTGTTCCCCAGTCTGCGGGAGTATCAACTTCCCACCCCTAGCACTAAAACCCCTGTGGGTGCTGGGAGCCGTTAACTGAACGGTTTCTAAGCAATGGCAAAAACAGACTAAATCGGTTTTACTGGGGCTGACTTTCCTTAGCAGGTTAGATCCGAAGTAGGTTTTGGGTACAAACTCTGCCTAAATTCGGAGGAAGGAGTGGTTAGTTTTCATTTCCATTCTTACCCGAAAAGCTCTGTCTCGATCAGATCCTGTCATGTTTTGGCAACTGAGTCCACTCTAGCCTCCGGGTTGGGGTGGCTGTTGCTGGGCATTAATAATCCTGATCATCCTTGCCGCCACAGTTCGGCCTAGCCAAGGAAATTGAGAAATTGCTGGATGACAAAGGCGTTGGCAATGTCAATGAAGAAAGCTCCCACCAGGGGCACAACGATGAAGGCCTGGGGGGCAGCACCGAACTTTTCTGTCACTGCGGTCATATTGGCGATCGCCGTGGGGGTAGCCCCCAGGGTTAAACCGGAATAGCCGGAGGAGATCACCGCCGCGTTGTAGTCCTGGCCCATGAGGGGGAAAACAACGACAACGGTGTAAATTACTGTGGCTATGAATTGGACTAGGAGGATAATGGCAATCACTCCACCAATGCCAGCCAAAGTCCAGAGTTGTAAGCTCATCAGGGAAATGGCCAGGAATAGTCCCAAACTAACGTCGGAAATTAACGCTAGGGAAGGGGTTTCCGCTGGCCAAGGAAATTGTTTGAATACGAGGGGAATGGTATTGGTGAGAATAATACCTGCCAGCAAACAGGAGACAAAGGCCGGCAACATCAGTCCCAGACCGGCGATCGCCACGTTGATTTCAAAGCCTAAGCCGATGGTTAGACCAATGACCAAAATGGACTGGAGCATGGTGTTGTAGTCAATTTGCACATTCTCCTGGTCCCGCCGGATGCTAATGGTTAAATCTTCGCCGTTGGCATCCGGTTGTAATTGGTTACGAATGATTAAAAATTTGGCGATGGGCCCTCCCACAATGCCCCCAAACACCAAACCAAAAGTGGCGCAGGCTATGGCAATTTCCGGTGCGTTGGTAATGCCGCTCTGGTAAAAAAGGGGAGACCAGGCGATCGCCGTACCATGGCCGCCACTGAGGGAGATGGAGCCGGAGAGTAAGCCCACCGGTAACGCCTGTCCCAACAACGAAGCCATGGCGAGCCCGACTAAATTCTGCACCACTAAAAAGCCCACCGCCAGCCCCAACAGAATTAACAGGGGTTTTCCACCCTGGAGCAAAGTTTTGAGTTTAGAAGAGAGACCAATACAGGTAAAGAAAATAATTAAAAAAGCATCCCGAATGGGAAAATCAAAGGCTATTTCTGTACGAAAAATTCCATAAATTAGCCCGAAAAAGAGAGAAGCCAATACCCCACCGGAAACGGCATCGGGGATGTTAAAGCTCTGCAAAAATTTGATTTTTTTAGTGAGATATTTGCCAACGTAAAGCACTAAAATTGCGACAATAATTGTTTGGCGTACGTTGAGTTGAATGGTTTCCATAATCGCGCATCTTAACCTCTACAAAGCCATTGGTCTAGGAGGGTAAAGGCCCAAACCTAGGCCCAGGACAGAATGGTATACTAACAAGCCTGTAATCAACTGGGCTTAGGAGATCTTGGTCGTCGTGGCATCCCCATACAACGCTGGTGAAATCGAGCAAAAATGGCAACAAAGCTGGGCTGAATGGGGACTGGACAAAACCCCTGTCGCCTCCGATTTGCCCAAATTTTATGCCCTCTCCATGTTTCCCTATCCTTCCGGGAATCTCCACATGGGCCATGTGCGTAATTACACCATCACCGATGTCATTGCCCGGCTGAAAAGGATGCAGGGTTATCAGGTGCTCCACCCCATGGGTTGGGATGCCTTTGGTTTGCCGGCGGAAAATGCTGCCATTGAGCGGGGGATTCCCCCCAAGCAGTGGACGGAAAAAAATATTGCCCAGATGCGGGCCCAATTGCAACAGTTGGGGCTTTCCATCGATTGGGAACGGGAAGTGGCCACCTGTGCCCCGGACTATTACCGTTGGACCCAATGGTTATTTCTGCAATTTTTCCAGGCTGGTCTGGCTTACCAAAAAGAAGCCACCGTCAATTGGGACCCCATTGATCAAACCGTGTTGGCCAACGAACAGGTTGATGGGGAAGGGCGATCCTGGCGATCGGGAGCCATGGTGGAGCGCAAATTACTACGGCAATGGTTTTTAAAAATTACCGATTACGCTGAAGCCCTGTTAAATGATTTAGATAAGCTTGATGGCTGGCCGGAACGGGTCAAACTGATGCAATCCCATTGGATTGGTAAATCGGTGGGCGCCTATCTGGAATTTCCCCTCAAAGACGGTGATGAAAAAATTGCCGTTTTTACCACCCGCCCCGATACGGTGTACGGCGTCACCTATGTGGTTTTAGCGCCAGAACACCCTTTAACTGAAGTAGTGACCACAGCGGCTCAAAAGCAAACAGTGGCAGATTTTGTAGCTTTGATGGCCAAGGAAAGTGAAATTGAACGGACAGCGGAAGATAAACCAAAACGGGGCGTTAGAACCGGCGGAGTAGCCATTAATCCCTTTAACGGTAAAGAAATTCCCATTCTCATTGCCGATTATGTTTTATATGAATACGGCACCGGGGCAGTGATGGGGGTGCCAGCCCATGACCAACGGGACTTTAAATTTGCCCAGGATAACCATCTCCCCATCCAAGTGGTGATTGTTCCCGACGATGCTGATAACAATGATGTAGAACTAGGGGCAGCCTACACGGAAACAGGGGTAATGGTTAACTCGGCCCACTTCACCGGCATGGCTTCCCCCAAAGCAAAAGAAGCCATTATTAAGTTCGCAGAAGATCATGATTATGGCCGCGCCAAGGTGCAATATCGTCTGCGAGATTGGTTGATTTCTCGACAACGGTATTGGGGCTGTCCCATTCCCATTATTCACTGCGATGACTGTGGAGCGGTGCCTGTACCAAGCCAAGATTTGCCGGTGGAGTTACCGGATAATGTGAAATTTTCTGGGCGGGGCCCTTCTCCCCTAGCGAAGTTGACGGATTGGTTGAATGTGCCGTGTCCAAAATGCGGGAAACCAGCCCGGCGGGAAACGGACACCATGGATACCTTCATTGATTCTTCCTGGTATTTCCTGCGTTATGCCGATGCCCAAAATACCGAGTTGCCTTTTGATGGGGAAAAAGTTGCCCACTGGTTGCCGGTGGACCAATATGTGGGGGGCATTGAACATGCCATTTTGCATTTGCTTTACTCCCGCTTTTTCACCAAAGTTTTGGCCGATCGCCAATTAATTGCGGTCAAAGAACCGTTCCAAAAATTATTAACCCAGGGCATGGTGCAGGGCATTACCTACAAAAATCCCACCACAGGCAAATACGTACCGGCCAAGGATTTGCAAACGGGGCGACAGGTAATTGATGCCAAGGATCCCAAAGATCCCGATAGTGGTGAACCATTACAAGTTTTCTACGAAAAGATGTCCAAGTCCAAATTTAATGGTGTTGATCCCCAGGAAGTGCTGGCCAAGTATGGAGCGGATACGGCCAGGATGTTTATCCTCTTTAAAGCCCCTCCAGAAAAGGATTTGGAATGGGACGATGCGGACGTGGAAGGGCAATTCCGTTTTCTCAATCGGGTTTGGCGCTTAGTGACCGACTACATTGGCGATCGCCCAGAAACATTGACTAGCAATGACCCTTTAACTAAAGCGGAGAAAGATCTACGGCGAGCTATCCATGGGGCCATCAAAGAAGTGGCGGAGGATTTGAACGACGATTATCAGTTCAACACCGCCATTTCTGAAATGATGAAACTCAGTAATGCCCTGATAGCGGCCACGGACTTAACCCCTTCCCCCGTTTATCAAGAGGGCATTGAAACCCTGCTGTTACTCCTTGCTCCCTTTGCGCCCCATTTGACCGAGGAATTGTGGCATCGTTTAGGCCGTACTGACTCCATTCACCAACAGTCCTGGTTGCAGGCCGACCCCACCGCCCTAGTGTTGGACGAAATTACTTTGGTGATCCAGGTGCTAGGCAAAACCCGTGGTACCATCACCGTTCCCGCTGGAGCCGACAAAACCCAGTTGGAGGAATTGGCCCGTAATTCCGATTTAGCCCAACGTTATTTGGCCGGCAAAACCATCAAAAAGGTGATTGTGGTGCCGGGGAAATTGGTCAATTTTGTTATCACCTAGACCTGATTTTGGGGAGGAATTGCACCATGAAAAAAAGTACTGGCCGGCAAGTTACTAGGTCAAAGCAAGAGTTGGTAATCAGATCTTTTTTTGGCTTGTTTTTCGTAGCTCTGGCGATCGCCATCCTGGTGTTATCCACACCGGCCAATAGAATGGGCTCCTGGTTTGCTGCCTTCATCATCGGTGGTTTGGGGATAGATGAGTTGATCAGTCTCCGTCTGCACAGGCGATCGCTCCTATCCCGCATTGGACCATTGCCTTGAACTGAGGATAATTCCCCCGGCGACTGTCTGAATACTAGTCGAGATGGTCTTTTTTCGATGTTGATGCAGACATCGGCAATGTGAATATGGGTTACATTTTTCATTAGCCATATTTACCAAAATAATTTTCCCTGATCGTCTTTGTAACCAATGTCGACTCTTTATGTCAGTTACAGCGTTGAATCACTGCTTTATGCCGCTTGGGAATTGAGTCAGGATTTGACCGATGATAGCGGCTGGCAAATTGTTACTCCTAACCGCAATGCTGCCGATACTTTAGAAGTTCCAGCCTTTTCCCTGCAGCAATTGGCCCGGGATATTCTCAAAATTAGACAAGTTCAAGCTAAGGTCGCCTCGCGCCTAGTTGTCCAACATTATTTACGGGAAGCGTTACAACAGACCCTCGAGCTGCAGGATCTAGATGGAATGGCAAGAACTTGGCAACCAACGATTGAAGCTATTCTGCGGAGTCAACCTGATTTTTGCCCAGTATCTGACTGGTCTGAACGAGCACAGAAAGTATTCAACGTTGCCCAGATTTATCAGAAACTTTTACGTGGTGAAGGTTGGATTGATCAAAATCAACTTTTCTGGGAGGCGATTAAACAACAATCTCAGCGGCGACGTTTAGTGATCTATGGTTACTTTAATCTCCGTCTCGATGAATTGGCGTTTATCGAGGCGATCGCCGATGAAAATAGTGTTTTGTATCTGCTGGATGGAGAATCACACTTTTTTGCGCCCCAGAAAAAGTTTAGGCAACACCTGAAACAAAATGGTTGGGCAGAAAGAAAGTTAACTGATCAAGAAAACCTATCCACACCTTGCAGATTTCTTTCCCAGGTATTTCTCGGAGAGTCTGCTATTTCCCCGGAGCCAGACCAGAAACCACAAATATCAGCTCAGGTTTATCCTAACCAAGAGGCAGAAGCTCGGGGAGTTTTAGCTCAAGTTAAACAGCTTCTACACCAAGGAGTATTAAGCCGAGACATGGTGATTGTGGCCGCCAATGACACAGAATGGGGCGATCGCCTGATGGATATTGCCTGGGAATACGGCATTGCCTTGCGGTTGCCCTACACCATTCCCATTGCGGAAACCCGAGTGGGGGCTTGGGTCAAGTTACTGTTAGAGGTCTTGGATCAGCAATGGACATTTGAGCTAACCGCCCGCTTTTTTCAGCATCCGTTAAGCCGCACTTTGGGGAGTAATCTGTGGGCACAATTCCAACAATCTCAACCCACGGATTTTGAAACTTGGCGATCGCTGATTCTAGCTGAACATGACATTGATATTTTCCCGATGCAGTTGCCTTTGGAGGCTTCCCGCCCTGAGTGGTTAACCCATTTTCAAGCCATCTTCGATCTGTTTCAGGTTCGGCAACAGGCAAGGCGCTGGGCCAAGGAAAGTCTGGCTTATAAAAATTGGACTGAAGGGTTACAGGAATTGCCCGAACTGGGAACGGAGACGATTACCTGGGCCCAATTTCGGGAAGAAATGTTAACCCATTTGAATTTGCTGCAGACCGTTGCGGGGCCGGGACGGGAAGGCATCGAACTCCATAATCCCCGTTCGATTGTCGGGGCCCAGTACGACTATGTTTTTGTCATTGATGGCCGGGAAGGCAATTTACCCAAGCCGATTGTTAACGATGCAGTCCTAGATTTTTATGAACGTCAGCAGTTACAAAGCCAGGGTATTCATTTAGCCAGCGCAATGGAATCGGCTCAAAGCGAAACGTTTGATTTTTATACCCTGCTCCAAACCCCTAAAAAATCCTTCATTTTTTCCTACGCCAAAACCTTTCCCCGTCATGGTTCCTACGAACAATCTGAGCCGTCTTCCTACTTTCAACGCTTGGGTCTTATCCCTGAGCCAATGTCCTTACCAATTATCCCGAGTCCCGAAATTGCTCGACAGGTTTACCTCCGGCGATCTCACGGAGATCCGCTTGGGACAGATGACGTTTTAACCAAAGCCATTCATGCTTGGCAAGTTGAACAACAGCGGGAAAGTAGTGAGCCACCGAATGAATATGACGGCGTGGTGGGAATGCCCTTTAATTATGAAGATCATTGGTTTAGTGCCTCCCAATTAACCCAATTGGGCCAATGTCCCTTTAAATGGTTTGCCAATAAATTGCTCAAGTTAGGGGAAATTGAAGAGGCGGACTCAGAGCTTGATTCCGCTTTAAAAGGATCGCTTTATCACAAAGTACTTGAAATTGCCCTAAGTGATTATCAAAAAGATTCGACGATTAACCTGATTGATGATGACAAGCTTATGGAATGGTTTCAGCAGGCAGAAAAATATATTGCCGAGGAGAAAAAAATAGAGGTGACGAACTTTCGCGCTTGGGATCATCAACGTCAGGAATTAATCAAAATTCTCAAACGGGCAATGTTGCAGCCAGACTTTTTACCTGAACCAGTGGAAATATTAGCCCTAGAGCAAGAATTTGCTGGTGAAATTGAAGCGTTAAAAGTAAAGGGCTATATTGACCGAATTGATCGCCGTGAGGAGGGTCTTGTTCTGATTGATTACAAATCTGGGGGGACACTACCTAAAGGCATCAAAGATCAAGAAGACAAAGCCAAAATAGATTTGCAATTACTGCTCTACAAAGTCGTAGGGGGAGCATTCTTATATCCAGGTGAACACGTTGCCAAAACGCTGTATTACTCCCTCAGTAAAGCTAAAGATATTTCTCCCAGACAGGTTATTTCCGAAACAGAACTCCGGGAAATTCTTGAAGGGTTCAAGCAACACTTTCAGACAGGAACTTACCCCGTTGCCCCAGATCGAGACCGGGAGGCTTGCCGATATTGCACAAATGAATTAGTTTGCCGTCAGGGCGATCGCCTACAAAGGAAGGAGGTTTAAGTGAAGCGGTCTAATAAATATTCTTGGCGTTACAATTAGAATATTACGAAATGGATTGAGTACCAACAGATCGTCATCACCGCTAATATCCCTCTTCCATCATTCTAGGCAGATGAATAATAAAAAGTATCCCATAAATTTACCAGATATTTTAATCTGTCAAGCTCATTAACCCTGTTAAAAAGCGTAGCCAACTCTCTCAAAAGATGG
>NZ_JACJTJ010000004.1:0-6998 GCF_014698605.1 Synechocystis sp. FACHB-383 | reverse complement strand
ATATTTATTATTCAGTTTTAGGCCCGGATAATCAATGGAGTTTGGCCCAACCGATCGCCGCAGTGCAAACTGGCCAGGATCAAAAAGTGACGTTGGGGGCGGGGCCCAATGGGCAATTGCTTGCCGCTTGGTTAAATACCCAACAGCAGAGTAATGGTAATACTTCAACCACCGTTTACTGGTCAAGTTTTAATGGTACTAGTTGGACCACTCCCCAGACACTCCTCTCGGAAATTTCCCCAGATGCCTTTACGGAACTGAATATCAGCACCATTAATGGTCAACCTGCCATTTTTTGGACAGAAAGCCAACCTGCTTCCTACAGCAATCTCATAGTGGAGCAAGATCCCGTTGTTTATCTACGTCTAGGGGAACTGAGTGGCACAACGGCAATTAATGAAGGGCAATCTGGGCCTAGTTTTAACGGTAACTACAGTGGCAATTTCACCCTTAATCAAATTGGGGCCTTGGAAGACACCACAAACAATTCTGGTGATCCCAATCCTGCGGTCTTGTTCAATGGCGGCGGCGTGACCCTTGACGCGGCAATTCCAGTTTCCATTCAGGGATTTTCGGTGGAATTCTGGTTTAAATTACCGAGCGACAATGCCATACCCAACCTGGTGTCCATGGCGGATGTTTTTCTCTTTACCGTCAACGATACGCAGTTAAAGTTCAGCCTAGACAATACTGGTAATTCAACAATTGCGACCACCCAGCCCTTGGATACTGATGCCTGGTACTACGTGGTCGGC
Organism: Synechocystis sp. FACHB-383; assembly: GCF_014698605.1. NCBI lineage: Bacteria > Bacillati > Cyanobacteriota > Cyanophyceae > Synechococcales > Merismopediaceae > Synechocystis > Synechocystis sp. FACHB-383. Next base: position 6,243 of record NZ_JACJTJ010000004.1, on the reverse strand, counting down.
ACCTATGACGGTTCCCAAGACATTCTCTCCCTATACCTAGATGGTGAGTTAGTGGGGAGTTTGGACAATGTCAGTTTTGGCAATTTACCCCAATCCGGCACGCTGGCAGTGGCGGGTCAGGGGGGATCGGTTTATGTCGATGAAGTCGCCTTCTATAACTCGGTGCTTTCCTACGTTCCCAGCAGTGCTGGTTTAACCGCATCTAACATCACTGAATTTACGGGCAATCAATTTCTGGATGGAGCTTTAGGTACTAACGAAATTGGCAATCGTTTCAATGCCCAATATGTTGATCCTGTGCCGGCCGGGCCAGAGGCTTACTACAGTGTTTGGAATCCCACCACTAATAGCTGGCAGTTAAATGGTCAAATTGAGCCGATTCCCACCATTACCCCCACCACTTTGAGTGATGCCAATTTCCCGATTTGGGATATTGTCGCGGCCACAGGCTCCCCCGCAGGCACAGAAATTTTCCCCAATGGTAAAGCCGATAGCATTTTCCAAATTAATCTGACTGGCGAACAAGGTCGGGAAATTACAGGGATTGATCTCACAGTTCCTGGCACTGGTTTGCGTTGGGGAGTGGGTCAAAATGGTGATGGCAAGGCCATCGGTGGCTTCCAAGTCGGGGTTATCTTAGGCGAAACTGTGCCCAATAATGGTCAGCTCACGTTTGCGGATGGTACGACCCTGCTCAATAGCCTTAATCCGGCCCTTTCTGGATTAAACCATCGGGTGATGGGGGCAACCGAAACCCTGAGTTTGTTTATTGATGAAACTGGCAATACCTTCTCCGCAACGCCGACGGTGACGGTCTATTTCAAAGATGGTAGTAGCGTTACGCCCCAGGTTAGCTCTATTCGTAATCAAGGGGGAACGGTTCCTGCCAAAGGTACCAATGATTTAGGAACGGAAGTGTTGGGCATTGCCACCATAACCGAAGCCAATGATGCGTCCTTAGCCAACATTGACAGCGGCTTTGTCATTAACACCAATAATCCGGCGATCGCCGCTGAGCTTGCTAGTGGCTTTAAGGCAGATGGCAGTTTAGCCTATGTTGCGGTGGGTAATCGGGGTTATACCGACAGTGCCGGCAATTTGGTCAGTGGTGGCACCATTCAAATCCTATTTGCCGGTGGCAGTGTTTTGAACGGGACAGAGAGTAATCCCCTCACCACAACGGATTTATCGGGTAATCCGGGGGGAGTTTTAATCACCGGTATTGCTGATGGTAGCGTCCTCAATGGTGGCATATCTATGAGCTTAGCCACAGGAGATATTGATGGAGATGGCATAGACGATTTGGTAATTGGGGATGCCAATGCCAATGGTGGAGATGGTGTGATTTATGTCATTAAGGGGAGTTACCTCACCAGTAACCCTGGGGCCACCATTGATGTTACTAAGTTAACTTCTGCCATGGGCTATGGGATCAATCCTGCCATTGCTTCTGCCCAAGCAGGATTTTCCGTCGTTGTGGGCAATTTTGATGGAGATGGGAAATATACCCGTAATGACATTGCCTTCGGTGCCCCTGGGGTCGGCAACGGTGGGGCTGTCTATATCGCTTACAACGGCAGTACATCGTTCACGAAAGTTTACCAAGGGACTTCGTTGAATCAGGTGGGTGAGCGGGCGGGATTTGCTTTAGGGGTTTCCCATTATTCACCAGGGAATCCCACCACATTCACCGGTAGTAAATCCAGCGATGACCTCTTCATCGGTGCGCCAGCCTATCAACTGGAAGTTAACAATCAATGGAAAGGGAAAGGAGGGCTACCGTCGGGCAGTCAATCGTTGTATAAAGACTCAGCACCAATTGCAGTGGGAGCCGTTCATGTTTTTTCCAGTAGTAGTAAAGGCTTGGCTCCCTGGGGAACCTATACAGGCCCCAATATTCCTGCTGCCAATGGAGTGGGGGCCAACTATTTGGCCGGAGCGGCGATCGCCTCTGAAGATTTGGATGGGGATGGACGTCAGGACTTAGCCATTGCAGCCACCGGAGTCAATGCCAGTGCCGGGGCAGTTTATGTCATCAGTGGTAGCAAAGCGACCTCAACAACATCCCTACAAACATTAAACGAGGTCAGCAACCTTATTGTTAATGGTTCTATCTCCAACGGTCAGGCCGGCACCATCATCACTAGCCCCGGCGATCTCAATGGGGATGGCTATCAGGATTTTCTCATCACCGCTCCCCAGGCTGGCAATGGCACAGGTCAAAGTTATTTGTTATTTGGCCCCCTCAATTTAGATGCGGTCGGAACCCTATTCGACCTCGGTGTCACCAGCCAGGATAAAACCTTCTTGCTCAACGGCAGTCTGCCCTATCAACTTGCGGGAGCGGCGGCCACTGGGTTGGGAAATATTACCGGAAAAACGGGAAGCAATGGAAAAATTGATAGTTTGCTATTAACGGCTCCCAATGCCCAACAGGCCTATGCCGTTTATGGTCAATCCTACTTGGAGGACGATGGCAGTATTAAGTTGGCAAATATTGCCTCTGATAATGGCTTTGTCATTGATGGCAATAGCTTTAGCACCTTCAATGTTGTTAATCCTGCGATCCCTGACCAATCAACCGATTTAATGCCCTCCTTGGTGAGTTATCAAGGCACCTTGTACATGGCGGTAAAAGGGTCGGGAAATGATCCAAATATTTATATAACCACGAGTACTGATGGCGGAAAAACTTGGAGCGATGCAATCGTGGCGATCGCCAATGCCACTAACTTCTCACCGTCCCTAGCTGTTTACAATGACGTACTCTATTTGGCCTACACGGGCTTAGATCCCCAACTCAATGTTCTTTACAGCACCGATGAAGGACAAAGCTGGAGTCCGCAGTATGCCATTGGGCAAGCTTCCAACAATGCTCCCACATTAGTGGTTTACCAAGACAAGCTGTTCACTTTCTTTACTGCTAATAATCAAACCGACAGTATTCTCTACATTTATTCTGATAATCCCCAAGCGAGTAACTCTTGGTCTTCAGACTTTCCCGTAACATTTAGCGGAGGCAATCAAATCAGCCCCAACGCCGTCAGCGCCACTGTCTTTGACGGAGCCCTTTATCTTGCCTACCAAACAGGCACCCAAAGCAGTCCGGGTAATACCCTTGATATTACTTCAACCGATGGGACGGATTTAAGCAATTTATCGTGGGCACTTTCTTCCATCCCCAATATTGTCTCCAATCAATCGCCCGGATTGACTACAGATGGTAAAACCCTCTATTTAACTCATACCACCGGATATACTCTGGCTTTAACAGGGTCTGGTAGCTTAGTGCTTTTATCACCTACAGGAGAGCAAGTATGGGCTGCCACCGATAGCAACAACCAGATTATCACTGGGGCAAAGCAGGCTATCCTGCAAGGTGATGGTAACTTTGTCCTTTATAGTGAGCTCAACGAAGATCCAGCAAATGCACTGTGGGCGACGAGGACAAATGTCGGTAGCGTCAATTATCTTCAGTTGGGCAGTGATGGGGGACTCTACATTATTGATGCCAATTCAAACAATGTTCTTGTCACGCTTTACGACAACAACGGCACCACCAATCCTGCAAATAGCAGTAACAACAAATTAGAAGAAGGAAGCTATCTTTTATTAGGGCAGGAGTTTCAGTCAGGCAATGGTTTTCTTAGCGTTTATGAAGGAGTCGGAACAGGAGAGCCTCTTTGGACAACCACTGAAATTTCCAGTAGTAGCAACTATGCTCCATCTCCAACGATTGTCAATAATCAACTCTACCTAGTCAATTCTACCGCTAACAACGGTTATCAGGTTTTAGAAACTTCTCTACCACCCCTTAGTTCGATCGCCAATAACGGCAGTATTGTCCGCATGTTAGGCGATATTAACGGTGACGGGTTTGCTGACGTTTTTTCAGGGGGAAGCAATGCTGGGGTGATCATCTTTGGGGATAGCACCAAAGATCTGTTAACTGAAGCGAGTGGCAGCGATGACCTAATCATCACCGTCCAAGGTGCCGACATTAAAGACGTAATTAGTATTGGTGACTATAACGGCGATGGCTTACAAGATTTTGCCGTTATCGACAGTAATCAAAACTTTTATTTAGTGTTAGGGAGTCAAAGCTTAAGCTCGGAGGGGCAAATACAATTAAATCAATCAAATATTTCTCTGAGTAATATTAAGTCTCAGTTTTCAATCGGAGATTACAACGGAGACGGCTATGATGATCTTGTTTTAGATGTAGATGATTCGTCCCAAGGCTATACTATCTATTTAGGAAATCCAAATAATAATTTCAGTCCATCTCGCGGGCTAGGGATTCCGGACATATTTACTGCAACTTTTGCAGGCATTGATATTAATGGAAGTGGTCAAGATAATTTGATTTGGAGTGTTGGCGGAAAAAGCTTTGCGGTTGTCCCTGAAGGCGTAGAAATCACTATTTCTGATATAGATGGCATACAACAACTAGAGAATATTGGCGACTTTAATGGGGATGGCATTGAAGATTTAGCCGTTCTTGTAGAGGGGTATGTTGATGGAGTGAGTGGCAAATATCCTCAAGCAGTGCTCATTTATTATGGTGATGCTACCGGGTGGACAAATACACTAAAACCAACTTTGTTTTTTGGTGTACTTGATGATCCTTCTATTCAACTTTCAACACTGGCAAAGGCTGGGGATGTCAATGGCGACGGCTTTGATGATTTATTAGTAAGCACGTCTAACTCCAATAATAATCAGGGCAGTGTTTTTGTTGTTTTTGGAGGAAATAGTAGTCTTTGGATGCCGACCCCAGATAATACCAATGTTCCTCTTCCTCTCGATGGTCTCAGCGGTTCCTATGGTTTTGTTATTGAAGGACTCCCAAATTCCGAAGCAGGAACCTCGATTAGTGGGGGAGGCGATGTTAATGGGGATGGCTTCGATGACTTCACAATTGGAGCTCCCGGTAACAACGATGAGCTAAGTTATGTTCTCTTTGGCAGTGACTTTAATCAGACCGTCAACCAAACCAGCACCATCGGCGATGATGTCATGCTCGGCACCCCGACAGGAGAAAGCTTTGTGGCCGGGCAAGGCGATGACCAAATCTATACTAATGGGGGTTTAGATGTAGTTTATGCCGGCCCTGGAGATGACTTTGTTTCCGTCACCGATACCTACTTCCGTCGCTTAGATGGCGGGACAGGATTTGATGTGCTCGAACTCCACGGCTACAACGATCAAGATTGGGATCTAACAAAACTCTCTCCTGGGGTCAGACTCCAAAATTTTGAAGCATTGGATATTCGTAACTATGGAGCCAATAAAATCACCTTAAATGCCCTCACAGTTACAAATCTTTCTGAAGATAATACGATTACAGTCTTAACCGATGGTGAAGATACTGTTGAATTAAGCTCTGATTTCCAATTTAATGGGTTAGTTTATCAAGCCAATCAAAAATTTGCGGAATATGTCTCTAAGCAATCTGCTGCGACAGTATTGGTCAATCGGTCTGCTCAGTATCAACTACTGTTAAATACCGTCGGCAGCCTAGTCTTACTTTCTCCCACAGGTGAACAACTCTGGGCCGCAGAAAATAGCGGTCAAGTGGTTACTGGTGCAACCGACGCGGTTATTCAAAATAGCGATGGCAATTTTGTCCTTTACAAAGAAGAGGGAAATGGTCAACGCACTGTCCTTTGGGCAACTGGTACAAACCCTAATCGCAATGACTATGTTCAGTTGGGCGATGATGGCGGACTCTATGTTATTTCCGAGTCAGGGGAGGTTTTAAAAACCCTTTATGACAATAATGGAATGACCAATCCTAAAAATGACAATAATAGTAAACTCTTAGCTAGTGAAAATCAACAATTATTCAACGGTGAATCCCTCTCGTCTCCCTTGTTTGCAAATGTGATTTTTGGTGCACCGGAGACAAATCATCCTGAGCCAATATTGTTATCAAAAGAGATTAATCCACAGCAGGATTTCGCGCCGACAACGACTTCGTCACAATCAACAGAAAATAAAAAACCCACTGCTAACGATTCAAATGCCCCCACTCAATTATTTGTTACCAGTCCCCGGGGTTCGGAAAGCTTAGGCGCAGTTGACTTCACCATCGAACGAACCGGAGATTTAGACAAATATGTTTTAGTTAGTTATCTGACTCAAGATGGTGACGGCAAGGCCGGTAATCGCTATTTACCAGTGGCGGGACAACTAATATTTAGCCCAGGGGAAACCAGTAAAACAGTCACAGTTGAAATT
>NZ_JACJTJ010000039.1:0-36408 GCF_014698605.1 Synechocystis sp. FACHB-383 | reverse complement strand
CTTTAGTGCATTAAAGAGGGCGAGAATGTACGCACCTCCGGGTACTAGCATAGATAAGGTTATTCAAGATTACTGCATAGCTTAACGTCTCATAATTATCCTAATTAGCTATAATTTAACAATGTGGAGAGATTATCTGAGTTTGTCCAGATTTTATTTATCCTAAGGGTAAATTAAGCTTGTTATTTAGTCATTTCTTAACGACTTTCTCAGATTGTTTTGAGCCATGGCAAATTATCCTCATTTTTCTGCTTTAGAGTTAATAAATTTCCCCTAGTTTTTCGTCCTGGCCTAAATTAAGTCGTTGGGCATTGGCCACCTCTCCACAACGGCGGGGAGTGGGAAAAAGCTTGCCGGGATTAGCCAAATTATTGGGATTAAAGCATTGCCGTACCCATTGCATAGTTTCCAAGTCTACTTCGTTGAACATATTGGGCATAAAGCAATTTTTATCCATGCCAATGCCATGTTCCCCGGATAAACTTCCCCCCAATTCCACACAGCGCTTAAGGATTTCTCCCCCCAATTCTTCTACTTTTTCCCAAGCTCCCGGTACTTTTTGGTCGTACAAAATTAGGGGATGTAAATTCCCGTCTCCAGCATGGAAAACATTAGCAATGGCAAAGCCGTATTTTTCGCTCAAAGCGTTAATGTCACTTAAAATTTGTACTAATTGAGTGCGGGGCACTACCCCATCTTGGACAAAGTAACTGGGGCTTAATTTGCCCGCCGCTGCAAAGGCCGCTTTCCTTCCTTTCCACATTTTTAAGCGGGTTTCTTGGTCATAGGCGATCGCCGTGTTGCGGGCTCCATTATTACGGCAAATTTCCTCTACTTTGGCTTGGTTTAATTCCACTTCAATGGGAAGACCGTCTAGTTCTACTAGAAGAATGGCCGCCGCATCCCTAGGGTAACAATTAGTGGCCACCACATCTTCCACTGCATTGATACTGAAATTGTCCATAATTTCCATGCCCGCCGGGACGATGCCCGCCGCAATGATATCGGCTACGGATTGGGCCGTGGCTTCGAGGGAAAGAAAGTCCGCCAATATAACACAGATGGATTCTGGGGTTTTGAGAATTTTTAGGGTAATTTCCGTGGCAATGCCTAGGGTTCCTTCCGACCCGACAAATAGGCCGGTTAGGTCATAGCCGGGCATTTCCGCAATTGGTCCCCCCACTTCCACAATGGAACCGTCAGGAATGACCAGCTTTAGCCCCAGTACATGGTTGGTGGTGGTGCCATATTTCAAACAATGGACGCCGCCGGAGTTCTCGGCAATGTTACCGCCAATGGAACAAACAATCTGACTGGAAGGATCAGGAGCATAGTAAAAGCCTGCGCCACTAACGGTTTGGGTAACCCAGTTATTCACTACTCCTGGTTGGACAACAATGGTTTGATTGTCGTAATCCACTGCCAAAATTTTTTGCATGCGAGTGGTAACAATTAGCAGGCTATCTGCCCCCGGTAAGGCTCCCCCCGATAACCCGGTGCCAGCCCCCCTAGCAATCCACGGAATTTTGCGATCGTGGCAGAGTTTAACTACTGCGGCCACCTGTTCCGTTGTGCGGGGCAATACCACCAGGGCCGGCCGTTGTCGATAACCCGTTAAGCCGTCGCATTCATAGGTGAAGAGCTCATCTTTGCGTTTAATTACCCCATCTTGCCCCAATATTTTTTCAAGCTGGGGGATGAGGTCAACGGCGGAATTTACTGGGGAAGATACAGTCATGGGGTTTGGCAAAGTCCAGGGAAATCAAACAATTCCAGGCTTGGAACCGCTAGATGGATCGTGGTATTATTCTACCGCTTAGGGATAATACAGGGCTTTAGCGCTGGGAGTTCTGGAGAATTGGGCAATTGGGCGCAGTAATTTACTTAATACAGTTATGGATGGTTTTTGGTGACTGATAATTTTTTCCCTATGTTTTCTGCAATGACACTTTTGAGCGTTGGCCCATGACTGAACCTTCCCCCCAACCAACTAAAACGGAGCCAGTGCCCCCCACTCCCCTGCGTTGTTTGGTCGGTTCCGGCATTTCCGCTTCCCTGGCCTGGGGGTTGTATTTGCTGACTTCGGCGATCGCCGTTAGTTTTGCCAGTAAGCCGATGTTATCCGATAAGGCCATTGTCCAGCGCATTGCTTCAGCTGTGAGAACTTTGGTGTTGGGACTAGCCTCCATGGGCACCTTTATTTTTGCCTTTGTGGCGATCGGCCTAATTTTGTTGATGATTCAGTTAATTGTGCAAAAACAACCCTCTGGCAATGATGGAGGGAGTTAATAGGTTGGAGGTGTTAGTAAAAATACGCCTTTTAACTAAGCGTTCGGAAACTTGAAAAATCTGGGCAATATATCGTCGATGAACCTATTCCAGGGGAGTGTTTTGACTTAAACGATAAAATCGCTCCACACCGAAGGGAACTGCGGCCAAGGTCAGTTTTAAGGCCCAGGGAGCAAAAAACAGGGTAACTAAAATGGATAACACTGCCACACATCCTAACGAGGCCCTGATTACGTCTTCCTGCACAGTGAAGCAAAGGATGGCAGAAAAAGAGGCTAAAGCCAAAGACAGGATGGAAAGTACCAACATAAAGCAGTAAGTTTGAGGATGCAGAGGGGGTTCGATCAAGCCAAAAATTCAGTCAGGCGATCGGATGGGGGCTAGGCAAATAAACCTTGGGGCGGCAGACAGTTCCATGGGGAAATATCAATCCTTCACCGCTGTATTTGAATATACCATAAACTTTTGTTAACGGGCAGACAGGGCTCAGTTCATTGCTTACTGCTCTGGGAATTGCCTCTGTTTTGCCGGGAAAAAGATTTAAACAGTCGGCGATTGTGTCGGATTGAACTGCCTCTGCCCTGTTGAAACGGGCTGTGTTCTGCACTTCCAGGTTCCCTTGGGATAACCCTAACCCTGAGTCTTGACTAGGTCGGCGAGCTTAATTGGGAAAATAGGCAAAAAAATAAGGAAGTCCGCAAGGAGTCTTGCCATGTTTCGACCCTCCGGTTGCTTCCTTATTAATCTTACTCCTCACACACAAATAGATACTAGCCGATCGCCCAAGGGCTGGATAGCCGAACCTGTAGCAGTTTAATGATTGGCATAGTTTCTAGCTATGTTTAGTTAATTCCCTAGCCGGGGCGGGGATTGCCGTGACTGCGGGGAGAGGTGGGGTCAGCTTCAATGGTGCGGTTTTCCACCACCGAAGTTTGGCCAGTGACATTGGCGTAGGGGATCGGTTCGTGGGCTAACAGGGCAGTGATGTTTTGCTCCAACACTCCCAACGGTTGTTCTCCAATGCTCTCGGCGATCGCCGTGCCGGTGTCATCCAGGTAAACAAAATGGGGAATACCATCCACCCGATAGCGCAGCACTTCCGGCAACCATTTATTGTTGTCCACATTGAGCATGGCAAAGTTGACTGACCCGCCATAGTTTTTCTTCAACTCTGCTAAATCCGGAGCCATGGCTTGACAGCTAGTACACCAATTGGCATAGAACTCCACCAAGGTGGGACGACCATTGTCCAGGGCTGTGGCCAGGGGCGTGGCCCGCTGAGCCTGGGCTTCCAGGGAAGTGCCCTGGGTTTGAGTTTGAAAACCGAGATAAAGGGCCGCACTCAGGGCGATCGCCACTACGGCTAATAATGCGTTACGAATTTTGGCCGGGGTCATGGGCTGGAGATATTGGGACAAGGTGGGGAATTCTATTCAAGGTAACAAACCAACGCCAGGGACTGATTGGTTGCTTGAATTTTGCCTAACTAAATTAGGACCAATGGGACAGGCTATTCCGTCAGCCATTTTTTAATCCGTTCAATGTCCCGCCAATCGGGCTTACGTTGGAGACCGTCATCCAAGCTTTCCATCACCCCAGTAGCAATTTCTTGATCGAAGGACATCATTTGGGCCGCCAATTCCACCTGTTCCCGTACACCAGTTTTTTTATTGGCCAGCATGGCCAAGGCATAGTTAACCCTGGCCTGGGGGTGGTAGCCGTCGATTTTCACCGACCGCTGGGCCGCTTTGAAAGCCAAAGTTGGCTTGTCGTCTAGGAGATACAGCCAAGCAAGGCAGGCCCACACCGTGGCGTTTTTCGGGGAGCTATCGGCAATTTCCTTAAATACTGGAATCAGGGTTTCGGGGCCTTCCCCCCCGTTATATCTGGCGATCGCCTGGTTGAAAGCATCTTCTGGGGAGATTACGGACTCAGTCATGATCACAATTAGCTGAATTTGGCAGTGGAATGGTTCAAAGCAGTCAAAAAGCAGGCAGACAATCCGCCCAACTCTTAATCTTAAGGGATCTTTTGGTCCCGCCGCGGTCAGGGCCAAAGCCGACTTCCCCTCCTCGGCAATGCTGTACGCTGATCCCCCCCTCTGATAGACTTTTGACTATTAACACTTAATCACAAGCTAGGGAAACCTAATCAGCAGTTGGGAGGATTCAATTCGTGGACAGCACCCTCGGTTTAGAAATTATTGAAGTCGTAGAACAAGCGGCGATCGCCTCGGCAAAATGGATGGGCAAAGGTGAAAAAAACACCGCCGACCAAGTGGCCGTAGAAGCCATGCGGGAACGGATGAACAGAATTCATATGCGGGGCCGCATCGTCATTGGCGAGGGGGAAAGGGATGACGCACCCATGCTCTACATCGGTGAAGAAGTAGGCATTTGCACCAGGGAAGATGCCAAATCCTTCTGCAATCCCGACGAATTGGTGGAAATTGACATTGCCGTTGACCCCTGTGAAGGTACCAACCTAGTGGCCTATGGTCAAAATGGTTCCATGGCAGTGTTGGCTATTTCTGAAAAAGGTGGTTTGTTTGCCGCTCCCGATTTCTACATGAAAAAACTGGCGGCCCCCCCGGCGGCCAAGGGTCACGTTGACATTGATAAATCCGCTACCGAAAACCTCAAGATTCTCTCCGATTGTCTCAATCGCAGTATCGAAGAATTGGTGGTAGTGGTCATGGATCGTCCCCGCCACAAAGAATTGATCCAAGAAATCCGCAACGCTGGCGCTCGAGTCCGCCTCATCAGTGATGGAGACGTTTCCGCCGCCATTTCCTGTGCTTTTTCCGGCACCAACATTCACGCTCTGATGGGTATCGGTGCTGCTCCTGAAGGGGTAATTTCCGCCGCCGCCATGCGCTGTCTGGGGGGTCACTTCCAGGGTCAGTTAATTTACGATCCCGAAGTGGTTAAAACTGGACTAATCGGTGAAAGCCGGGAAGGTAACCTAGAGCGGCTCGCTTCCATGGGTATTAAAAATCCTGACCAGGTTTATAACTGCGAAGAATTGGCCTGTGGCGAAACCGTTCTGTTTGCCGCCTGTGGCATCACCCCTGGCACTTTGATGGAAGGGGTACGCTTCTTCCATGGTGGTGTGCGGACCCAAAGCTTGGTTATTTCTAGCCAGTCCAGCACCGCCCGCTTTGTGGACACTGTTCATATGAAGGAAAGCCCCAAAGTAATCCAACTGCACTAACTTCTATCTCGGCAACTATCTCCGGAAGGTCAAACTCTGGGGAAATACATAGCCGTTTTCCTTGTCCCCTGAAGCTCAAACTTTGGGGGACTTTTGTTTTTAGGTAGTATTATTCATGTAGTGAAGTTAAGATAAAGCCAACCTTAAATCCTCATTATAGTGGTTGATAAAATATAAAATAGCAGATTCATGATTGAAGAAGTCTTTAGAAAATGAAAGGCACTTCCTGAGCAATTTTGAGCATCTTTGTCTTAGGTTATTATTGAATCTTTCTATATGGCTAGTTTCTCCAGTTTCTTTACCACTTGGATGGTGTTTTTTGCCGGCACGACATCCTGATAAGACTACCAAAAGTCTGTATAAATCTCTGCACTTTCTCGATATTTTTAGGGTATTGACTCCCAGAATTGCTGAGCATCTTTTCTTGTCCTATCACCCAAATGAAAGCCTAAAATTTTCTTCATATTTCTGTTTAATGCTAACCAAAGATAAACAGGGTTTTCTTTTGAGCAAACAAAAGACCATAACTCATCACATTCGAGAATCAAACCATTAAAGCAAGACGTTAGACTACTTGTTTCAGAAGAGATTGAGCGATAAAATTTATTAACACAATTCTGCAACCACTTCATTAATATTCCCGGCATTCGCGACATATCTCTTAGAGAAATTTGCTCTAGAAGACTTCGTTTAATGTATTCAATTTCTTACTGGCTTATATAATGTTTGGTATGGTTTTCCACAAAATGGCCGCCGCATTCTTTGCATAAATACTTTCGTTTTTTATTGTGAATGCTGCCATTCTTCAAAATATGTAATGAACCGCATGATGGACAGGGGGGGCGTTTATCTTTGTCATTATTACTCATGGCTCAATCAGTCAATTCAGTGGTGCAAGTTGATATGATTTCTACTGTAGCTAAATTTTAGGGGATAAAGATGCAAGTAGTTTGAAAGTGCTATCCCTGTCGTAATTGCCATCCATTTTATACTTTCACTACACAGATAACACCACCCAAAACCGAACATTCCAGACATCGTAATGTTTTTAATTTTCTTGTGAATTTGGTCTCCGGGCTCATTGCCTACTCTTAACACCCTGACAAGCCTTCCTTCGCCATTCCAAATTACCAACTTATTGCGACTTTTTAGCTCTCTAACTCACGTTAACTTAGGCTGTTTCGACGGAAATGGTTTGGGAGCTTACCAATCTAGTACCGGCTTTTCTGCCCCCTGCTCCCGTTTCCTTTTGGCATCCTTTTCAAACCAGGCAATGATAATTTCTGGGGTCAGATCGGCGATCGCCAATTGTTCCTCCTCTGCAATGGTTTGCAAAAGCCGCAGGGAAGAAATGGTGAGACGGGTGAGAAACTTTTCTGACTGACTAAGCAGGGCCCCATCAACGGCGTGGGACTCGGCAGGGGTGAGGAATTGTTGTCCGGCTTCCATGGGCATAGGTAATTGATGGTGGGAGAAGTTTACAGGCTGGGCAAAACTTGGATAATTTTTTCAGCCACCGTTTGCACCGTTTCCGTTTCCATTTCCGGCCAGATGGGCAAACTCAATACCTCCGTGGCTAGGCGATCGCTGATGGGGTTGGGGGCATACTGACCCCGGTACACCGGCAACTGATCCTGGGGCACAGGGTAATAGATCATGGTGCTAATACCTATACCTTGCATTGCCTTGGCCAGGGCATCCCTTTTACCTTCCTGAATTCTCAGGGTGTATTGGTGAAACACATGGCCGGCGGTGATGGTGGGGGTAATAATACCTTCCACCCCTTTGAACAGATCATTATAGGTTTGGGCTACCCGACGACGGCCGGCGCTCCATTCCTTTAAATGGGAGAGTTTGACGTTCAAAATCGCGGCTTGCAACGCATCCAAACGGGAGTTATAGCCCAGCATTTCGTTTTGGTAGCGTTGTCTGGAACCGTGTACCCTCAAGCAGCGGGCCAAATCGGCGATCGCCTCGTCATTGGTGGTGATTAAACCGCCGTCACCGTAGGCTCCCAAATTTTTGGTGGGAAAAAAGGAAAAGGCTCCCACATCCCCCAGGGCCCCGGTGTATTGACCCATTAGACTTTGTTTAACCTGGTCATCACAGTCCTGGTCACAACCCAAGCAATCCCCGGCATAGACGGCCCCAAAGGATTGGGCACAATCTTCAATAATTTTCAAACTATGGTCATGGGCAAGGGCTTTAATTTGGGCCATGGCCGCCGGTTGACCAAATAAATGTACTGGCATAATTGCCTTAGTGCGGGGGGTGATGGCCGCCTTGATTTTGCTGGGATCGAGGTTAAAGTCGGCGATCGCCACATCGACAAAAACCGGTTTAGCTCCCACATTACTGATGGATTCCGCCGTAGCAAAAAAGGAAAAAGGGGTAGTAATTACCTCGTCCCCCGGGCCAATGCCCAATGCCCTCAGACCAATCATCAGAGCATCGGTGCCAGAATTAACCCCAATGGCATACTTTACCCCCAGGTAATCGGCGGCAGCTTGCTCAAAATCTGCAACGGTTTTGCCCAAAATGAATTGTCCCGATTCCAAGACACCATTCACCGCCTGTTGAATTTCGGCTTTGATCCTTTGGTACTGGGGCTTAAGGTCAAGGATGGGGATGTTCATCGAGCTGCTTAACTAAATATATTGTGGAAAAATAGCGGCGTTGGGCTGAAAAGATGTCCATCAAATTCTAGGGCATGGCCGTCCCCAAGTTGAACAGATTGGCCGTACAGCATCAATGCATTGGCCAAAAATAGGTTCCCCTACTCAATGCCTCTGTTCCGGCATCATCAGCAATGTCCTCCGTGGAAAAAGAACAAAGGTGCTGTGTTTTGGGATTTGAAAGTCCGTTGGTGAAGTTGCAGTTTGTCCTCTAAATCGACCTACTAAAGAGACCGTAATTCTGGGGGACTTTTTGTAGTTTCCCTCCAACTTCAGTATTCAGGGAGTTTTTAGAACCCATTTTTAAACATTCAAATCTCTGTCTGGCCGCTGAAGACCTTTTGAGCTGGCCCCGTCATATAAAGCCGATTGTCCTGGACAGACCATTCAATTTCCAAATCGCCCCCTGGTAATTCCACCGTACAAAGCCGATCGCCTCTACCGGTCAACACCGCCGCCACCACTGTGGCACAGGCCCCCGTCCCACAGGCCAAGGTAATGCCCGCTCCCCTTTCCCAGACTCGCATTTTCAGGCGATCGCCCGCTAAGACCTGAATAAACTCCGTATTAGTCCGTTGGGGAAATTGGGGATGGTGTTCAAATAAAGGACCAATCTCCGTCAAGTTAAGACTGTCCACATCGTCCACAAAGATCAAACAATGGGGATTACCCATGCTCACACAGGTCACAGCCCAGGTTTGCCCCGCCACTGCTAAGGGCAGATCCACCACTTTTTCCCCCGGTTTAGCCAAGGTGGTGGGAATAAGCTCCGCTAACAATTGGGGTTCCCCCATGTCTACTTTGACTTGGCCATCGGCCAATAGTTGGGGGGTGATTACCCCCGCTAAGGTGTGGATGCGATAGGTTTTTTCCCCCACCCCTTCTAGATCTGCCAAAAATTTACCCAAACAACGGATGCCATTGCCGCACATTTCCGGCTCCGAACCGTCGGAATTGAAAATCCGCATGGTGTAATCCGTTCCCCCTTGCCCTGGCAAAGCAAAAATCACCCCGTCCGCCCCGATGCCAAAATGGCGATCGCACAACAGTTGGGCTTGGTCTGGGGTTAAGCAGGGAGCCGCACTCTGACGGTTATCCACCAGAATAAAATCGTTGCCGAGACCGTGGTATTTACTAAAGCTAAGGGCCATGGGATCAGGTTAGAAGGAAACAACGTAAGGCGATCGCCGTTGGGCATGACAAAGAAACCTATTGCCATTAGTATTCTACGGCAATTCTGTCAGGGAGAGGAATGAGAGTCTTACCGACTAAGAAATTGGAGAGAAATTTTGCTCAACAACAGTTTCAATTTGATTTTGCTGAAGCATTTTTTTAAGCTTCATTGCTTGATAATAGTACATTTTAAATGGCAAAGTCGCTGGCAAATTATTCATTGTTTCCGTCGCCGTTTTCAAAGGACAACCTGCAATGCGAGCAATGGCAGTAATACCATCAAAAATTGACATTTTAGAACTAGCTTTGATGATTTTAAGATTCCATTGTTTTGGTTTTAAATCCCCTGCTTCAATGGCCTTTAATCCTGCTATCGTTGCCAAGACAATCAGCAAATTACCTGGAATTAGACGTCGGTCTTCCGAGGGCAAGAAAATTGGCTCATCCTCGGATTTTTCTTGATAAATTATCGGGACAACTCCATAGCCATAAGCCACCTCCGCAATTAATAAGCCCTGGAGTGTATCTTGTTCTTCAATGTAATATTGGGTGACCAAAACTGTCTGTTCTTGCCAACAGGATAAACCAAGGATATTTTCTCCAAAAGCTGCTCCAGTGAACACTTCTGCTGCTGCTACATAGGGGTCAATAATAATTGCTGCTGGTAATAATCCTCCTAAATTTTTCGTCAATGTATCACCATTAGTGCGAATTACTAATTGACAACAGGGATTGATTTTTTGAGTTAGCAATGCCGTTTCAATATTAACAATGTCATCATCAGTAACAACAATAACACTGCTGGCGGTTTCTAGATTAGCTAATTGTAGGCTATCAACTAAGTTATGGCCGTAAATTAAGGGAATATCTAAAAAATCTGACTGGCTAGCAATGGTATTAAAGGTTATACCTAACACATTGATTTTCAATTCCCGCAATTTATTAGCAATTTCTTGTCCAAGTTTGCCTAGTCCGATAATCACCACATGGTCTGCTTTTGGAATAGGGGGACGTTTATTGTAAAACTGAAATTTAGACGATAACAGGGCTTGGGTTAATAGGGCATATAGAACCCCGACAAAGGCGGTACCGGTAACGGTCAGAGCTAGACTGAATAACTGTAACCATTCTGGCAAAGCTGATATAGGTTCAAAGGAGTCGAACAAGTCAGAGTAACCTCCTAGTAGTAAAATAGCAGTTACATAAAAGGAAGAAAGTAAGGTGGTACCGGGATAGAAAAAACTGAATAATATCGTCCCTATAATTAAAAGTAAAAACACTATCAAGCCATAGATAATAGCAACTCTTGCTACCTGTTGCTTAAGACTTAAGCTCCAAAAATTCTTGATCCAGCTACTAATCTTAGTTTGAATTAGGCTTCGAAAATATGAAAAATTTAAGTTGTTATTTTTCCTATTTAAATTAAAATTATATCCTTTATTTAAGAAATAATTTTCTTCTGTTTCTACATAAATAATCGTATCTTGGGCTTGAATTTTTGCTTCTGGATGCCAGCAATGAAAATCAATTGATCGAGACGGCAAATCTCCCTGGTGATTATGGCTTAAAATACGACGATGACGATTGTTAATTTCATCCAAAAAATTATAGCTTAGCCAATGGTGATAATCAGGAACTTGCAAACGATTAATTCTAATTCTTAGTCCTCCTAGATTTAGTAGACTAATGGTTTCTTTACCTAGGGCGGAAAGAGCATAAGCATTGGCTGGTAAATGTTTGGGTTCATAGGCTACAAAATTTCCTAGCTCGTTGCTCAACAAAGAATTGAGATTATCTCTTACACTTCTAACCACTAAACGAGTTTGGGGATTTAAGGCACGGATAGTTATAGCTGTTTCGATATTGATTTTTTCGATGGTGGTAACAATTAAAGCGGCCCGAATGTGGTTGATAGGCAACTGAAGTAAAATACTAGATTGACTGCAATCGCCGATAATTAGTTGGTCTAAGTAATTATCTAAGTTTTTAATTTCCCACTGGGGCGGTAGCTGTTTTTCAATAGCAATTACTTTAACGCCAAATTTTTTCAAAGCGACAACGCAGTGCTGCCCCAGATATCCCAGCCCACAAACCAAAAAATAGTCCATAAAAGTCTTACCTGTGATCAAAAAATTGCGGCGACAACTATTAGTAATTTCGGGGTTTATCCTATGCGTAGTGGACGACGCGGACTGTCTTACTCCGACGGTGTGAGAAAGTCGTGTTATGTTGGACTTAAAACAAAATTTGTCTTCGATTGTACACCCAACACAAAAATCCTCACTATGCTTGAGCTTCATCAGTTTGAACTGTCCCAATATTCGGAAAAAGTCCGCCTCATTCTCGACTTTAAGGGGTTGGATTATCGGACAGTGGAAGTGGTGCCGGGGTTGGGTCAGTTGGAGCTGCTCCGTCTTTCTGGACAAACCAAGGTGCCAGTGCTCAAGGATGGGGACATTGTCATTGCCGATTCGACGGAAATTGCCCTCTACCTAGACCGTAAATATCCTGAAAACCCTCTCCTGTCCCACGATCCGGTGCAACGGGGACAATGTTTGTTGATGGAAGAATGGGCCGACGAATCCATCGGGCTGAAAGGTCGGGTGGCCATGGTGGGGGCATTGAATCAAAATCCTGGTTTGAGGGCTTCTATTTTGCCCAAACAAACCCCTGGTATTTTCAAAAATTTAGTCAGTGCAGTGCCCCCGGCCATGTTGGATTTACTCGGTAGTGGCGTTGGTTTCGGTGGTGATGCGGTCAAGGAAGCTATGCGGGGCCTCCATCAGGACTTGGAAGCCTTAACGTTAATTTTGCAACATCAGCCCTATTTAATTGGCGATCGCCCTACTTTGGCGGATTTAACGGTGGCGGCGTTGAGTATGGTGATCAAAATCCCCGGTGGTGACTATTTAAACATTGCCCAGGAATTGAAGGGTAAGGGCATTCCTGGTTTAGCGGATAACAGTGCCTACAGTACGTTTTTTGAATGGCGCGATCGCCTCTATCGGGAATATCGCCGCAGTCATCGCCCAGGCACAAATCAAACTAACAACGGCGGTGATAGTGGTTCCCCCACCACCATCAATATTGAGTAGGTGGTTTTGAACAACTGATTTGTCTAAGAGCGTGTTTAGCTGGTTAGGTTAGGTTGACCCATCAAAGCTCCAGCCATGATGGGCAATTTTGACCGGGATTTCCTTGAATAATGGAGAAAACCGAGCCATTTCTCCAATCCGATCTCAGCTACTTACCAAAGGGCGGACGGTAATTGAGCTGGAAATACAGACCATCATTTTGCCAATTGCCGGTCAGGTTATCCAACTTGATCACGGGGATGCCATAGTCAAACCGGAAGTTCAGGCCGGTCATGCCCAAAATATCCCGCCAAATGATCCCCAGTCCGGGCCCCACCAGCACAGAATTGGGGGGTAACTGGGTGGGATTGCCAGCACTGTTCCACACTGCCCCAAAGTCCACAAAGGGGGCTAATTCAAACACTGACTTATTGTCCCCATCCCTGGCCAAGGTGATGCGATTTTCCACCGAGAGACGAACGCCGTTGTCAGCGGAACGGGCATTTTGTCGATAGCCCCGCAGGGATTGCCCGCCCCCAATGATGAACAGATAATCCGGCAATAAACTATCGGGGGTGAGCTGGAGGTCCGCCTGCACAATGAGTAGGTTATTGTCATCCAGTCTTTGTAGGCGTTGGGCCTGCCCCAGCCAACTGAAAAATTCCCCACTGGGTAGGGGGCTGGGATTGGTGGTGGCATCGAATAGCCCCGTGCCGAGGTTCATTTGGGAACGGAAAAACCACAACCCGTTTTGATCCCGCAGGGTATAGTCCTGGCCAAATTGGAATACGCTGGTGCGGCTGACGTTGGTCAAATCGGGACGGTTTAGCCCCAAAGTGCGACCATCCTGGTAGCGAAAACCAAAACTCAGGGCAAATTCATCTGTTAAAGAGGTCCAGAGGGGTTGGCGGTAACTAACTTCGTACAGGGGGTTACTGCCGGTGATATTAAAAACGTCGAAGGGAGATTGGGTGATTCTGGTCCAGGTGGGCACAAAGCGCAACTGTAGAGTACCGTCGGTGGGATTGAGGGGCACCCGGTAATTAAAATCCAGGATGTCTAAACCCCCAGTGGTGGAAACGTAATAGCTCCCTGACAGGCGATCGCCAAGGCCGGTGAGGTTTTTGTAGTCCAAGTTGATGCCGATTCGTTCACTGCCCAAACTAATGGGGGAATAGTTATCAAAGCTGAGGTTGGCACTGAAGGGAAAGGCTTCTTCCACCGTGACGGATAAATTGCTCAGACCCACCTTCCCTGTGGGCAAAAGGCTGGCCTGTACTTTCTCCAGCATGGGGTTAATTTGCAACAGCCGCAGACGTTCCTCTAACTGACCCACGTTGACAGGACTATGGACTCCCTGGGCAACCCGGTCACAGATATAGGCTGGGCGCAAACGTCCTCGACCCCGCACTAGGATCGATTCCACCTGGCCTTCCACCACCTGGATTGGCTGTTCTAACCCCCCCCCATTTGGGATTGGTTCCATGGGTCTGGAGATCGCCTGGGAAGTGATGTAACCCTGATTGATGTATAGCTGGGTAATGCCTTCTACTAAGCCTTGGTATAAAATTTCAAATTCCGCCGCTGTCAAGTCCGTGGCAATGGTGAGGGGAACGGAGGTGCTGGGGGGATCCGTTTGCCAGGGTTGGAGGGCGGGTAAAGTTAACAATTCCTGGGGCGAAAATACCGTCATGCCCAGTAAATTTACCTCCAGGGGAGTGCCATCCACCGACCCTTGCAAAAGAGGTATGGGCGCTACGTTAGCAGGAGGAGAAGGGCTAAAGCCACAGGTATCCACCGCTTCCTCGGGGCTGGGAGGAGAAGATTCTGGCCCTAGTTCCAATGGAGTAGGGGTAGGGGGAATCTCAACATCGTCTTCCGATGGCAATGGTTGTAGGGGAGGGGTGGGAACTTGTCCCTGGCTGAGCAAAAATTCCGTTGGACCGATCGCCCGCGCATTGTCTTCTTGATCAATGTCAGTAACTGGGGCAAAGCCATGGAGGGGAGAAAAATCTGCGCTTTCGGCCACAGCCCAGCCACCCAACGAGAAGGGCAGGGAAAAACACAATGCCAATGAGAGGGCGTAACGGTAACTCAACATGGCCCTGGGAATCTCCAGTGGTTAACGGGTCAGAATGGGGGGCTGTGAGCCATTCAGTTAGAGTGTGGAGGAGATATTTGCGTTCCCAGCTCTGATATTAGAGTTAATTTGGGACTGCAGAGTGAATTAAACAGACTTTAACAGGATTATTCGCTTTTGTCAGCCCCAGCAAAACAGACCCCAAAATGTTGTAAAAGCTCCGCGCTGGAGCCTCCTGCCACTTCGTAGAGCCGTTGCCCTAATGCCCTTTGACCTTAGAATTCTTCGGGTTGCTTCAACATTGGCATTTGACCAATCAGCTATGGTTGGCTTTGATTGCTGGGAGTCACTTTTTCTCCTTGCTGGTGCTTTGCGAGGAGTTGATGACAATGGACAATGGGAAAGTTAAGTTGGGGGCGGTTAATTGGCCCTAGGCTGGTTGGTAAAGTTTTGACCCCAACTCCCCCGTTCCTGTCCCCTTGAGAGTGTTAACCTATGGCTCCTTCCCCTGCCCAGATTGTTGACCCCTGTATGTTGGCGGCGATCGACATTGGTACCAACTCCATTCACATGGTCATTGTCCGCATTGATCCGGTTCTGGCCACCTTTACCATTGTGGCTCGGGAAAAAGACACTGTCCGCCTGGGCGATCGGGACCCCCAATCCAACAACCTCACCCCAGCGGCCATGAATCGGGCGATCGCCGCTTTGAAGCGCTGTGTGGAATTGGCCAAGGGCTTGGAAGTGGAAAACATCATCGCCGTAGCCACCAGTGCCACCAGGGAAGCAAAAAATGGCCAGGACTTTCTCACCCGGGTGCAAGCGGAAGTGGGACTGACGGTGGATTTAATTTCTGGCCCGGAGGAAGCCCGGCGTATCTACCTGGGGGTATTTTCCTGCATGGACTTCCACGAAGTGCCCCATGTGATGATCGACATCGGCGGCGGGTCCACAGAGCTAATTTTGGCCGATCGCCGGGACGTGCGCTTTTTGAGCAGTACCAAAGTGGGGGCAGTGCGCCTCACCCAAGATTTTGTCCACACTGATCCCATTGATGGGACAGAATTAGCCGTATTGCGGGCCTATGTGCGGGGTATGTTGGAACGCCCAGTGGATGAAATCAAACAACGACTTGATGGCGAGGAAAAAGCCCAACTAGTGGGCACCTCCGGCACCATTGAAACCCTGGCCACCATGACCGCTTTGCAAAAACAGAAAGAAGTTCCCAATCCCATCCAGGGTTATAGCATTACCCACAAGGATGTGGAGGAATGGGTCAAAAAATTAGCCAGTCTTAATTGCCAAGAGCGATTTCAAATTGCCGGCCTGTCCGATCGCCGGGCGGAAATTATTTTGCCGGGGGCCGTGATTTTGCTCGAAGCCATGACCATGCTGGAGTTAGATAGCATCACCATTTGTGAGCGGGCGTTGCGGGAAGGCATGATTGTCGATTGGATGCTCACCCATCGCATTATCCAAGACCGGATGCGCTTCCAGGGAGAAATTCGCCAACGGGGAGTGCTGAAAATTGCCCGTAAATATCAGGTAGACCTAGGTTTTGGGGAAAGGGTTGCCCAATTTGCCACCAGCTTTTTCGACCAGTTACAGGGAGTTTTACACGACTGGGGAGAAACCGAACGGGAATGGCTCTGGGCCGCCGCTATTTTGCACAATTGTGGTACTTATATAAGTCACTCTGCCCACCATAAACATTCCTATTATTTAATTCGCAATGCCGAACTACTGGGTTACACAGAAATTGAACTGGAATTAATTGCGAACATTGCCCGCTATCATCGTCGCAGTAAACCCAAAAAACGTCACGAAGATTACATCAAACTGTCCGAACCCCACCGTCTAGCAGTAAGACAATTAAGTGCCTTGCTCCGGTTAGCGGTGGCCCTGGATCGTCGTCAAGTGGGGGCGATTGAAAGTTTTGATTGTCAGTACGACCAGGAGAACCGGCAATTACATCTACATATTACCCCTAAAGATCTTGATGACGATTGTGCCTTGGAACTATGGAATTTAGATTATAAAAAAGTCATCTTTGAAGAGGAATTTAATACGAAGGTGGTGGCGACTTTAGCCATTTTGCTGCAGTCAAATAAAGGCTAGGGAGGAAGTTTAATTTAAGTTATGATGAGGGTTTTCATGGTTAATTATGGGTGAAAAAGTAGCGGCGTTGGGCTTAGATGTGGGGCGAAAACGGATCGGGGTGGCCGGGTGTGACGGCACTGGTTTGATTGCCACCGGTCTTACCACCATTGTGCGCAGTTCCTATGATCAAGACATTGCCCAAATCAGACAGTTAGTTGAAGCCAGGCAAGTTAATTTATTAGTGGTGGGATTACCCTACACCATGGCTGGGGAGATTGGTGCCCAAGCGAAACAGGTGCAAAAATTTGCTCGGCGGCTGGCGGAAAAACTTGGTCTAGCGCTGGAATATATGGATGAACGCCTCAGTTCTGTAGAAGCAGAAAATCAGTTAAAAGCGCAGAAAAAATTTTCTAGTTATAACAAGGGCTTAATTGATCAACAGGCGGCGGAAATTATTTTGCAACAATGGTTAGATTTACGGCGTTCTCGCCTACAAGAGGAGGGTGATCATCTCCATCGGTAAATTTTCATCAATTAAGCTGTTTGGTACATTTATCAACTCTTATTAATAATTCCCTGGGAAATTTAACTTAACTGTTTCTGCTTCAAAAATAACCAATGTTATCTAGTATTATCGCTATTCTTCTGCTGGGGTTTTTCGGGGGGCAACTAGCTCGAAGGCTCAAGTTACCAGCCTTGGTGGGGATGGTGCTAGTGGGCATTGTCCTCGGCCCCCAAGTAGGCGATCGCCTGAGTCTAACCATGTTGGCCTTGGCGGATGATCTACGCACCATAGCAGTGATGGTGATTTTAATGAAAGCGGGGTTGGGGCTAGACCGGGAAAAACTCAAGCAACAGGGTTCCGTCGCCCTCCGCTTAGGATTTTTACCCGCCAGTCTAGAGGCGATCGCCGTGGCACTGATGGCCATGGTCCTATTTCAATTTGACTTTGCCACTGGGTTATTGTTGGGGTGCATTGTTGGAGCGGAATCCCCGGCGGTGATTGTCCCCGGTATGTTGCGCCTTAAAAGTTTGGGCTGGGGAGTCAAAAAGGGTATTCCCGACGCAATTCTGACCGGCAGTGCATTGTCCGATGTCTTGCTTCTATTAGTTTTTAGTTTACTGCTAGCTTTTTTAGCCCAGGGGGGAGCCGAGGGATTGACGGTGGGGAATATCAGCCTCAGTGCCCTACAGTTGTTGCCTTTACAGATTGTTTTACAAATTGGTTTGGGAATTGCCTGTGGCGGGGCCATGGCCAAAATTTTGGTATCTCTGTTGGCCAAACAAAACTGGACGCAAACGGCGGTGCAAGATGGTTTAGTGGCTGCATCCCTAGCTTTATTTTTAGTGGTATCTTCTACCCAATTGCCCATTTTCTCTGGCTATTTAGCAGTCATGACCACGGGCTTTTTTCTGATTGAACTAGATGCGCCCTTAGCCCGGAGATTACGGGGAGGCTTTGACGGGCTATGGACGATCGCCGAAATCTTTTTATTTGTGCTGTTGGGGGCAAGTATTCAACTGTCAGTGCTAGAAAGTAGTCTGTTACCAGGCCTGCTCCTGTTAATGGTGGGCACTTTGCTAGGCAGGGGACTGGGTTGGTATCTTTCCACCCTGGGGAGTAATTGGAATGCCAGGGAAAAATTATTCCTGCTGCCAGGGAATTCTGCTAAAGCCACTGTACAAGCTGCTTTGGGAGCTGTGCCCTTATCCCAAGGTATTGCCGGCGGAGACATTATTCTGGCCATGGCGGCCCTTTCCATTCTGGTAACTGCCCCCCTGGGAGCCTGGGCCATTCCTACCTTTGCCCCCAAATTGTTGCAGAAAGGAACCGTGGACCCGACCAAAGTGAGCGTTAATCAATCTCTCACCATCTTGGCCGCAGTGGATACCTCGGCGATCGCCAAACAGGTTTTAACCAAGGTGGCTGAATTAGCCAGGCGGAATGATGCCAGGGTTGTAGTCCTCCATGTAATCCAGTTGGCAGATCCACCAGGGGTGGAAAACCTAAGAGAGCAAACAAAACAAATTTTGGCTGATATTCGCCATCAATTCATCGTCACCGAGGGGGTCGTACCGGAGCAAATTCTCCGCATTGCCCAGGAACAGGGGGTGGGGGAAATTATCCTTGGTAAGCGGGGACACAGTGTTTTGGATGACCTACTGCTGGGTTCCGTTTCCCAATACCTGTTAGCAACCAGCGTCCTACCGGTTATGGTGGTGGAGTCGGAGGATCGGGTTAGCCTATCCCGGGCCCATTGAGTTAGGCAAGTCATAGTCCATGTACTACGCTGAGCAGTTGACCATTTATGTCACCGAAGGCGATCGCCAGGGAGGAAAACTTCTTTACCAGGCATTAATTGAGGAAGCCCGACAGCTTGGTCTAGCGGGGGTCACAGTCATGCGTACCGCCATCAGCTACGGCCCCCAAAGTCCACAGATTGCCGTGGATTGGACCATGGAATTGGCCCCCCAAATGATTATGATTTTGACCGTCATCGATCAACCAACGGCGATCGCCCAATATATTCCCAAACTGCAAGCTTTAATAACAAAAGGTTTAGCCACCAAGGAATTGGTTAAGGTAGTACACCACGCTCCCACAGAAAATAACCCAGAACCCCTTGCCTCCTCGAAGGAGAAAGCAACTATGGACAGCGTCAATGATCCCAACCCCAATGCCCAAGGTAACCACCCAGACTATGAAAAATTAACCATCTATGTGGGGGAAGCAGACCAATGGCAGGGACGGCCAGTGCATCTAGCCCTGATCCAAGAAGCCCGACGTTTGGGCATAGTGGGGGCCACAGCGGTGCGGGGGGCCACTGGCTACGGCAAAAATAACGAGGAGCGGGTGATGTTACTGGGCATCATCGAACTGTCTTCGGATTTGCCCATGGTGCTCACCTTCATCGATCGCCGGGAGAAAATTGACCAGCTTTTACCCATAGTCCAGCAAGCGGTGCAGGGGGGTATTGTCCTGCGGGATCAGGTTGAAGTGGTGGTCCACACCTAGAACTTATCGGTGGCTGGCCTGGGCCCCACAGCCCCTGGTTGGTTGGTAAACAAATTACCCGCCGCTTCATTTTGGTAAATACAGTCAATGCGGGGATTACCTTCCAAAGGCCCGGTGAAACCAAAGGTATTCATGCGATTTTTACAATCATTGACTTGGCGGTTGTCCACCAATTTTTCCCGCTCCAAAATGCTCCAGTTATTGCGGCGCAACACACAGCCTGGTTGCATCACTGGTTGGGTAACAAACACA
Organism: Synechocystis sp. FACHB-383; assembly: GCF_014698605.1. Taxonomy (NCBI): domain Bacteria; kingdom Bacillati; phylum Cyanobacteriota; class Cyanophyceae; order Synechococcales; family Merismopediaceae; genus Synechocystis; species Synechocystis sp. FACHB-383. Next base: position 16,536 of record NZ_JACJTJ010000039.1, on the reverse strand, counting down.
TTAAAGGGATTCAGGGTCACAAACACCCGCATATCGGTGACGATGGCGCTGGAGCCAAACTGCACACACACTTCAGCGTTGGGAGCACTGCGGTCAATCACTTCCCTGGAGGCAACATTTTCCGGGCTAAAGCTAGCGGTGGAACTAAAACCAATGCCCACCCCAATGCCCAAAACGAAAATACCTGCCAACAGGGCGATCGTGCCGTAGTTGATGTTCCCTAAGCTGAACTTGCCAGGGGGTTTTCCTGGTGGAGGGCCATAATCCCGGTCATAGCTGGGACGGGGGGGAGGAGTATAACGGGGTGGGGGTCTACGGGCCATAGGGAAAAGTTGAGAGGGTGGAGTTTCCTAGTCTAGCTTTGGGAGAACTATTTCAGCCGGCCAGGATTCAGGGTGAGCTTTGGGGTTGAATATGAAGAGAAAATATTGTCCCGTGGCTTGGCATTGCCAACACCAGGTAATGGGCAGAGAGAATACTATCCTATCCACGTTTTCCGCCCACAATTTTAGATGAATTCCAAAGTTAAACCAGGCATCAACCGTTGCAGATTTCTTAGGGATTTAGTTTGCCAGAGGATATTTTTAGAACCCCTAAAGGCCAGACTAGCGCCTTCCTTGCCCCGCACCTTCATGACAAACATTGAGAGCATACTGATACCGGAACTATTGAGAAATTCTAACCCCTCCAGGTTGATGATCAGCTCACTACAATCCGCCAAAATTTCCAGCATGGTGTTCATAATTGGCTGATATTCCTTCATGCCTTCCAACCGCAAAAAGCCGCGAAAATAAAGGGTATTGTTGGCTTCTTCAAAGTAAATTCGATAATCTTCGGTGGTTATTTCCATATGGATAGGTCGCAATAAAATTAGGGATTTGGGGGAAATGGTTTTTTCTTAGCTATCACTGCTCAAATTTCGACGCTCAAGTGGGTCATTACCGTCACTTTTATCAAATCCTCAGAGCCGGGAACCGGGGAAAATTGCCAACCAAACTGGGCTTGGTAATCATTAATCATGGTTAATAAGCCAATTTGGGATGCTTCGCAGTTTTCCAGGGCCGATTTTTCCAGCCGTTCCATATACAATTCCATGGGATCCTTCTGCTTCAGCACTTTGATGAAGTCTTCATACTCGATGGTGGTTGGCAGAGGCGAAATATTACTGGTCTCAAAAATTAATTTGTGATCGTAGAGATGGAGCGTGATGATGATGGGGCAATCATGGTCCGTGGTGCTGTATTTAACAGCGTTTTCCAACAATTCGTTGGCAATGTAACTGACGGACCCTTTGATGGTGTCCCGCTGACTGAGGCCGTCGTCCGCTTCATTACCCGGAAAAAAGGTGGCAAAGTAGTCTCCCAAAAAGTCCGCCGATAGGCCATAGTTGCGCCAACGTTGTAGACGATTGGCCCGGTCGGGGGAAAAGTTTAGGGTGAGAAATTCGTCGCTGGGGGGAATAGGGTCAAGAAACTCTCCCCATTGTCTGACATCGGTCTGGTCAGTGCTCATGGTTGTGCCTATGGGACTGGCTCACTTAGTTGATAGGAAAATCAATGGCCGACAATACAATTCCGGCCCTGGCGTTTTGCCTTGTAAAGATTTTCGTCCGCTTGGGCAATTAGGTCTAGGGGGGATTGCCCTGGCTGGGGATACACGCGACCGATGCCAAAGGACATGGTAACGAATTCATTGGTGGGGGAATGGTGGTGGGGAATCTCTAGCATGGCCAGGGATGATTGCATCCGTTTAGCAATCTGCTGGGCAGCTTCACCGGTCACCTGGGGTAAAATGACGGCAAATTCTTCGCCACCGTAGCGGGCAAAAAGATCGAAGGGGTTGCGGAGGGTGGAACTGAGGGTTTTGGCAATGCGCCGTAGACAGTCATCCCCACTGAGATGACCATAGAGGTCGTTGAATTGTTTGAAATGGTCGATGTCACACAAAACTAAGGCGATCGCCCCTTGGTCATCCATGGCCCGTTCCCATTGTTGGGCTAGATGGAGGTCAAAGTGGCGGCGGTTGGAAACCTGGGTGAGGCTATCAAGGTTGAGTAGCTCTGCGGTTTCTCCTAGCTTTTGTCGCCATTGGGCGTCCACCACGTCCCCATGTTGCATGATGGTTTCCACAATAATCTCTAGGTCTTCCTTTTCTCGGGAAATTAAACTGAGGATATTTTGTAACTTCGCTTCTGCCCGCTGTCGTTCCACAATCTCACTTCTGAGCTTGACATTGGTTTCATTCAGCAATGACTCGATCATGTCCCCATGTTCGGCGATCGTGGTCAAGGCAATGTGGAGGTCATCGTTTTCCCGTTGCAACCGATTAATTTCTTGCTGGAGTTGAGCTAGGGTGGCCGCCGTTAATTCTGTCGTAGTCATAGTGGGGAGCAGGGACGGAGATAGGATCCAGAAATTTTTGAGTGGGTTTATTTACCTACCTAGGTTATTCAATGTAACTCACTTAGTTAAGAATGACTGCTTACCAGGGACTCTTTTCTGCCAGATATTCTAAATATTTTTGTTGGGTAACCCTCTGTTTAGTTGTGGGTGGGGTATAGAGTACCTACTATCGTTCCCCTAGAAACAACAGGGATCGAGTCTTGTCTTGGCTTAGGACCTACTGGCAAAGTGCTATTTTGCGCCCCAATGGACTGAATGGGGCACTTTTTCCTGTCTTTTCCAAGCTTGGGGGAGGAGGGAGGGCTTTTACAACAATCTTTTTGATGAATCCGGTAACTACGTCTCAGCAGGCTCCGTCAATGTCAGCGAGATTTTTCCACCGATGCCCTGACGATCGCCGCTAACTGTTCTGCACTATCAAGGTCAGCCAAGGTGCCAGCGGCCTTGGCCATGGTGGTCAATTTTTCCGGACTCTGGAGGAGTTCGAGCCCACCTTGCTCCAACTGTGCCGCCGTGAGGGATTTTTGGGTAAACATTAGGGCGGCCCCGGCATCGACAAATACCTGGGCGTTGTACATCTGATGATTTTCCGCCGCAAAGGGATAGGGAATTAAAATGGCAGGAGTCTGGGTAACAGCCAATTCCGTCAGGGTGCCTGCCCCGGCTCGACTGATGGCTAGGTCTGCCCTCTGCAAAAGCGCCGCCATGTTATCAAAAAAGTCTAGGGAGAGATAATGGTCATGGCTAAAGGTGGCTGCCTCCGGATCGTTCTTGCCGGTCAAATGGACAATAAACGCCCCCGCATTAACCCAAGCCGGCACACAACTACGGACTTTTTGGTTTACTGTCACGGCCCCTTGGGAGCCGCCTGCGACCACAATTAAATGTCTACCCGCTGGGATGGACAGGTCTAAGGGCTGGGGTTGGTGAAACTGCTCTCGCACGGGGGTACTGATCCACACCGTTGCACAGTTGGGCAAATATTTGGCTGTGCCCCGAAAACCGATCGCCACTTTGTCGCACCAACGGCCCAACCAAGTGGTTACTTTACCGGGAATGAAGTTCGATTCATGAAAAATTACCGGAATGCCGCATAATTTGGCTGCCACAATGGCCGGTGCCGCAATATAACCCCCCGTAGTCGCCACCGCATTAATTTGTTTGCTCTTAATCAATTTTCTGACGGTGAATACGGACCGCAACAGATTCCAGCCAATCTTGACTGTTTTTAAACTGGGCCGCCCCTGGAAACCTTCCACTGGGATAGTTTGGAGGGGATATTGCCTGGGTACTAGCGTGGTCTCCAGGCGATCGGGCACCCCCAACCAGGTAATCTCATAGTCCGACAACTGTTGAGCCAAGGCCAGAGCCGGAAAAAGATGTCCCCCCGTGCCACTGGCGGCAATTAGTAAACGAGTTGGTTCAGTCATCTTGCCAAAATATCCGGTAAAAACTACATAAGCCCTTAATTAAGCCCACAAAAAAAATACCCCACCCGCTGGCGGAGTAACAAATTAAAATGCCCAATCCCCCGCATAACGGAGAAATCCTGACCCACCCAAAGATGGTTAGACATTTTTGATTAAAAGACTGTTAGTCTTCAAACCTTCCCAGCCTAACCTTCACTTTCAATGTGAATGAAAAGCAACCCCATGGTCACAGCGGGGAATAACCAACCCACCATAGGAATCAAAATCCAAGGCAGATAAGATGCAGCGTAGGAACCGTCCATTAGTTAATACTCCTTATTAATTGGATGATTGTAAGCTCAGGCCGTTGTGGCAACGGCAAAATCGAAACAGTTTAAAGGTTATAAGGTTATTTAGTTAAATAGACCCCGGAAAATCCCATCCACAACGCTGAGGTTTTCCAACAGGAAGTAGGCCACAAAGGCACCTCCCATGCCACCCACAAAAAAGCCAGCGGCAAATTGGCTCCAACCATCGGCTGTTTGCAGAGTGTCGCCGGTACCCTCTTCCCCTTGGAAAGTAACTAAGCCATAGCTACTCAAGGCAGCGGTGGCCACCAAGATCAAAGCCAAAGCTCCGATCAGACCACCAATGTACTGGTACTCAGAATCCCGCAGGGGGCCGAGTAGGGTCCAGGGGCCAATCAGAAAGTAGCCGTGGGCCATACCCACTTCCAAACCTCTGAGGATGGGGGAAAGACCTTTGCGGTAGGCGGGTAAGTTACCGATAAAAGTGCGGGTAAAAGCAGAGTCAGAAATGGGGGTGGAAAGGTGCCCCACAAAAGGATCGCCGTTATAGGCTTGTACAACTTGGTTAGATTCAGCCATTGGTATTGAGTTCTCCTGTTAAAGAATTTTGTCAGGGACGTGACAAAACTTTAGTCCCCATTTTACGCACGGGGGGACGTTTTGCGAGGAAAATGGCCTTTAGCTTTAAAAAAATTCATTAAGTTTTATTGACATCCCACGACAAGGGCTGTTTTGTTGGGATTCTCGACCCAGAGGACTTCTTTATATCTGATTTGCCAATTAGTTGGCTCTGTCTTTTTTAATAAGCTTCTTCAATCTTTGTCAGTGTGCTTTTGGCGATTTGGAGAAAATGGGCGAGCCAAAGCATGGCTTTGTCTAAGGAGATTAACAAAGGAAAAAAGCTGTCTGAGCCGTTATCCCTCCATTTATTCGTGCAGGTGAAAAAATCACTAGGACTTAGTCAATGAAGATTCCAGTCCGATGGGCTTGGTGGAAATGCTCACCATAAATGGCGGAAAATATTATATTGTGATAATGATTATCATTATTAAAACTAGCCTGGGGCAATTTTTGGGTATGGGGAGGAAGGGCATTGCTTTCGCTCTGACTTCTTGCCTATATTCTCAATAATTTGTCGGCTAATCCTTAGAGTGTGAGGACTCGTATGTTAAAAAAACTGTCACTAGTGTGGGGTTTAGGTGCCCTGATGGCGATCGCCGGGGGAGAGGGAGAAGCTTTAGCCGAACCAGTCGACAAAATCGGACGCTTGCAGTTTGGTCAATCCCTGGAAGATATGGACTCCAACCCCATGGGACAGATCACCAATGTATCGGAGCTCAGGGATGTGCAGCCCACCGCCTGGGCCTACGAAGCATTAAAAAGTTTAGTGGAGCGTTACGGTTGCATCGTTGGTTTCCCTGACCGGACTTTTCGCGGCGATCGAGCCCTATCCCGTTGGGAGTTTGCTGCGGGGCTAAATGCCTGCATGAATGTGATGGAGCGGTTAATCCAGGAGAATGTAGCGGTTTTACGGGAAGACGTTGATAGGCTGAAACGCTTAGCTCAAGAATTTCAGGGAGAATTGGCGGCCCTGGGAACCCGCGTCGATAATCTGGAAGTCCACACGGCTTACCTGGAAGACCATCAATTTTCCACCACCACCAAATTAAGTGGGCAGGTGGTAACGGCCCTGAGTGGCATTGTCAGCGGCGACAAAAATAATGGCACCGAATCAATCACCAGAAATACCACCTTGGGTTATCGCACCCGCCTGGAGCTTAATACTAGCTTTACGGGGGATGATGATCTGTTTATTCGTTTATCCAGTGGCAATTTAGAAGACTATGGTCCCATTGCCGGTACTTTTCAGCCGGTGTTAGGGGCAACGGAACCGGAAGATGGCAACCTCAGCAATAGTGTTTTGTACTATACTTTCCCTGCCACGGAAAATATTCGTCTGTGGGCCCTTGGGGCTGGGGGAGCTTTCGATGATTTCACCAATACCATTAACGTTTTGGACGGGGATGGCGCCTTTGGTGCGTTGACAGCCTTTGGTACCCGTAGCCCTATCTATTTTCTAGGGGAAGGCACCGGGGCGGCCCTCCAGGGCACCTGGGATAGATTGCAACTCAGCCTTGGTTACCTGGCCCCCGCTGGCAATGATCCTTCCCAGGGAGAAGGGCTATTCAACGGTAGTTTTGGCACGATCGCCCAGTTAAACTACGACTTCAGCGACAATTTGACCCTAGCTTTAACCTATGGCTATGGCTACAATACCCTGGACACCAGCACCGGTAGCCAACGCTCTAATTTCCGCTACTTCACCGAAACCACCTTTGGCGAAGCAGCCAAAACTTCCCACAACGCCTATGGAGCGGCTTTTTCCTGGCAATTAAGTGACCATTTTGTCCTGGGAGGCTGGGGAGGCCTTACCAAAGCCCGCACCCTCAACTCCATTGATCTGGCAGATGCCAGCATTGGTAGGGGCAGTTTAGACATTTGGAATTGGGCAGTGACTTTGGCTTTCCCCGACATTATCAAGGAAGGTAACATGGCAGGGATTATTGTTGGCATGCAACCCTGGGTGAGCAGCAGTTCCATCGTCTTTCCCGATGACGTTGCCAGCACCGACATTGACAGTTCCCTCCACCTAGAAGGGTTTTTCGAGTGGGCAGTGAATGACAATCTTTCCATTACCCCCGGTATTGTGGTGGTGCCCAATGCTGATTACAACAACGCCAATGGCACCCTGGTAATGGGGGTAATCCGTACCACCTTCAGCTTCTAGGCATGGCAAAACCGTTCCACACAACGGACAAATAACTCCACCCCCACTGGCAACACGGCCTCGTCAAAATTGAAGCGGGGATGGTGGTGGGGATAGTCCAAACCTAGGTCGCTATTGGCAGACCCTAAAAAGAAGTAACAGCCTGGCACGGCCTGGAGGAAAAATGACATGTCTTCCCCTGCTAGGGTTTGATAATCCGGTTGGAGATGGTCATCGGTGAGTAACACATCCGCCGCCGCCGATCGCACTAAATCCACCAAACGGCGATCGTTGACCACGGGGGGATAAATATTGTCGTAGGTGAATTGGTAATTAGCCCCATGGGTCTGGCAAATGCCCTTGATAATTTCTTCGATGCGTTGGGCAAAATAGCCCGCAAAACTAGGGTCAAAGTAACGCACTGTGCCCCGGAAGTAGGCACTGTCGGGAATGACGTTAAAGGCCGTACCGGATTGCAACTGTCCCACAGTAACCACGGCGGACTGGAGGGGATTTAAATTGCGGGCCACAATGCCTTGCAAAGCCATGACAATCTGGGCGCTAATTACCAGGGTATCAACGGTTTGGTGGGGCATGGCTCCGTGGCCCCCTTGACCGAACAGTTGACATTCAAAATGTTCCACCGCTGCCATCACTGGCCCTGGTTTGATGCCCACCGTGCCCACGGGCAGATCGTTCCACAGATGTAAGCCCACAATGGCATCCACCGCCGGATTTTCCAGCACCCCCGCCTCAATCATTGGTTTGGCACCGCCGGGGCCTTCCTCCGCTGGCTGAAAAAAGAATTTTACCTGGCCCCGAAAACTATCCCGATGGGCTGCCAAATATTGCGCTGTTCCCAAGGCGATCGCCGTGTGACCGTCGTGGCCGCAGGCGTGCATTTTGCCTGGGTGGAGGGAACGGTAATCCACTTCATTTTCTTCTGTTACTGGCAGAGCATCCATATCGGCTCGGATGGCCAACACAGGCCCCGGTTTACCACTGTCAACCACTGCCATAATGCCGGTTTTGGCAATGCCTGGGGTGTGGGGAATCCCTAGCTTAGTGAGGGTTTCCGTAATGTGGACCGAGGTTAATTGCTCTTGGAAGCCCAATTCCGGGTATTGATGGAATTGCCGTCGCCATTGGATCAATTGACCATGTAGCGCCTGGATGGGCAAACGGACATTGGTGCTGGGCAGATTGGTCGGCTGGGGAAGGGTAAAAACCATAGTGGAAAAGCAGGGTGGTGTTTGTATTTTAACCATTCCCCCCAGGCATTATCCCAGCCAGAGATAGCTACCAACCAAGGCGATCAAGGCACTGCCCATGGGAACAGTTAGGTTATCAATGCCCCAACGGGAAAAGCTCTCCAATCCCGCACTGGCGATCGCCACCGCCCCGGCAACAACGAAGCAAGTAGCTGTGAAGCCAAAGGTGTAACCCAGGAGTGCCACTGTGACCAAAAAACTAGCCAACACCATGGTGAGAGTGCCTTCCCAACTTTTGCGGAAACCAAAGACTTCGTAGCGGTGACGTCCCCATCTTTGTCCCACCAGGGCCGCCATTCCATCACCCCAGGCCATGACTAAAATACCGATCGCCGCAAATACCGGCAGTTCTACGGAGAAAAATCCCCCCACCAATAGACCAATGCTCAGGGCGTAAAACAAAGTGCCGTAACTATGACGGCCAACACTTTCCAGGCTAGGTAAAATCGGTAAACGGTAGGAGAGCACTGCAATGCCAGCGGCAAAGACACCGGCGATCGCCCCCACCCAACCGGGAATACCCAACCACCAAGCGATTAGCACCACCTGCCCCGCTCCGATATGGACAATTTTGCGAGTTACCTCCGCCGGACTGGGGGAAAGGCGGTTAAGCAGTTCCGCCGTTAACACCACAGCCCCAAGATAAGTTGCCGCTAGCCCCACCGCTATCCAGAGGGATAAATCCATAGGACTATTTTGCTCGATGCCCATTAAGAAAGAAAACCACGGTTATAGCCTCGGTGCCAGTACCTTAGCTTTTTGACAATCCCACTAATCATACCTTCAAAAATATGATCGATCTTTTAATCAATTTGGGTTTCACTACCAATGTTTGATTTTCGAGTAGTTTAAGAACCTGTTTGTAAAGTCTGATTTCGCCCTCTAAACTCTACTCAACTGTTTTATCTTTAACGCCCCGAACAATACGGGAAAGCTCAGATTTTTCATCCACACTGATGCGGGTGGGAGAACCACTAATAATCCGTTCATAATTGCGGAAGGAATCCCGAATGTCAGGGCCGTCATGGCTGATGCTATATTCGCGAATACCTTTATCGTGCCAAGAACCCCGCATTTTAAACACATTCAAAGCCCGGGACATTTCCCCCCGAATCTCCACATACTGCAACATCAAAATAGTGTCCGTAATGGTGGAAATATGGGATTCCGTAATGGAATGGGCCCCCATAAATTGGTCTGTGGTATTAGTAAAGAAACCAGTAATTTCTTCCTGTTTGGCGTAGCCCGTTACCCCAATGACAAATTGACGGAAAGCATTATTAGTCACCCCCCGGGCCAGGGCAGAGAGGGAATCGATGGCAATGCGGGAGGGCTTAAATTCCGATATTTCTGATTTAATCATTTGTAAATGATCTTCCAAACCTGCCGATTCCGGATAGGTACAGAGGAGTTTTAACAAACCTTTGTGTTCCATTTCTTCAAAGTCAATGCCCCAAGAAGAAGCGTTACGGGAAAGCTGGGCACGGGACTCTTCATAGGCAAACAAAATGGCCCGTTCCCCTTGGCGACAACCTTCTTGTAAAAATTTGCTTACTAATAGAGTTTTGCCGGTACCAGTAGCCCCCGTAGCGAGAATAATTGAATCTTTGAAAAAGCCGCCGCCACACATTTCGTCCAAGGTTTGCACCCCCGAAGAAATCCGCGCATTAGAAGACCTCTGGGTGAGGCGCATGGCCCCAAGGGGAAAAATATTAATGCCGTCATGGGTGATGGTAAAGGGATATTCCCCTTTCATGTGGGTGGTGCCCCGCAGTTTGAGGATTTCTACGGTGCGCCGTCGCCGTTCCCCTTCCAAAACATTACGCAAAACCACCACGTTATCGGAGACAAATTCTTCAACTCCAAAGCGGGCAATGGGGCCATACTCCTCCACCCGTTCCGTGGTCATAATCGACGTTACCTGTAATTGTTTTAGCCGGGCCACCAAACGAAAAATTTCCCGCCGCACCACCGAAGCCGCATCATATTGTTGAAATACCGCTGTGACGGAATCAATGGAAACTAATTTGGCTTTATATTTCCGCACTGCATACTGAATTCTTTCAATTAGGGCCGATAGGTCAAAGGTGCCCACCACTTCCTGCCCTTCCGGATCTGGAGAAGCATCGAGGATAAATAATTTGCCATCTTCAATTAGCTGCTGTAGATCCCAACCAAAGCTGTAGGCATTTTCAATAATGTCACTGGGGGATTCTTCAAAGGTAATAAATAGCCCTGGATAGTCGAAGTGTTGAATTCCCTGATAAAGAAATTGCACTGCCAGCAGGGTTTTACCGGTACCGGAGGTACCACTCACCAGGGTAGTACGGCCAATGGGCAAACCGCCATGGGTAATTTCGTCAAAGCCCTCAATCACAGTGCGAATTTTCTGTACTCCCTTCCTTGGCACGTCGGGGCGGTTGCGTTCGTTAACAATCGGTAAGTTCATTAGCTAAATTTAAATTTTTAAAGAAGTTAGTAAAACTAAATAACGGTTTGGCTAAAACTGATTGAATTGGTTTAGGTTGAGGGGCGGGATTAAGATTTTCTACGAGTTCGATGACTTATGCTGATCCGGAGACGCGCTAGCCCTGTGGCCAAATTTTTTATTGGTCTTCCGCTTCCCGTTCCCGGATTTCGTCATAGAGCAAATCTAGACCAATTAACACTTTTTCTCGGTCGGAAAGATCACCGATGATTTTCCTGACGGGGGGCGGTAGGATTTTAGCTAGGGTGGGGGTAGCAAGAATTTTATCTTCTTCGGCCAACTGGGGATTTTTTAACACGTCGATCACTTTGAGAGCATAAACTCCCTGGAATTCTTGTTCAAGGATATTTTTCAGCATTTTAAGGGCCCGCACAGAATTGGGGGTATTGCCGGCTACGTAGAGTTTGAGAACGTAAGTTTTTTAAAAGGGCTCATTTTACGGGTTTACTAGGACGAAGGGGGAAACCAACCAAGAAACAACTAAGCAAATAGATAACCAGGGAATCGAGGCAGTTTCAACAGTCAAAAGTTGAGCTGATGATTAAACCGCAGCATTTGGTTATTAATCCGTTTGATAATATACATCAAAGGGAATGTCCTCCCGTGGTATGGAACGACGATACATTTCCCCCAGATGGGCGAGGATGTCGATCAGCACTAAACGATAATCTAGGAGAACTTCTTCGCTCCGTCCTTCTAGCTTGAGGTGCTGGGAAAATTCGTCCATTAACTCCATATGAATTTCGAGGATTTGGGAAATGGCCAGGTCAGCAAAAAAAGCCTGGTTGACAAATTGATCCAATAGGTCGTTAACTGTTCCCTCATTGCTGAAGTAACTGAGGGTAATCTCCCGATATTGGGAACTTAAATCTTCTAGATATTCCTGTTTTTCCTGGGGGGAAAAGTTGCGGTAAAAGTGACTGGGCTTACGTTTGTAATACACTCCTAGGTAACCAAGTCTTTCTTTGAGTTTGTCGGCCAGCCTTCTTTGCTGTAGCAGTAAAAAGCTTTGGGATGATTCATCGACAATGGGGGCAGGGATAGTTTCTCTTTGGTTAGGGAGAGTGCAGAGGGGTCCAAGGTGTAAATAATGGGCGATCGCCCGGTCTACGACGGTGGGCAGTTCGGACCATTGGGATTCGGGCAGATGGATTTCGGCGTTGTGATAGACAATGGTGGGGTGTTCGTTGGTAGTTTTTGCTAGGGCGGAAGGACTAGGTTCGAGCAAAATAATTGGCAACAAACGCCCCTGTTCATAGAGACGATTCAACACCGGCAAGGAATTAACTTCGTAGTAGACCAACAAACAATCAATCCGTTCAGGTTTGTCTTCTAGAAAGGCACAAAAGTCATCTAGCGCTTGAAAACTCGACAGATGATGGCGATCGCCCTGGAAAATAGACCTGAGTCTATGGGCAACGTGTTCGGGAGCAAAAAGACAGAGGGAGAGGGGAGACTGCACAGGGGATCAATAATCAGTCGAAGGTTAATCAGACAAGGGCTCAGATTAGTTTTGTCACCACGGAAGGTGCAAGTTAAGAAAGTATTAATACTATTAATTGGAAAATTGTGTTAAGCAACTACCCCCTGAACGTTAACACAATCTGAGTGCTCCTTGGCCGGATAGCTTAAGACCTGTTTACAAAGATTGAATCTGTGCTCCTAATCTTGTCGCTGGGCATGATTAGCTCAAGGTAACTTTGGAACTTTTTCCCCATGGCTAGGGGGTGGGGGAATTTTTTTACCATCTGTTTGTCAATGGCTAGCCCTTGGCTAGTTCACCCTTTTTGGCTAGGATTTGGGTGTCTAAGCCCCCGATCGCCGCCCTCCATTTTTTATAGTCTCCGTATATGACAAGCAGAATTAACCCCCTCGCCGGCCACCATCCCCCCGCCGATCAACTGTTGGATGTGGCTCAACTGCTCGACAATTACTACCGTCAGCAACCGGACCCGGAAAATCCCGCCCAGCTAGTGAGCTTTGGCACCTCTGGCCATCGGGGTTCTGCCCTTAACGCTACTTTTAACGAAGCCCATATTTTGGCGGTGACCCAAGCGGTGGTGGACTATCGCCAAGCCCAGGGCATTACGGGGCCTCTTTATATAGGGATGGATAGCCATGCCCTCTCGGAACCGGCCCAGAAAACCGCGTTGGAAGTATTAGCCGCTAACCAGGTGGAAACCTTTTTAACCACCGCCACCGACCTGACCCGCTTCACCCCCACCCCAGCGGTGTCCTACGCTATTTTGACCTACAACCAAGGACGTAAAGAAGGTTTGGCCGACGGCATTATTATTACCCCTTCCCACAACCCCCCCAGCGATGGCGGTTTTAAATATAATCCCCCTTCCGGCGGCCCAGCAGAACCGGAAGCAACCCAATGGATTCAGAACCGGGCCAATGAGTTGCTCAAAACCGGCAATCGAGCAGTTAAACGATGGGACTATGACCGGGCGTTGAAGGCCCCCACCACCCATGCCCATGATTTTGTTACCCCCTATGTGGACGGTTTGGCGGACATCATTGACCTCGAGGTAATTCGTTCAGCGGGCTTGCGCTTAGGGGTTGATCCCTTGGGGGGAGCTAATGTGGGCTATTGGGAACCCATTGCTGCTAAATATAATTTGAATATCAATCTGGTTAATCCCGGCGTAGATCCAACGTTTAAATTTATGACCCTGGATTGGGACGGCAAAATCCGCATGGATTGTTCTTCTCCCTACGCCATGGCCAGTTTGGTGAAAATCAAGGATCACTACGATATTGCTTTTGGTAATGACACCGACGGCGATCGCCATGGCATTGTCACCCCCAGCGTGGGGTTAATGAATCCAAATCATTTCCTCTCCGTGGCGATCTGGTATCTATTTAGTCAGCGGCAACAGTGGTCGGGCCTGAGTGCCATTGGCAAAACGTTGGTGAGCAGTAGCATGATTGACCGGGTGGGGCAATTAATTAACCGTTCCGTCTATGAAGTGCCCGTGGGCTTTAAATGGTTTGTCAATGGTTTGTTGGACGGCTCCTTTGGCTTTGGTGGTGAAGAAAGTGCCGGGGCTTCCTTCCTGAAGAAAAATGGCACCGTTTGGACCACCGATAAGGATGGCACCATTATGGATCTGTTGGCGGCGGAAATTACGGCTAAAACTGGCAAAGACCCTGGGCTCCATTACCAGGATTTAACCGCTCAGTTGGGTAATCCGATCTACCAGCGCATCGATGCTCCGGCCAGCCCAGCCCAGAAGGATCGACTGAAAAAACTTGCGCCCGATGACGTTACTGCCACTACCCTGGCCGGCGACCCCATCACGGCGAAGCTGACCAAAGCCCCCGGTAACCAAGCGGCGATCGGTGGTCTGAAAGTCACCACTGCGGAAGGTTGGTTTGCTGCCCGGCCCTCCGGCACGGAAAATGTCTATAAAATCTATGCCGAAAGCTTTAAGGATGAAGCCCATCTCCAGGCTATTTTCACGGAGGCAGAAGCCATTGTTACCTCGGCTTTGGGTTAACCTACCAAGTCAATGTTTCGTCTAAAACTTCCTCTTCCCCCTGGCAACCTAATCGCTGGGGGGATTGTCTGTCTGTTGGGAAAAACCCTGTCTTTGCCCCTGTGTTAATTAGCCTATGTCCCGCTCTTTTTGGTTACTTCTGCTCTGGACGGCGATCGCCGCTGGATTACGAAGTTGGAATTTGGACAGTAAACCCCCCTGGACTGATGAATTTGCCACCCTCGTATTTAGCTTAGGCAACTCTTTTAGCGATATACCCTTGGGCCAGGTGTTAACCGTTGCCGACCTATTAAGCATTTTGCAACCCCTACCCCAGCCAGAACCCAATACCGTGGCGGCAAGTTTATTAAATGGTGATAACCATCCTCCTTTTTATTTCGTCCTAGCTCACCTGTGGTATCGATTATTTCCCCCCGATGGCAATTATTTATCCCTGGCGATCGGGCGATCGTTGCCGGTTGTTTTTGGCACCCTCGCAGTGCCCCTAGGCTATGGCTGTGCTAAGTGGATTTGGGGTAAAGATCAGGAAAAATTAGCCCAATTTACCGCCCTGTTGATGGCCATTTCCCCCTACGGAATTTTCATTAGCCAGGAAGCTCGACACTACACCTTTGCCATTATTTGGGGACTAATTTCCATTGCCTGTTGCTTAAAAAGCTTGGGCTATTTATTAAAAAATCAACGTTTACCTTTTTCCTTAACTATCATCTGGATATTAGCCAATGCTCTAGGCATTTCGGTCCACTTTTTTGCCGTTTTACCAATGGCTGCCCAGGCGATCGCCCTAGCACTGTGGCTGGGAGTCTGGCATCGCCAGGGAAAAATTAACTTTCTATTAGCTTTAAAATCCCTTTTACCCGTCATACTGGGCACCGCTGCCGCCGGTCTCAGTTGGATAGTGATTATTAGCCAAAAGCAATTCGGCCATGGCATGACGGAATGGATTCAATTCACCGATATGTCCTGGGTTGATACCCTCCTCGGCCCTCCAGCCCAATTAGCTGCCGCTGGCATCACCATGTTTTGTCTATGGCCTGTGGAATCGGAAAATTTGTGGCTTGTGGTGTTATCAGGTCTGGGGATGTTGGCCTACTTTATCTGGTTAACCCCGGTGGTATGGCAGGGTCTGGGGCACGGCATAAAAACGCAAAAAGATCCAAGGGTTTTAGTTTTGGTTACTACTTTTATTGTTTTGGTAATTATTTATTTGACCATCAGTTACGGAGCTGGCTTAGATATTACCAGAGGGGCAAGGTATAGCTTTAACTTTTGGAGTTTACTGATGTTAATGGCCGGTGTGGGCCTAGGAAAAAATCCCCAAGTAAATTCCCACCGCAGTGGTGATTTAAGCCCATCGGTTGATCAATGGCAGCAATTAAATTGGTGGCAAAGAAGTCGCCAGGGCCTCTATTTGCCGATGATCATTTTGATCATTGGTATTTTGAGTGCTTTCACTGTTACCCATAACTTAGCTTATCAGAAATATTATCGACCTGATAAACTTTTAACCCTATTGGCAGACAATCCCCCTAGCGAAAACCGTTGGATTGTCACTACCCATAAAAGCTTGGTACAGGTGGGGGAACTGTTGGGCCTCGCCTGGGAAGCGCAGCGGCATTTTCCTGAGTTAGTACCCCAGTTAAGATTCGTTTTTTTGCCCCAGGAAAAATTACAGGATCCTGCTGCCACAGAAAAGTTACAGAATTTATTAAAACAGGCGGAAGGACCAGTGGATTTATGGTTAGTTAACTATTTTGCTCCCCTAGATTTTCCCGATTGTCAAATGGATAGAAGTCCGAAAAAAAATATTTTTGGCTATCCCTATCAACGCTTTTATTGTCCTCTAAATAGAGAACTTGGACAGATTAATTGAATAAATGAAACTAAAACTGGCCATTATACAATTCCTCTAGTTGAGGATCCCAATTCACTTTCTCATGCGGCCAGGAGACGAACGGACAGTAGAGCATTATCGGGAATGGGTTCGACTTGGGACTGGGGAAGGCTAATAACAGCAATACTTTCGCCTTTAGCATTGAATACTTCCAAAATATAGCCATTTTCTCTACCGGCAGGATGAGGAACCATATCAACTAACGTGGCGATATCTCCTTTTTTGAGGTTATATTGGGGTTGGTCTACGGTCAGGACAACACGCTGATAAAGCTCTAAGTTCAAAGTGTTTTCTCCTTTTTAGGTTTGAGGGTTACAAATCGAAATTTGAGAGTTTCAAGAAAGTAATGAAAGGCGCCAGTTGCGTAGTAGTTCTATTTTACCATTAGTCCTGAATTTGGCAAATATTGCCATGGTGATATCAACCATGTGAGCTGACCTGGAGACAACTTTAGTCCGGCGATGAAATCTGGCAAACCAATGGCGATTATC
>NZ_JACJTJ010000038.1:0-18015 GCF_014698605.1 Synechocystis sp. FACHB-383 | reverse complement strand
AATCTGTTGAAAAGTTAGCAGAAATTGGTGTTATGCTGAATTCTGCTACAACTAGACAGAACTATTTTACTCATTGTTGTTACTGTGCCAGCTAGATGCGGAATCCGCCGTAAAGTATTTATAAATCCCCTAAAATCAAGATTGAGAGAGTTATTGCCATGCCAAAGAAAAAGAAATCAGCCAGTTCTGGTTATGGGTGTTTTTTACTGTTTGTATTCTTGATCTTTCTGACTTCTCTTATTTCCAGATGTAGTGGGAATAGTCCCAGTCCCGATTATTCGCTCGAGAATGACGCAATAAATACAGATAATAACGTAATGCAAGAAAAAGAAGAGAGTGAGTTAATGCCAACTGCTAAACTTGTCTCAGATGAATCTGAATTCCGCAGGGATTTTGGAAAAGTAATGAACCTGTCACTTATTCTCTACCTTTCTGAAGATCCAGGTTTGTACAATCCGTATGAACTGAACCACTATGCACTGAAAGTACATAGATTCGTTGCGGGCTGAAAGCCCGCTACTCAAGCAGAAAGTTATCACGTTCTAAATTAGATGGATTTCGATGATGTTCGAGGTATTCTTCCACTAGCTTTTCTGTCATATTTCCTGTACTCCAGGCTCCGAACCCAATTGTCCAAAAGTGCTTCCCCCAGTAACGTTTTTGCAATTCAGGATATTCTTTCTGCAATAGTCTCGACGAACGCCCTTTCATTTTTCTGACCAAGTCACTTACAGATACACTCAGAGGATACTCGATAAGTATGTGGACATGATCTTTGCTCACTACTCCACTGAGAATTTTCACATCCTCGGCATCACATATCTGCATTATTAATTCTCGACATCTTTTCTTGATTTCTCCAGTCAGAACATGGTAACGATACTTGGTCACCCAGACGACATGGACAGTCAAGCGAGTTACCGTATGATTGCCTCTTCTATAATTTGACATTGGTCTGTCATCGCTAAATTTATTGCCCTAGAAGTATCCTAGCTAAAGCCTCCCAC
This sequence comes from Synechocystis sp. FACHB-383, assembly GCF_014698605.1. Lineage (NCBI taxonomy): Bacteria > Bacillati > Cyanobacteriota > Cyanophyceae > Synechococcales > Merismopediaceae > Synechocystis > Synechocystis sp. FACHB-383. The sequence continues at coordinate 17,008 of NZ_JACJTJ010000038.1, read as the reverse complement.
TAAAGTGGGTAGTTTTGACTAGCGTGTTTGAGACAATAAAATATGTCATTAGTTCGACTAGTGGACAAATATTTGAAGGATATGAACAAAATCTAAACTTCAACTCATGTAACTATGACCCACCACAAGGTTATAGTTACTGTGCAGAGATTATTTTAAAATCTAAGCAAACACCAGTAAAACCGGGACGTGTATCGAGTTCAGATCCGCAGCCAGTTCAGGACGGTGAATGGTGGATTTCAAAAGGAATTGAGTATCCATCATTCGATCCTATGAGTTATCAGATTGATCAAGTTGAAGTTGTTAATAGAGAATTAGGTCAAACAAAGTGGATTATAGAATAGTACGATCGCCAATCTAGTAGTAGCGTGGTCGATCATCAAAATTTTCCTTCTCGAATCCTAACAATCAATAGAAGGATGAAATGCCGATCGCCAGTTGCATTAGCAAAAGCAAGGGGGAACTTTCATAATGAGGCAACGGCAATCTTTAGCGCAAGGACATTATGGGTTTACTCGTCAACGGTATTTGGCAGGATCAGTGGTACGACACCGAAAGTACAGGGGGCCGATTTGTGCGGCAAGACTCCCAATTTCGCCATTGGATTACCCCCAATGGATCGCCTGGTCCCTCAGGTAATGCTGGGTTCAAAGCGGCAGCCGGGCGCTATCACCTTTATGTTTCCCTGGCCTGTCCTTGGGCGCACCGTACCTTAATCTTTCGTAAATTGAAGGGATTAGAGGAAATGATCAATGTTTCCGTTGTCCATTGGTTAATGCGAGAAAAGGGCTGGACCTTTGCCCCTGGCCCTGGGGTAGTGCCCGATCCCTTATTTAAGGCGGAATATCTTTACCAAATCTATACCCAGGCAAATGCCCAATATAGTGGTCGGGTGACAGTACCTATCCTGTGGGATAAAGAGACTCAGACCATTGTTAATAACGAATCGTCGGAAATTATCAGAATTTTTAACAGCGCCTTTGATGGGTTGGGAGCAAAGCCTGGGGATTATTATCCCGAAGCTCTCCGTGCCGAAATTGATGCCCTCAATGATCGGATTTATCACACTATTAATAATGGCGTTTATAAATGTGGGTTTGCCACGACCCAAACGGCCTATGAAGAGGCGATCGCCCCATTATTTGAGAGTTTAGATTGGTTAGAGGGGATTTTACAAGATCATCGATATTTAACCGGCGAACAAATTACCGAAGCGGATTGGCGTTTGTTTACCACCTTGATTCGTTTTGATGCGGTCTATGTGGGACATTTCAAATGTAATTTACGGCGAATTCAGGACTATCCCAACCTGCGGCTCTATCTACGGGACTTATACCAGCAACCTGGCATTGCTGAAACGGTCAATTTTCAACACATCAAGGGCCATTACTACGAAAGTCATTTAACCATTAACCCCACGGGAATTGTACCAATGGGGCCAGCGTTGGACCTACTGATCTCCTAAACATTGCCCGCGCCCCCAGACCAACCTTACTTTACTTAATATTTTGTTCCTAACATCCTCACCGTTATGGGTATCTAGTATGCCCTTCTGGCATTAGTTGTAAAATCAGAGCCCAAACCACGGCGAGAATAGCCATTTGATCATCAATCAAAAATCATTACCATGGAAGTTTTACGGCAAGGGAGAGCTCTCCTTGTTAATTGTCATAGATATTGCTGACATTGCTGGGGCTGGGATTGGCGAAAAAGTTGCTATAGTGAATCTGATTAAAACGCCCTTTGCTGCTGTTTCAGCTTTTGAACAATGCGCATCCTAGCCCTTGTCCCCGGTGGAATCTCTGAACAAATTCTGTTTTTCCCGACCCTTGCCACCCTCAAGGCGCAATATCCCCAGGCGACGATTGACGTGATTGTGGAACCTAGGGCTAAGTCGGCCTACAGGGTATGTGCTCAGGTTAATGAGGTACTGGCCTTCGATTATCGGGACCGCAACGGCCTAGCGGACTTTTTAAATTTGTTGGGCATTATTCGTGACCGGGAATACGAAGCGGTGGTGACGGTGGCCCGGCAATGGACAATTGAGTTACTTCTCTGGCTGAATGGCATTCCCCAACGGGTGGGTTACCAGGGCAGTGCCAGTTTCTTTTTGTCAGCGACAGTCCCTTTTAAGCCGGATCAATATGTTCCTTTCCTTTTTCATGATCTGACCCAAGGCTTTGGTATCAATCGACCCTGTCCTCCGTTGCAGATTACTCTGCCCAAGGCGGACATTGAGTGGATGGAAGCAACCCAGAAAAAGTTAGACCTGGGAAATGGGGGCTATGTGGTGCTTAATGGCGGGGCCATACGTCAACCGGACACGGGGGATTTTCCTTATCCCATTGCCCAGTGGCATGAAATCATCGAAGACATTAAGCAAAAACAACCGGGATTAAAAATTGTGCTGATCCCTCCAGCAGAGGACACTGGCTGGGTGCAGGCCATGCAGGATCACAATCCGGGGGCAATGGCCATACGTCCAGGGGATGTGGGTAAAATGGCGGCCCTCCTGGCGGGGGCTAACTTGGTGGTTTGCACGGAAGGGATTCCCATGCATTTGGCGATCGCCGTGGGGACATACACCGTTGCCATTCTGGGGAAAACTCCCGCCGCCCGCATTATTCCCCCGGATCAAGAAAAATTTATTGGTTTACAGGTGCCCAGTGGCAAAGAAGCGGATGTAAAACCGGCTTTAGTGTTAAAGAAAATTTGGCGCTAAATAACTATTTTAGAAAGTATCAATGGCGATGGTTGCCTCTTCCACTGATAGGATAGGGGCAAACTTTTTCTGTCCATTATCTGCTCTGGATGGTGGCTTTTCTTAGTCTTTGCTTAACCTTAGGAGAAACTTATTTATGACTAGCATTATGTTGAGTACCGTGAAAAATTATGGAAAAACAGTGGAAAAAACCTACAAGGCTGGGGAAGTGATTTTCCGGGAAGGGGCGGTGGAACTATCTATGTTTGGCATACTGGAAGGGCAAGTGGAAATGACTCTGAATGGCCAGTTAATTGAAACCATTGAAGCGGGGGGGATTTTTGGTATAGGGGCCATTGTCCATGGTGACCACCAGAGGACTTCTACGGCGATCGCCAAAACCGATTGCGTGTTGGTGGCCATGGACCGGGAGCGCTTTCTCTTTGTGGTACAGGAAACCCCCATGTTTGCCATAGAAGTGATCCAAAGCTATTCAGACCGCTACCGCAACCTCAAAAAGGTGTATGAAGCGGCGATCGCCGAATAAAAAAACTTACTTGAGCTTAAATTCAAGCCAGAGGACGGAGTGGGGACATGGCCTGGGCAACTTCCGGCCAGAATACGGCCAGTGATAGGCTAGAGAAATAAATATCCAGCCGTTCTGCGGGGCGGAGTTCCCCCATTATTCCTCTGATGTCCCACTCTGATTTGCCTTTGGCCAAGGCTGTGCCCTTAGATAAAATTCGCTACAACGACCAGGGATTGGTGCCGGCGATCGCCCAGGACTATTTGGACGGCACGGTGTTGATGTTGGCTTGGATGAACCAAGAAGCCCTGGCTAAAACCCTGGCCACGGGGCAGGTGTGGTATTGGAGCCGTTCCCGCCAAGAACTATGGCATAAGGGAGCCACCTCTGGTCATTTCCAAAAACTTTTGGGTATCCGCTACGACTGTGACAGTGATGCCTTATTGCTGACCATTGAGCAAAAAGGTGACATTGCTTGCCATACCGGGGAACGGAGTTGCTTCCACCAACTGGACGGGCATAAATCCGCTCCACCAGCGGATATGTTGACGGAATTGGCCCGGGTGATTGGTGATCGCCGGGATCATCCCACCCCTGAATCCTACACCTGCAAATTGTTGGCGGGGGGAGATAATAAAATCCTGAAAAAAATCGGTGAAGAAAGTGCGGAAGTGGTTATGGCCTGCAAGGATGACGATCCGGAAGCCATCGCCGGGGAAGTAGCGGATTTGTTCTATCACACCCTAGTGGCCCTGGCCCATCACAACGTCGATCTGCGGACCGTTTATCGCAAACTTGGCGATCGTCGCCAGTAACGGTGCCCAGCCTAGGTCACCCCAAAAAGCCGTGGTACCATGAAAAAACGTAGGGAGAACCCCGGCTTTTCCCGTAATTTCCTTGCCTCAAAATTTCTCAGTTTTTAGCAACTAATATGTCCACCGTTGACCATGCCCCCCAGACTTCAGAAGCGATGGCCATTCCCAAACAGGGATTGCCGGTAACCATCATCACTGGCTTTTTGGGCAGTGGTAAAACCACTCTTTTGAACTATATTTTGAGCAATCAACAGGGTCTCAAAACCGCCGTGTTGGTGAACGAATTTGGTGAAATTGGCATTGATAATGAATTGGTCATTGCCAGTGACGAAAACATGGTGGAATTGAGCAATGGTTGTGTCTGTTGCACCATTAACGAGGATTTAATTGAAGCGGTTTACAAAGTTCTAGAGCGGGAACAGAAAATTGATTATTTGGTGGTAGAAACCACCGGATTAGCGGATCCATTGCCCGTGGCTTTGACCTTTTTGGGCACTGAACTGCGGGACATGACCAGGCTGGATTCCATTGTCACCATGGTGGACTGTGAAAATTTCAGCTTAGATTTATTCAACAGCCAGGCCGCCCAAAGTCAGATTACCTACGGGGACATTATCGTTCTCAATAAAACCGATTTAGTGGATGAAGCGGAGGTGGATGCCCTGGAAGTGCGCCTGCGGGATCTAAAAACGGGGGCGAGAATTTTACGGAGCAAAAAAGCTGAAGTGCCCCTACCCCTCATTCTCAGCGTCGGTCTGTTTGAATCGGATAAGTATGCCCCTGAAGACCACGACCATAGCCATGATCATGACCATGATTGTGCCCCCGATTGTCAGGATCCCAGCCATGACCATAGTCATCACGGCCACGATCATCATCACCATGACCACGGCCATGGGAAAAAGTACAGCAGTGACCACTTAGAAATGGATGGTTTTACCTCCCTTTCTTTCCGCAGTGACCAGCCTTTTTCCATCCGTAAGTTCCAGTATTTTCTCGATAACCAATTGACCCCCAACATTTTCCGCGCTAAGGGGATTCTTTGGTTTAACGAAAGTCCGAAACGACATATTTTTCACCTTAGTGGCAAACGTTTTAGCCTCGAAGATGACCAATGGAACGGGGAAAAGTCCAATCAATTGGTGCTGATTGGCCAAAACCTAGACCACGACAAAATCCGCGAACAAATTAATCACTGTCTAAGTTTACCGTCGGAGAATAAGGGCAAAGGTTTTGGCAAGGGTTAACTGCAACCCCAGAATGATTCTTCTACCTTGTGACCCGTGATCAATTTTTCTACCTACCGCCGCGTTTTAGGTCTATTTTGGCAAACGGCGATCGCCGCTGAGTTGGAGTATCGCCTTAACTTTGTCATTGCCAGCGTGGGCAGTGTGGTGAATTTGGGAGGCAGTTTATTCAGCCTGTTCTTGTTCTATCGCACTGGTTATAGCTTTGCGGGCTGGAATTGGCAATCGGCCCTGGTGGTGCTGGGAATGTTCACCATTCTCCAGGGGTTAGCGGCCACCCTCTTTATTCCCAACCTGAACCGCATTGTCCGTTACGTGGAGCAAGGCACCCTAGATTTTGTGCTGTTGAAACCGATCAGCAGTCAGTTTTGGCTTTCCCTCCGGCAACTGTCTCCCTGGGGCGTACCGGATATTTGTTTTGGGCTGGGGCTAATTATCTATGCCGGGGTAACCTTAAATCTCCAAGGCGAGGATTTACTGCTGGGGGCTATGCTCCTTGGGTTGGGGGGCATTATCCTCTACAGCATCTGGTTTATGCTGGGGGCCACTAGCATTTGGTTTGTCAAAATTTATAACGTCACTGAAGTATTGAAGGGATTTCTTGAAGCTGGACGTTATCCCATGGTGGCCTATCCCGCCATTTACCGCATCTTTTTCACTTTTGTTATTCCCATCGCCTTTTTGACCACTGTGCCCGCAGAGGCTATGTTGGGTCGCCTAGAACCAATTTGGCTACTGGCAACAGCCGGATTGGCGATCGCCTTGTTGGCCCTTTCCCATTATTTTTGGCAGTTTGCCCTGCGGTTTTACACCAGTGCTTCCAGCTAATTCCCCTGTGAGTTCAAACAAACTTAATATGACGACTGAGAGAGCAAAGTTTGAATTCCCCCACAGAGGAGAAAACCAAACCTTTGCCCTGGCCAAAACAACTACCACTACCCCTAAGACAACTTAGGATTAAACCTAAAATCAAACTAGGGTTGTAGCTTGTTAGTTTGATGATCAATGACATATTTAAGGAGTAACAAACCCCCGTAAATTGTCAGAATGTATGCCGATGCCACTAACAATATCTTCAAAACCATAGTGTCCCTCAAAAACATTAACTATTGTGATTAATTTGGTTGTCATGATCTGCCATCCCACCCAAGACCAACTCCGAGGGAAGCACATTTCTTTGGTTCCTGACCCGGGGGCAATGTTTCGAGGACTCCGTAATCCTTCTCCCTTGCTCAACGCCCTGGAATCAATGTTATTTTTCTCTAGAATCTCCCACTGTCCCGATCGCCAGGGGCGCAGATATAGTACTAATGAGTACGATTCCACGCATAAAAACCGGGGATTAGACAAAACCTAGACCCTGGAGAGCTCTTTGTAATTGATTGCAAATCCTTACCCTTAGCCTAACACAGCCAGCCCGAGTCCGGGGATCTTTTTTTGCTCCGGCATCAACGCAAAAGTAGAACAAAATTTAGTCAAGGGCGGCGATCGCCCCAAAAACCCAGAATCGACATTTTTAGTTCACGAGAGGTTATCTTAAAATAAGCATCAAGATATGTAAACTTTCGTAAACACATCTGCCAAGTTTGGCCAGCCGATGATCTCCACTACCTCCCTGTTTGCCCCCGTTGACCAAGACCTCCGTTTGTTGACGGATAACCTCAAGCGGCTTGTCGGTGCTCGGCATCCTATTCTGGGGGCGGCGGCGGAACATTTATTCGAGGCTGGGGGTAAGCGGGTGCGGCCGGCGATCGTGTTGTTGGTGTCGAGGGCAACCCTGTTGGATCAAGAATTAACGGCGCGCCATCGACGGCTGGCGGAAATTACCGAGATGATCCACACCGCTAGTTTGGTCCACGATGACGTGGTGGATGAGGCAGATCTGCGGCGTAACGTGCCCACGGTGAATAGTTTGTTTGACAATCGGGTAGCAGTGCTGGCAGGGGACTTTCTCTTTGCCCAATCTTCGTGGTATCTGGCTAATTTAGATAATTTGGAAGTGGTGAAATTATTATCGGAAGTAATTCGTGACTTTGCAGAGGGAGAAATTCTCCAAAGTATTAACCGTTTTGACACCGATACTAACTTAGAGACTTATTTGGAAAAAAGTTATTTTAAGACCGCCTCCCTGATTGCCAACAGTGCCAAAGCAGCGGGGGTGTTGAGTGATGCTCCCCGGGAAGTATGCGATCATCTTTACGAATATGGCAAACATTTGGGCTTAGCGTTCCAGATTGTGGACGATATTTTAGATTTCACTTCCCCTACTGAAGTTTTGGGGAAACCGGCGGGGTCGGACTTAATCAGCGGCAACATCACAGCACCGGCCTTATTTGCTATCGAAAAATATCCTCTGCTCGGTAAATTAATTGAACGGGAATTTGCCCAGGCGGGGGATTTAGATCAAGCTTTGGAATTGGTAGAACAAGGGGACGGCATCCGGCGATCGAGGGAATTGGCCGCCCACCAAGCGCAACTGGCCCGGCAACATTTGAGTGTGTTGGAAATGTCCGCTCCGAGGGAATCCCTGTTGGAATTGGTGGACTATGTGCTTGGTCGCTTGCATTAGGGCTTTTCCTTGGGGGGCTAATTTTCCCGTAAACTAGCCTATTCAATCAATTAGTTAAGACTTTGGCAGTGCCAGCAACGATAGTTTTCCATAAACCCTACGGGGTTCTGTGCCAATTTACCGATAACTCGGACAACCCCCGACCGACCTTGAAGGACTATATCGACTTGCCGGATTTGTATCCAGTGGGGAGACTAGACCGGGATAGTGAGGGACTATTACTGCTGACTAGCAACGGTAAACTGCAACATCGTTTGGCCCACCGGGAGTTTGCCCACCAACGCACCTATTTTGTCCAGGTGGAAGGGGCACCAACGACCGCAGACCTAGAACCCCTACGGCGGGGCATAGCTTTGGGGGATTACCGTACCAGACCGGCGATCGCCGACATTATTACTGAACCAGATTTTCCCCCCAGAAATCCCCCCATTCGTTACCGGGCTACCATTCCCACCAGTTGGTTGAGCATTACCCTAACGGAGGGGCGTAATCGTCAAGTGCGGCGGATGACAGCGGCGGTGGGCTTCCCTACCCTGCGACTGGTGCGGGTGCAAATGACAGTAACGGGCCGCTCTCCTCAACGGGGTAAAGGTAAATCAGCAGCACCTTGGCATCTAGCCCTAGAAAATTTGAGTCCGGGGCAATGGCGACCCCTGACCCCCTGGGAAGAAAATTTTTGTCAGCAACTGTTGGCCGGCCCATCCCCCCCCACTCGGCCCAGGAAAACTGGCGATCGCCGTTAATTAGAACTATCTTCACCGCCAGGGCATTAAAATGGGGAATATAGCCAAGCCCCATATCCAGTTAAATATCCCGTTTATGTCCTATCTGATCGCCGTGGTGGCCAACCGTATTGCTGCCGAAGAAGCTTATACAACCTTGGAACAGGCCGGATTTGCCCAAAAGAATTTGACCATCATTGGCACAGGTTATAAAACCGCTGACGAATTTGGCCTAGTAGACCCGAAAAAACAAGCCCTCAAAAGGGCAAAGCTGATGGCCATCTGGTTAGTACCCTTTGGTTTCGCCGCCGGCTATTGCTTTAACCTCATCACCGGCTTGAGCACTTTAGATTGGGCTGGAGACCCCGGTAACCACATTGTGGGCGGCCTGTTGGGGGCGATCGGTGGTGCCATGGGGAGCTTCTTTGTTGGTGGTGGCGTGGGCTTAAGCTTTGGCAGTGGGGATAGCCTGCCCTATCGCAATCTACTCCAAGCAGGGAAATATTTGGTAGTAGTGGCCGGTGGTGAACTGCAAAAACAACGGGCAACCAATCTACTCCGACCCCTTAATCCCGAATATCTCCAGGGTTACACCGCCCCCGATGAAGTGCTGGTGTAGAAATCCAGAGATTCGGTCTGACTACGGCAAAGATCCGTTAGCACTCAAGGTTAGTGATGGAACGCCAAGCCGTTGCAGCTAGGTTGGGACTTCTCTTCCCTAAAGGCAAGGGGTTCCCCAGATTAACCCTTTTGCGGCCGAGCTGACAGTGCCCCGGATGAACACCGCTCAAAGGAAAAGATTACCAACCGTATTGGGACCAAACTGGATGACTGTAAAGGAATTCCGCTACCCTTACTCCCCGCAATTGATTTAACAGGGGTAAATGACCCTGGGGGGCTGACAAATCCCAGGTAAAACCCTTCGGCCAGCGAGTCCAAACATTGCCGCTTTTCCAACCAATTTTGGGCCAGAGCTTGGTGAATTCTTTGCCGGAAGCTAGCCACAGTCGTCGTTGCACCGAAAAGCCGAAATTACCGTTGGAGTGGAGCCACCAAAGGGCATTAATGGTGTGGAGGTCTAGGGCAGGAAATTTTTCCACCTCGGTGAAATATAACCATTGCCGTTGACTGGCCCCGGGCCCCGCCAGTTCACAGAGCTTGTCCCTGGTAATTTCATCGGCGCTTTCAAAATCTTGGCGTGCTAGGGCCTCCTGGAGCGACAGATAATCAACGCCCTGGGCTGATTGTAGGGGAAAAATGCCTGTGGGGTAATTCTGCTGGAGTTGGGCCGTGATGGCTTCCTGTCCTAAATTTCGGAGGGTCTGGTAGGTAGTTCCCACCACCAAGAGTGGTTTTTCTAGGGGGGTATTTTTGGCCAAATAATCGAGCAGTACCCCCTGGCCTTCTTCTCCCATTGCTGCCAAAGCGGCGATCGCCGTTAACTGTTTTTTTTCTGAAGCATCATGGAGTTGTTGGGAGAGTTCGGTCAAATTATCAGACATAGAAACAGCGGGATTAATCAGCCTTCAAACCCCATTATCCGCCATGATTGCGGCGAACACACCGCCAAAAAATTTTCAGCCAGGAAAAAAGCCCCAAAAATTCTACCTAAACCTGGCAAAATTCTTGAGGCGCATTTACTTCATTCACTTACAAACCAGATTGAGCCAACTCAAACCGGTTCAGGTACATCTATCTAGCGGAGGATAGTCCTAGCGCACAACTCCGGCATACTGTTCCACGGAGATGGGCTTCATGAAATAGAGTTTGATAAATTGCCAGCCGTTGGAGGCAAAAATGGGCAACTTCCGCAGGGCTTTAACAAAACCAGGGCCACCGGAAGCATCGATCGCCCGTAGGCCTTCATTGTTAGTCACACAGGTTTCCAGGCGATCATAAAATTCAGGATTGTTGACATCGAGAATAATGGGGAACACCCGCCCAGCGGTTTCGTTGGTTTTCTCAATGACTTCCTTATCGTAGCTCCGGGCTTCCAAACCTAAACAGGCATAGAAATCCGCCCGTTGGGTATCGTTGAGATACATGGTGGCAAAGACAGAAAGCAGGAAGAAACGACACCAGAGCTTAGCTTTCCAATCGTTGAGGGTGTGGGGTTGGGCCCGCATAATCGCATCAAAGAAATCCCCGTGGCGGTTTTCGTCCTGGCACCAGTTTTCGAAGAACTCAAAAATGGGATAGATGCAATCGTTGGGATTTTTCTCCAAATGACGATAGATGGTGATGTAACGCCAATAGCCAATTTTCTCGGAAAGATAGGTGGCGTAGAAAATAAACTTAGGTTTAAAGAAGGTATATTTACGGCTCTTAGTCAAAAAGCCCAAATCCAGGGACAGGTTAAAGTCCGACATGGCTTTGTTGAGGAACCCAGCATGGCGAGCCTCATCCCGGGACATGAGGTTAAAGCATTCCGCCAACAGGGGATTTTTATTTTTGAGGCGCCGGCCCAATTCTTTATAGAGCAGAAAGCCAGAAAATTCTGCGGTGCAGGAACGTTCCAGGAATTCCACAAACAATTGACGTTTTTCACCGTCGATGTGATCCCAAGACTTATCAAAGGACTCATTGCGAACAAAGTGATGGCGATTGTAGTCCACCCGAAATTCTTCAAGGATGGCCCGCAACTCGTCTTCGTTGGGAGAAATATCCATTTTTGCCACCTCGTCGAAGTCGGTGGTGTAAAAACGGGGGGTGAGGATGGTTTCCTTGGCGGGAGCCTTAACACCGGGACGGATTTCATCAAATCCAGGCTTTTCGAGGGTATTAACCATAGAGTTGTTTAAAATAGTTTCCTTAACAAAGTTTGCTCGCCATCAAACCAATGGGCAGACCGTGATCGTTAGTGTAACAAGGGTTGAAACGGGGTTTCTAGAAAGATGGCCCAACTGTTACAAACTGTTACGTCTTCCGCCTCAATGGGGAACTTTTGCGGTAGTTAGCCCCGTTTTTGTCGATACCAAGCAATGGTATTTTTCAATCCTTCCCGCAGGGACACCTGGGCCTCAAAGTTAAACTCCGCTTTGGCTTTGGTGGTATCCAAACAGCGGCGGGGCTGGCCATTGGGTTGATCGGTTTCCCAAATAATTTCCCCGTCGAACTCCATTAATTCACAGATTAGTTCCGTTAAATCTTTAATGGAAATCTCAAAATTGGTGCCTAGGTTAACGGGGTCTGGTTTGTCGTAGGCTTGGGCGCCCATAACAATGCCCCGGGCCGCATCGGTGGAGTAGAGAAATTCCCTAGTAGGACTGCCATCGCCCCATACTGGGAGTTGTTTGTCGCCCCTTTGCTGAGCTTCGTAAACCTTATGGATTAGGGCCGGAATCACATGGGAACTGCGGGGGTCAAAGTTATCCTCCGGGCCGTAAAGGTTCACTGGCAATAGGTAAATGCCATTAAAACCATACTGCAAACGGTAGGACTCTAACTGTACTAACAAAGCTTTCTTGGCCACACCATAGGGGGCGTTAGTTTCTTCGGGGTAACCGTTCCACAAATCCTCTTCCTTGAAGGGAACGGGGGTAAATTTGGGATAGGCGCAGATGGTACCCACACAAACGAATTTTTTTACTCCGGCTTCATAGGCGGCGTGGATTAACTGCACCCCCATCATCAAGTTGTCGTAGAACAATTCGGCGGGTTTTTCCCGGTTTAAACCAATACCCCCCACGTGGGCCGCTAGGTGAATGACAATGTCCTGATTTTCCACTGCCTGCTCACAGGCTGACGCTTGCCGCAAATCACAATCCTTGGAGCGGGGAATGGTAATTTTTTGGCGATCGCCACCGGCCGCAATTAGTTGGGCAACGACCTGTTTGCCTAAAAAGCCGGCTCCACCGGTGACCAAAATACGCTGATTTTCTAAGGAAAGCATGGTTGGTAAAGAAAATATTGAATTAAGGAAGGGGTTAGCCAAGTCTCTGTGCGCCCCCTAAGTCCTGCAAAAATAGGGGACTTTTATCTCTGTTCCCCCAAAATTTGGAGGCTAGGAAGAGTTGCTAAAGTGCCTTATATTGAGGCAGTAGTTAACACGGTCAACCCAGATTAATCGACAGCATGGCCATTCTGGCTCCGAATGAAGGCCATGTCCTGGGTCATCAGCTCCCGAACCCTTTCACTCTGGTTAGGGGAAGTTAAACCAAGAACGGCTAAGTCTGCCTCCACCATTAAATGAACCAATTCTGTGAAGCTGACGGAGGGTTGCCAACCTAATTGAGCTTTCGTTTTAGTTGGATCACCAATCAATAGATCCACTTCGGCGGGGCGCAAATAGCGTTCATCAAAGGCGACATAGTCCTGCCAGTTGAGGTTGACGTAACCAAAGGCAATTTCTAAAAATTCCTTAACTTCGTGGGTTTCCCCTGTGGCTACCACATAGTCATCGGGCTGTTCCTGTTGCAACATGGCCCACATGGCCCGCACATAATCCTTGGCGTAACCCCAATCCCTTTTGGAGTCGATATTGCCCAAATACAGTTTCTTTTGGGTGCCGGCCACAATTCTGGCGATCGCCCTGGTAATTTTGCGGGTTACGAAAGTCTCTCCACGGCGGGGGGACTCGTGGTTGAACAAAATGCCATTACAGGCAAACAAATTGTAGGACTCGCGATAGTTAACCGTTTGCCAATGGCCGTAAACCTTGGCACAGGCGTAGGGACTACGGGGATAAAAGGGGGTGGTTTCCTTTTGGGGAATTTCCTGGACTTTACCAAACATTTCCGAAGAACCAGCTTGATAGAACCTTACCTGGATGCCGGTGCGGTGTTGGTAATCCCGAATTGCTTCCAAGAGACGTAGCGTTCCCATGGCCACCGAATCCACCGTATATTCCGGGGAATCAAAGCTCACCCGCACGTGGGATTGGGCTCCCAGATTATAAATCTCCGTCGGTTTAACGTCTTCCAGGATGCGGCGGAGGGTGGTGCCGTCGGTTAAATCACCGTAATGGAGTCGGAGTTTGGCCTCAGGATCATGGGGATCAACATAAAGATGATCGATGCGGTCGGTATTGAAAGTGGAAGTACGACGGATGATGCCATGGACCTGGTAGCCCTTTTCCAACAACAATTCACTCAGATAGGAGCCATCCTGCCCCGTGATGCCTGTCAGCAAAGCAACTTTAGACTTTGACATTAGTTAATTTTTCCCCATTACCCCAAAATACATTCCCCTAAAAATATCAGAATCTTTGCCCAGATGCCGACCTTCTGGCGATCGCCATGGTGACCAATGATTCTGGCTTTGGCATTCTGGCCGACATTGGCCAAATGTTAATGGAGCACTGTGGCGGGACCCAGGGGCAATATGACGAATAAATTCAAGTTTGCCATGGGGATATGGGACGCAACTGCATCCCCGACTATTATCTAAACTGAAAAGAGTTTGGCAAAGGCTCAACTAAATGCGGGGGTCTGAGCTTAGTCGCCGATGCAAAGTTAAAAAGATCACCATGGTTTCTTCCTCCACCTCCCTGACTATTCTTGAAAAACGCTCCCTCAAAATAGCCCGCTTCGGCAATGTGATTATGGCGATCGCCGGCATTTTAACAGCCTGGATGGCCAATGCCGATGCATTACTGGTGGATGGTTTATATTCTGGTATTAACTTTTTGTCATCTCTGGTTGCTGCAAGGGTAGGGGAATCGGTCATGCGACCCTGGGATAAAACTCGACCCTTTGGCTACTACGCCGATGAAGCAATTTATATTACATTTCGTTCGGTGATTTTATTGGGCATCCTTGCCTTTGCCGTATTTTCCGCCATCACAAAGATCATTGCCTATGCCTCTGGCCATGAGTTTTCAGAGATCGTCCTCGGTCTGATTGTAATTTATTCAGTGGGGATGACAGTCATCTGCGGCGGGTTATATTACGTCCATCGTTACTATTGGCTCAAAACAGGCAAAAGAAGCGATATTCTCAAGACCGAACAGCAATCGGCATTAATTGATGGCGTTATCAGTGCCGCAGTAGGTCTGGCCTTTGGACTGGCACCCCTGTTAAAAAACACTCCCCTGCACTTCATTCTGCCGGTAATTGATTCGGTTATTGTACTAGTGCTAGTGGCTTTGATAATTAATCAACCCATCCGATCATTTTTAAATGCCTTAGCTGAGATTGCGGGAGAATCATCCTCCCCCAGGGTTATTGCCAGTATCCATGAAGCTTTATCTGAAGCCATTCCCGAGGCAATGGACTATACGTTAATCGATGTGGCCTCGTCAAAACTAGGCAGATTTCATGTGGTCATGATTTATCTAAATGTTCATCATCCTATCCAGGGTGAGTTGGTAGATGAACTACGCCTCAGCATTAAGTCTGCCTGTGAAAAGCGCATTGGACTGGTGGAAGTGGAAGTCATTCTAACCGCTACGCCCCGTCTTTTGGCCAGATAACTGAAGGGACAAATTTGCCGTCCTAAAATTCTGTTTCCCCAGTTCCAGTCTGCCCCCTGAATCGATCCATTAAAGCGACTGTAATGAGGGGGGCTTTTAAAACACTATTTAAGGCTTGCTAATACCTTTGTGGTACAAAAAATTGTTCATTGAGGGGGGGACGAACGTAACTATGGGGGGCGATCGTCCGGGGAGGTAACTCCAGCGGCTCTGGGGTCATATCAACATAAGGAATTTTGCTTAAAACATGGTTAATACAATTAAGACGAGCCCGTTTTTTATCGTCGGCTTCCACCGTGAACCAGGGAGCTTCTGGGATATTAGTGTGAGCAAACATATTATCCTTAGCCTGGGAATATTCTACCCATCGGTCCCTTGACTCCAAATCCATGGGACTGAGTTTCCAACGACGGGCAGGATCGGTAGTACGGGACTGAAAACGCCGTTCTTGCTCTTCATCGCTGACTGAAAACCAATATTTCAGCAAAATGATGCCAGAACGAACCAACATCCGTTCAAATTCCGGACATGTATGCATAAATTCTTGATACTGCTCCTCAGTGCAAAATCCCATCACCCGTTCCACACCAGCACGATTGTACCAGCTGCGATCAAAGCAGACAATCTCTCCGCCGGCAGGTAAATGGGGAACGTAACGCTGAAAATACCATTCCGTCTTCTCTCGATCACTGGGGGTTCCCAAGGCAACGACCCTACAGCCCCGGGGATTTAAGGGTTCGGTAATGCGCTTGATGGTTCCCCCTTTGCCAGCGGCATCCCGCCCTTCAAACAAAATGACAATGCGGGTGCCAGTGTGTTTCACCCAATATTGCATTTTCACTAATTCAAGCTGTAATCGAGCTAGTTCATCTTCATACTTTTTCTTTGGGAGTTTGGAGCTACCTTCTCCCTCTGACAAGCGAGGCACTTGATCCGTAGTCAAACTTTGTTTATCTTGCTTAGCTTTTTTGGATTTTTTTGTCATTCCAATTCCTGTAATTTCCTAGGTTACTGGTCTATAAAGGTTAAAAAACCTTGATATGAGCATCTAGTCATCCCCCCCTCCCCCTGCTTTAACAGAGGTGTCTGCATTCAGATCTATTTTAGAGACAAATAACAATTGAACGGTGTTGAATGCTACGAAATATCAAGTTATTTGGGGATTTTTTTCCCTAGAAGCTGAACTTGGACTATGGGAGAAAAACATTACCTAACTTATTTCTTGGACAATGAAAAATTTACTAAACTTAACTAAAAAAACAGATAGGAGCATTAATGAATGGTGAAATTTAGCGGTCAGGAGCAAAATTTTCCTGCCAGTTAAATACCAAATATCTTCTATCTTGGATGCTAAAAATATCCGAGTCCGTCGGTAGAAAATACCATCTAGGTGATGTGAGGAAAATTGAGGAGGAACATGGATAGGTTTAGCACCCTTCCGTTCGATCTCGTTTTTCCGGTTTTTCCTGCCCCACTTACCTAGCAGAGAATCTCCCCTCGCAGACGCAAGCAAAAGAAAAACTCATCTTGTTGATAAACATTGCCTATATTAATTTTCCGTTACAAAGCTTTACAAAAGCCCCAATAATCCTTTAAGGTGTTAACAGTCAGTTCTAATCTGAACCTTGACAAATACATAAGGAATTATAACCAAATGACAACGACTCTCCAACAGCGCGAAAGCGCTTCCTTGTGGGAACAGTTTTGTCAGTGGGTGACCTCTACCAACAACCGGATCTATGTCGGTTGGTTCGGTACTTTGATGATCCCCACCCTCTTAACTGCCACCACCTGCTTCATCATTGCCTTCATCGCCGCTCCTCCCGTCGACATCGACGGTATCCGTGAGCCCGTTGCTGGTTCTTTGCTCTACGGTAACAACATCATCTCTGGTGCTGTTGTACCTTCTTCCAACGCCATTGGTCTTCACTTCTACCCCATCTGGGAAGCTGCTTCCTTAGATGAGTGGTTGTACAACGGTGGTCCTTACCAGTTGGTAGTATTCCACTTCCTCAT
>NZ_JACJTJ010000037.1:0-76266 GCF_014698605.1 Synechocystis sp. FACHB-383 | reverse complement strand
TGGGCGAGACTAAAACGTTATGTTTCCCAACTTGTTAGTAAGGGAGAATCGCTAATTTCTGCATTGGATATAGCTTTGCGAGAATTGTCCTAACTATCTCGTTCTTTGCTATAGTTAAAAAATATTGGCATTAAAATATTTTCATTAACTCTCACTAGTCTCTTCCTCAAAAGCGATAAAGCTGTGGCCAGTTTTGGCATCAACGAGGGAATTACGATGTTTTTCTTAGGGGAATAGAGTGGAGATCGGTTACTTAAAAATAACGGGGTGACGAAGTTCTTCCGCTGGATATGCTCGCCGTAGGAAAACAATTGGTCCGAGTGGTTGATGCTACCAATGCAAAACCTTAATTAGGTAATTAGATTTTAAAACCGCATAAATTCATAGTTTCTATCTGATCGTATCTCTGCCAATGATCATAGTGTTAACGCATTACAAAAATGATCGGAGAATTAATGGAGTTTTCCCCTGGTCAGGATGGATAGCGGTGCAAATTTGTCATCACTTCTTCGCGCTTTTGCGTCCATCCGTCGGATCTTGTTCGGTTTTACGCCTAAGGGGGAAAGGAAAATCGGCTTACCATCAGGGGGAGAGGCCACACCAACACTGCTGAGTCTGTTAAATTGCAGTGGCAAAAAGTTTGCTATCTCCTTGCCCCTTTCAGATCTCCATCGCCCGCTATTACCGTTGTTGATTTTCCCTACCTAAAAATCTGGTTCCCGTGAATGAAGTTTGCCTAAAGTTGAGTGATTTGTTTGTGTCTTCCGGTTGGGGAGGATATGACCGGGGGCGGGCTCCCCAGTGGGCCCATCCCAAAGCCCAGCAACAATGGTTTGGGGCGATCGCCGCTTTGGAGCCATTTTTAAGGCAGACTTTACCCAATGTAGGGGGGGAATTTCCGGGAATTTGTTTGGCTGGCCCTGCTCCGGTGCTCAAAGATGCGGTGCTGGTGCGAAATTTTTACCAAGGCATTACCACTTCCTGGGAGGAGTTTTCCCCTTGGCCCTGTTTAGTTGGTGAGGAATCTGAATGGAGTCCAACCCCTGCCATGCGGGAAATTCCCCTGTTTCCCCAGGATCCCTTGGCGGAAGAACAATTTTGCTGGCTGATGACCCCCCAATTTGGTTTGTTATTGCTGTTGGGTAAGAATGAGCAGGGTTTAGCCCAGTTTTACTGGAGTTTTGACCCGGAGATTTTGCAACAAGCTTGGTTTAGTCTCCAGACTCGTCTCAAGTACGGACTAGGCTCTGACCTGCCCCTCTTACAAAAAGCCATAGCGGCCTTTAATTTTCCCCAGCCCGATTTCCGTTTGGTGACTTACTTCGGGCAGTTAATGCTGGACTATCAGCCCAATCTCCATAATCTTCCCCCACTGCAGGAACAGGAAGCGGCGGAACCATCCCCAGACGTGGAACTGCTCCAAGCTTTAACCCATGAGGTGCGCACTCCCCTAACTAGTATTCGCACCCTGACCAAGTTGTTGTTGCGTCGTAAAGATCTTTCCCCAGAAGTGCTCAAACGAATTGAATCCATTGACCGGGAGTGTAGTGATCAAATCAGCCGCATGGATCTGATTTTCCGAGCCACGGAATTGGAGTCAACTCCCCTGCCAGAATTGGTGGTGCCCCTGACAGTCACGTCCCTGGAAGCAGTGTTTCAAGCCGGGATTCCCCGCTGGCAAAAACAGGCCCAACGCTACAACGTCAATTTACAAGCGCAGATTCCCCATTCCTTGCCCCAGGTGTGGAGTAACCCCAGTTTGTTGGACCAGGTGTTGGGGGGCATGATTGAAAAATTTGTGCGGAATTTCAACGGAGGCGGAGAAATTCATTTAAAAATCACCACCGCCGGGGACCAATTAAAGGTGCAGTTCCATACCCAGTCGGTGCACCAAGCCAATCCCGTCAAGGCCCTGGGAGAATTGCTCATGTTCCAGCCGGAAACAGGTTGCCTGAGTTTAAATTGGGACGTGACCAAAAACCTTTTTCAACTACTGGGGGGTAAGTTGATCGTGCGGCGGCGATCGCCATCGGAGGAGGTGCTGACCATTTACCTCAAATGTGAGCAGAGGACTGTGCCCATAGCCAACTATGGCAAGGCATTCACCGTAGTCTGAGTTCTAAACCCAGAGTTTTAATGACCTGAAAATCGTCGCCGTAACCCCGGGAGCATAAAAATCCAAATGCTAATGGCGATCGCCCCAGCCGCGATGGCCACTAAACCGGGTATGAGCCGAGACTGCCAAAATCGTTGCCTGGCCGCCGTCGTTAACTTACCGGTTTCCCAATAAACCCAATCATCCCCTAGGTCACTAGCTAGGTTACGGTTCCCCGATAGCAGCAGCACAATGCCATTACCCGTTGCTGGATTAACCCGCAAAGTGTGGTTCAGGGCAGGTACATTCCCTCCGTCATGACCCACAACATGGCCCCCATTGTCCGTGGTTTGGTATAGCATCATGCCCAAACCCCAAGTTCCCTCGGTGCCTGGCTGTGGTTCCGCCATGGCGTTGAGAGTCTCGGTGCTTAGGACAGGATTCCCTTGCAGAAGGGCTTGGGCAAATTTAACCATGTCAGCCAAACTGGCATAAAGAGAAGCCGCCCCCGTAGCAGTGAAATGGCGGGGAGTACTGGGTTGTAAATCTTCAGTAAAACTAGTGGCTAAATTGTCCGCCTGTCCCTGGGCAACAATGGTTTGCCAATCAAAATTGGCCCCGGTCATACCCAACGGGTTAAGGACTTGTGTCTGCATAAATTCAGCAAAGGACTTTCCCGTTACCTCTTCCACCAATAATTGCAGAACGGTGTAACCGCCACCGGAATAGCTAAACTCTTTTCCTGGTGGATAAACGGCTTCCACTCCCCTTGGTTCCCCAAAGGCCACATCGTTTGTTAGGGTCAAGGACTGTTCCAGGGTTTGCAATGGTTGCCCCGGCAAAAATCCCCCATAGCCAAAATGATCGTTCTGTCCACCGGTATGGCTCAACAGTTGGGCAATGGTTATCTCTGCTCGGTAAGGGCTATCAGCGGGAAACTGCCAACGCTGAAGGTAGGGCAACACTGGGTCGTCCAAATTAATCTGTCCTATTTCCACCAATTTCATTACCCCCCAGGCGGTGACCAGTTTACTTACGGAAGCCATTTGGTAGAGGGTATTTTCGGGTTTAATGGGGGAACGGGAATCAACATTCTCCACACCCACCGTATGTACGGTCTCTACTTTTCTATTCTGGATCAGGGCTAGGGCAGCACTGCCTAATTCCTTACCCTCCCCTTGGTTAAGGCGATCGGCCAAATATCGGTTAAGGGAAGCTTGATCGCCAGGAGTCAGGGGAGGATGGGAAAACCAAATACTTTCTCCCCATAACACTGTCCCCACTAATAAACTCCAGATTAGAAGGGAGGTAATGCCAACTACAACCTTTTTCAAGCTTTTGTTTTGCCCAAGTTAGCTTTGTGGTCAATTTGAGATTATAGCGAGAAATTCCTGGGGTTTTGCTAAGATCCAATCAGAGTTCCCTTTGTCTAGTCCCATACATCAGCCCAATCAACCATGACTACCCATTTCATCACTGCGGAAATTGACCTCCAGGAAAATCCCCTAGAACTGCAACGGGAAATTCAAGTGGAGTTGGCCAAACGGGGTGATCCCCTGCGGTGGGCGGTGACAGCGGTGGATAAAGAGCAACAAAAAGCCCAGGTGGAGGCGGTGGTGACGGTGACAGCGGTGTAGGAAGTCTAGAAGTTTAAATTTCACCAGTTCCAGTCTTTTACGGTTACTTTGAGTTATAACGTCACTTTAATCATTCCCACCGGGGTGGGGGCGGCCATTGGTGGTTACGCCGGGGATGCTTTGCCGATCGCCAGGGCCATGGCCCTAGTGTGTGATCGCCTAATTACCCATCCCAATGTATTGAACGGGGCTCAACTTTATTACCCCATACCTAATGCTCTTTATGTGGAAGGTTATGCCCTAGACCGCTTTGCCCAGGGGGATTGGGGTCTCGCACCAGGGCATCAAAATGCCATTGGACTGATTTTGGACCAGGGCATTGAAGAAGATTTGCGCTGGCGACATTTGCAGGTGGCGGACGGGGCCAGGGCCACCCTCGGTTTGACTCTGACGGATTATGTTGTTACGGATGAACCCCTGGGGGTGGAGTTGCGACTATCGGCCTCGGGGACGAGTTGGGGGACCATTGCCAATCCAGAAAGCTTATTGCGGGCGGCGGATAAGTTATTGACCCAGACCAAAGCCCAGGCGATCGCCGTTATTGCTCGCTTTCCCGACGACGTGGGCAGTCAAGTGCTAGCTGATTATCGCCATGGCCGGGGAGTGGATCCCTTGGCGGGGGCCGAAGCAGTCATTTCCCATTTGGTGGTGCGGCAGTTTCAGGTGCCCTGTGCCCATGCCCCAGCGTTGAGTCCCTTACCCCTGGATCCAGAGATTTCTCCCCGGTCGGCGGCGGAGGAATTGGGTTACACTTTTTTACCCTGTGTGTTGATGGGGCTGAGTCGGGCTCCCCACTACCAGAGATTTCCCGGCACCGATGGCCAAACCCTCTGGAGTCGGGACGTGAATGCGGTGGTTGTGCCCGCCAGTGCCTGCGGTGGTTCGGCCCTGATGAGTTTTAGCCAAACTTCTACCCGCATCATTGCGGTGGAAAATAACTCCACCCAGCTAGAAGTCTATGCCGAAGACCTAGGCATTTCTGTGGTTAGGGTAAACTCTTATTTAGAGGCGATCGGTGTGCTGTGTGCAGACCGTGCAGGCATTAACCTTGATTGTTTCCAACCGGATTTTCCCCTTCTTCACCGCCTACCCTGAGTATCTGTGTCTCCATCTAATAGTCCTTCCGAAATGGAACCCCTGAACCGTACCCAAATTTTGGGGGTGATGGGATTCACAGCGGTGTTACTGCTGATCATTGCTAAGCTTTGGCAATGGTGGGGGGATGTAACCCTGTTAAGGATAAGTTTAAATGCTCCGGATGCCCTGATAGGAGTAGGTTTAGCGGTGGCTATTATCCTGGCCAGTGGATTAATTTACCGACTTTGGCCTGCCTATCGAGCCAGTGCCGATGTCTATCTCGCCTTTGTCATTAAACCCTTGGTGTGGGCTGACCTACTCTGGTTGGGACTGTTGCCCGGCCTAAGCGAAGAATTACTATTTCGGGGAGTGATGTTATCGGCCCTAGGGGCTGGGGGGCTGGCCGTGGTGGTTTCCAGTTTAGTTTTTGGCGTATTGCACCTAAGCAGTGCTGAGCAGTGGCCCTATGTGGTTTGGGCGACAGTGGTGGGTTTGGTGCTGGGCTACGGGGCGATCGCCAGCGGTAATTTACTGGTGCCCATTGTGGCTCACATTCTCACCAACTGGGTTTCCAGTGCCCTCTGGAAATTCAACCATCGCCAAGGATAATCTGAATAGGGCCTAGATTGCCTGTGCTTAATGCCTTACCCAGGGGGACTGCTAGCCCAATTAACGTCCCGGTTTGGAGGCTAGTCCCATTGCCCGATCGCCAAAGGATCGGGTTATAATGGCAGGGAAGTAACTACCGCGTTGGTGACTGCCAACAACGTTTTTTGATCTATGCTTGAAAAATAAGGGTGTCTCTGTGCATTCTGCGTGGCAGTAGACCGGGCTCGTACCCGGAAACGAAAACGGGAATTGATGACTCCCCCCTGGTTACACCAGGTCATAAACTGAGGTAAAACGGCGTGGTGGTGCTTCTTCTCAGCTTTTCAGGTTTTTGCTTGCTCTTACATCTGGTTTGAGCTAGGTTGTCTCAAATTTTCTGTCATCCCACATACGTTCCCACCCTAAGCAAGGGACTCCGGCAGTATCTCCGGCGGATCCTGGGGCTTAGGTTCAGTGAGATCAGTTTTTCCAGCCCGCACATCATCAACCACTTTCTTGATCACACTGGCGATCGGGACTGCCAGCAGCACTCCCAGCAAACCGGCTATTTCTGCCCCGACAAAGATTGAAATCAAGATCCAGACCGGATTTAAGCCAATTTTATCCCCCATTAATTTGGGTGCCACACCGTTGTCGGTGATTTGATCAATAACAATGGCACTGACGAAAAATTTCACTGCCACCACCCAACCATTTAAAACTAAAACCACAGTGCCAATAAAGGTTACCACCGCCCCAGCAAAGGGAATCAAACTGGCCAAACCCAAACTAAAGGCGAAAAGAATACTGTAGGGAATGCCTAAAGCGGCAAAAACCACCAAGCGAGCTAGGCTAGACCCCGACGCCAGAATTAAGCGACTAATAAAATAATCCCGGAAAATTTCACTGGCATATTGGGGAATTTTTTTCTCCCAGGGAGAGGGTAACCAACTCAGAATTCCTTGCCAAAAACCATCCCCCCCCACTAATAAAAAAATAGTTAACACCAAGATCACTAGGGTATCCACCACGCCCCCAATGGTTTCGGTCAATACTTTCAGACTAATTTGCCCAATGCGGTCCAATTCTTTGCTCAAGGCAACGTAGGTCTTTTGCAATAGGTCATCAATATTGATCCCCATGCCATCCAGGGTTAGGGCGAAAGTAGAGTTGCGCAAATTATCTAAATGGTCTTTACTGGCACTGAGCCAATGGGGAATATCCTGGGAAAGATTACTCAATTGACTGGCCATTAAAGGGACTATCGTAATTCCCCCCAGGGCGATCAGTGCAAAACTGATGGTAATGACCGCAAAAATTGCCAACCGTTTACCAATACCCTTGCTAACTAAAAAACCAATGGTTAACTTGAGCAAGAAAGTCACTAAGGTCGCAATAATGATGTAGTCAAAGAGGTCACGGAAACGATCAATGATCAGAGTTAACAAAACCCCATTCAAAAAGAGGATGGGGAAAACGAGCGTAATCTTGAGCCAACTTGGTAGAGATTTAATTAACTCTGTCATTATCAACAACCAACAAAGGGAAAGATTAAAATAACAATTACACAACAGCAATAGTCGGACAAAATTAATTAATCAAACTTAACTACCTGGTTAACAATGCTGTTCCGCCTGGGCTCTCTTTTGGCGCCATCCATCGGTCACCTGTTTACATCTCCATGGCTTGGTAGGTATAAAACTGTTTCATTACCCCAATGGTTTGAAACTCGTAGGTAGGGAAAGGATCCGGCAGAGCTAGGGTGGTTTCGTAAATGCTAAACAACAAAAAATTTTGCTGATTAGTGGTTTGGGCGATGACTTGCTTAATTTGCGGTTGCCCCGCATCCACCAAGGTTTTGCAATAACTCTGCACGAAGCCGCCGAAATCCGCCGGTGCTTTAGGACAAATCTCGGTTTTCAGATAGGTGCTGAGGGTCTCTACGGCATAGTCTTCATAGTCCGGCTTACCAGGATTGCCGATCGCCATCAGGGCTCCACTAGCCAATACCATCATCCCCCCGACTACCACAAAAACCGAAAACACTTTCATTAGGGATGCACGCTCCCATCCGGCATAATTGTTTTCGCTAAGTTTATACTGCTGATGTGACTATTTTGAAAACTGACATTACGCAAATCGGCCCCCTGCAAACAGGCATCGACTAGATTGGCTCCCCGTAGTATTGCCCCTGCTAACAGGGTCTTGCGCAGGGAAGCATAGTCAAAATTAGCATTTTGGAAATTAGTCCCCTGAAAAACAGCGCTCCGCAGAGCACACCCCGCAAAGTTAATCTGATTACCGGCCAGGTTAGCTTTGAGACTGATTTCCGATAGGTTAATCAAACTGAGGTTAACTTCCTTCATCAATGCCCTCGCCAAATTTGCTCCCTTCAAGTTAGCTTGACTAAGGTCGGCTCTCTGTAAAAAAGCTTCCTCCACTTTACCGTGACGCAATTGTGACTGACTTAGATCCGCCTTATAGAAGCTGGCGTGGTCGAAGTTGGCTTTGCGAAAGTCTCCTCCGTCTAGATCAGCCCGGCTAAAATTTGCCTGCGCTAAATCGATACGGCTAAGATCCGCCCCACTCAAATCCGCCCTGGCAAAGTTCACCCCCTCAAGGACCGCCCCCTGGAAATTAGTTTCCACTAGGTTAGCCCCCTCCAGATTAGTGCGAATCAGTTTAGCTTGTTTGAGTTTGGCATAGGCTAAATTGGCTCCCCTGAGGTTGCAGTCGGTGAAGTCCACCCAAGTTAGGTCTGAGTAGCTCAAATCTATGCCAGTTAAGTCTGCTCGACAGAACCGCACCCCCATCAGGCGGGCATGGCTGAGGTCAGTGCGGCGCAGTTGGGCTCGGGAAAAGTTACTGCCACTGAAATTGCCATACTCCAGCAGGGCCCGATTGAGGATGATATCGGGTAAATCGGACTGGATTAGGTCGGCGTGGTGTAGGGTAATGCAACTAAAGTCCCTGGTGCCTTGACCATATTGCCAAAGAAGTTGCTCGGTTTCCATTGTTTCCTGACGTGTGGTGGGAGTGGAAAGCAAAACTGCGGCTAGGCATAAACCAGCCCTATCGACATAGTGCCCAAAAAAGTTAACCTACTGATGCCCATAGCGGAAAAGCAATGGCTCCCGGAGGGGGAGGTGACAAGATTGTATTTTGCCCCCCAAGGGCGGTCAGCAAATTACCGATAGTCCTCCGGATTCTTTTACTTTTTTACCGGCCAATGGTTTGGCTAGGGGGAGTTTTTAACCCGTTCTAAGCGGCACCGGCGGTCCAGTGCAGATAGGGGAGTTTTTGGGCCGTGGCGACAATTTGATTGCAGTTTTGCACCAGTTGCCCACAGGTGTCCCATTGGCCATCCAGCAGCATTTGCTGGGCTCCGTCGGAAAGCACAATGGCAAAATTTTGCTTGCCGTAGTTCACGGAAGCGGTGGTTAAATCTAAACTCACTGGCAAATTAGGATCCGCTGTGATGGCTTGCTGTAAATCAGTAACCTGTTGATGGGAGGCGGTGACACAGGGCACCCCATTGGCCAAACAATTTCCTAAAAAGATTTCGGCAAAACTTTCCCCGATGATGGCTTTGATGCCCCATTTGATAATGGCTTGGGGGGCGTGCTCCCGACTAGAGCCACAGCCAAAGTTACGGTTGACCACCAAAATAGTTGCCTGTTGGTATTGCGGTAGGTCAAAGGGATGATTTCCCCCCTGTTGTTGGCGATCGTCAGCAAAGACGTGTTCCCCCAGGCCGTCAAAGGTGACGCACCGCAAAAAGCGGGCAGGAATGATGCGGTCAGTGTCGATGTCGTCCCCCACTAGGGGCAGGGCCTTACCCTGGATTTCTTTAACTTGGCTCATGGTCTTCGGTAACGGTGTGGCAGTTAATCGCTATCTTAGCAGGGGCATTGCGATGTTTTAAGATGGCGTTGATGAAGCCGCCAAAGAGGGGATGGGCTTGGTTGGGACGGGAATGAAATTCGGGATGAAATTGACAGGCAATGAAAAAGGGATGGTGGGGATATTCAATGATTTCCACTAGGCGGCCGTCGGGGGAGGTGCCACTGACGACAAAGCCAGTATCGGTGAATTGGTTGCGGTATGAGTTATTAAATTCATAACGGTGGCGGTGGCGTTCGTACACTACTTCCTTCTGGTAGAGAGAAAAAGCGAGGGTGTCTGGGGCAATGCGACAGGGGT
Source organism: Synechocystis sp. FACHB-383 (assembly GCF_014698605.1). Taxonomy (NCBI): domain Bacteria; kingdom Bacillati; phylum Cyanobacteriota; class Cyanophyceae; order Synechococcales; family Merismopediaceae; genus Synechocystis; species Synechocystis sp. FACHB-383. Next base: position 66,666 of record NZ_JACJTJ010000037.1, on the reverse strand, counting down.
AGAGACCCAAACGCATGGTTCCCCCCAGGTCCACCACGTCCTGTTGTTCAGGCAAGAGGTTAATGACCGGATTGGGGGTTTCCGTTTCAAATTCGGCACTGTTGGCCTCCGGCAATTTGGCTACGTTCCTAGCCCATTCGATGACAGAGCACTGCATACCCAAACAAAGCCCCAAAAAGGGCAGTTGATTTTCCCGGGCATACTCGATCGCCTGAACTTTGCCGTCCACGCCCCGAATGCCAAAACCGCCGGGCACCAATACTCCGTCAACTTCTTTCAGAAAAGTGGCTGCTCCCTGGGCTTCAATTTCTTCCGCACTGACCCAACGCAGGTTAAGTTTGCTGTCACTGGCGATCGCCGCATGGCCGAGGGCTTCCACCACGGAGAGATAGGCATCGCTGAGTTGAACATATTTACCCACCAACGCCACAGTAATTTCATGGTGGGGAGACTGCATTTTTTCCACCAGGGATTGCCATTGGGACAGATCGGGCGATCGATTTTCCATTCTCAGCAACTCTAGGGCCTGGTGGGCTAATCCTTCTTTTTCCAGGATTAACGGTACCTCATAGATACTGCTGGCATCCTGGCAAGTAATCACCGATTCCACCGGCACGTCACAGAATTCCGATAACTTTTCCTTCATGCCCGGATGTAAAGGGCGATCGCAACGACAAACCAAAACATCCGGCTGAATACCGATGGAACGCAACTCCTTAACCGAGTGTTGGGTGGGCTTGGTTTTCATTTCCTTGGCGGCGGGAATCCAGGGAATGAGCGTAACGTGCATGTAAATAACGTTATGACGACCCACCTCCTTGCGGAACTGACGGATCGCTTCCAAAAAGGGGAGGGATTCAATGTCCCCCACGGTGCCCCCAATTTCTGTGATCACCACATCGGGATTGGTATTTTGGGCTACCCGGAGAATTCTTTCTTTAATTTCGTTGGTGATGTGGGGAATAACCTGCACCGTGCCCCCCATGTAGGCTCCCCGTCGTTCCTTATTGATCACCGCCTGGTAAATGGAACCGGTGGTAACACTATTGAGGCGAGACATGGAAGTATCGGTAAAGCGCTCGTAATGTCCCAGGTCTAAATCCGTTTCTGCCCCATCTTCGGTGACAAAGACCTCCCCATGTTGAAAGGGACTCATGGTGCCGGGGTCCACGTTGATGTAGGGGTCGAGCTTGAGGATGGAAACGGAATAATGGCGGGATTTCAGTAACCGTCCTAGACTAGCGGCCACAATGCCTTTACCAATGCTGGATACCACCCCTCCAGTCACAAAAACAAACTTCGACATTGGCCAAACTTCCTCAAATTGCGCTTAAATCCCCGCCCATTCTACCGGAGATGTTAGCCTGGGGATCCAAGAAAGCGGTGGGGAATGCCCATGACTCCGATTACTGTTTGAGCGCCATTCACCAAATTTTTGCCATAGTTAACTCAAAGCCAACTAGTTCTGGCTCAGCACTTACAGTTAGTGGATTGTCTAAAATTTCCGGGTCTTGATGGGGACGATAAACATGGACTTGATGATTTTGACGATCAATTAACCAAGCTAATCTAGTTCCATTAGCAATATACTCATCCATTTTCTTCTGCAGGCTGGATAGGGTGTCACTTGATGAGCGTAACTCGACGACAAAATCTGGACAAATGGGAGCAAAAGAAGCCTTTTGTTTGTTGGTCAATTGATTCCATTTTGTCAGTTTAATCCAGGCCACATCAGGGGAACGGATCGCACCATTAGGCAAAGTAAAACCTGAACTAGAATCAAAACCAAGCCCTGTTCCATCTTGTTCGATCCATTTCCAGAGTTGGGCGGCAAGGTTAAAATTCCGATTGCCTGTATCCGAGAAGGCGGGGGGCATAATAATTACTTCTCCCTTGGCAGTACGTTCGATGCGCAGACCGCGGTTTGCTAAACAAAATTCATAAAATTGTTGCTCTGTCATCGATACGATTGATGGAAAATCAATTGTTAAGGGTTCAGAACTTATTTGCACAAGCAACCTTGTCATGGCTTACATCCGCCGGAAACACAATAAATCAAATGAAAAAATAATTAAATGTAATAAATTGAAACAAAGTTAGAGCTAATTGACTAAAATTTCAATCTTGCGCTAATCTAAGTTGACTATTGACTTAACTCAAGGGCAATATCATTATTTTTTGTCTTTGATAGTCAGATTTTCAAACATTAACATTTATCACTCAAGCAAGTCCAATTTTGTCAGAATGGCCTAGTTTTAGAGGTTTTGTCATGACCGATCGCCTTTCCCTTTTGCTTTCCTGGCTCCGACAGCGGACGGAATTAGGCCAGCTTGCCCCGGAGATTCTGGAGGCGATCGCCAGCCAATTAATGGAATTTTCCTTAGCTAAAGGGGAAAGTCTACCCAAAAATCGGGATCAGGGAACGGACTTGTACATCCTTGGCCAAGGACAGTTGGAGTCCAGTGCCAGAAAATTTTGCTTATTACCAGGGGCAATCATTAATCTAGAGGCATTCATGATTGATAGTCCCCTAGAACAGGATTTAGTTGCCCTCACTGACTGTCAATTATGGTATTTACCGGGGCAAAAAATGCGGCAATTGCTCCAGGATTATCCCCAAATAACCCAGGCGTTTTCCCAACAGTTAGTGCAAGAACTTAGGGAACTGAATGCCCAATTATTCTTTGAGCAGGAAAAACAGAAGATTTTGCGCCCCTACCTCGTCCCCGCCGCTAAGCGGGCCATTATGGGCAAAAGTCGCTACGCCCAAAAGCTCCGGGAACAAATTAAAACGGTATCAACAGACCAAAAGCCGGTGTTGCTGTTCGGGGAGCCAGGGCTGGAGAAGGATAACACCGCCGCCCTAATTCATTTTGGCTCAGCCCAAGCCCAACGGTCAGCAATGGTGAAAGTTAACTGTGCCTTACTATCCGCCAGTGGCCAAGAGCTTTTTGGCACCAATCAGGGGAAATCTGGAATTCTAGACGCCTTGGGCCAGGGCACCTTACTGTTGAACAATATCCAGGAATTGCATCCCCAACTTTTACCGGCGATCGCCAATTTAATTTGTGAAGGCATTTACCAGCCTGTGGCCACAACGGGAGAGACAGAGCCAACTTTTCGCCATAGTCAAGCCAAGGTAATTGCCATTGCTGAAAATATTATTCCCAAACTTACCCCCCTCTTTGCCAACACTATTAAAATTCCCCCTTTACGGGTGAGAAAAGCGGATATTGAAGACTACGTTGACTATTATCTCAGCTTAATTTGTCGCTCCAAAGGCATCGAAGTTCCCAACCTTGCACCGGAGGCCCTGCGCCGCTTACAAGCTTACGATTTTCCTAATAATATTCGAGAATTAAATAATCTGGTGGAACGGGCGGTCACCCAATTACAAGGGGAAAAAGTAATTACCGAGGAAATTATTTGGCCCTCCCAAAGCAAGAAACAATTATTTCGCCTTAATTTACTCAATCGTTATCCCCGATTGCGGCAATTCTTACGCAGTGCTTGGTGGCCAGATCGCCTCAATTATGGTTTCACTGTGTTTGCTTTCCCTGTTATTGTGGCCATCCTTTTCCTGGGACCTCAAACTAGGGATCAAAATTTTGCTTTGAATTTATTTTGGGCTTGGTGGTGGCCGCTAGTACTATTGGGATTTATTTTTGTTGGTCGACTTTGGTGTGCTGTTTGTCCTTTTATGATTTATGGAGAAATCACCCAAAAACTATCCCTCTGGCTCTGGCCCAGGAAACTGAAAAAATGGCCAAGGCAGGCGGCAGAAAATTGGGGTGGTTGGTTTCTTTTTGCCCTTTTTGTCCTAATTTTACTCTGGGAAGAACTGTGGAATTTGGAAAATACCGCTTACCTATCTGCTTGGTTATTGTTGTTAATCACCGGAGGGGCCATGGTTTGCTCCGTGATTTTTGAGCAAAGATTTTGGTGTCGTTACCTGTGTCCCATTGGCGGCATGAATGGCATGTTTGCTAAATTAGCTATTACCGAATTGCGGGCCCAACAGGGAACTTGTTCGGCGGAATGTACTACCTACCAATGCTATAAGGGAGGTCCCGCCAAAGGGGAAGGGCAAGCGACGGAAGGCTGTCCCTTGGGCACCCACCCAGCCCAACTAACAGACAATCGGGACTGTGTACTATGTATGACTTGCTTAAAAGCCTGTCCCCATCGTTCAGTGGAATTTAATCTACGTCCCCCGGCGATCGCCATTGTTACGACCCATACTGTGCGCCCCTACGAAGTTGCATTATTGTTATTACTGCTTAATAGCGTTTTACTGAGGAGATTACCGGAATTTATCGAAGTATGGCATTTGCCACCAGCGGGTACATTCATTAACCATGGTTTGCTCTCCCTCGGCTTGCTATTTTTACCAGCTTTACTGCCACTGATAGCCTATTTTTTGATTCCCACTCCTAAAGTTGGGCAAAAAATTCCTTTCATTAACCTAGCCTACGGTTTATTGCCCCTCACTTTAGCGGCCAACTTGGCCCATTATCTCAACTTGGGCTTGGGGGAAGCAGGGCAGGTGTTGACCCTAGTACCAAAAACTTTCCACTGGTCTTTGCCCTTTGACTTACCAATGTTAGTAGCGGATCCGGCGGCGATCGCCTTTTTGCAAGGTCTGCTTCTTTTAGCGGGGGTGCTTTGGTCAATTTTTCTCAGTCAACAGTTGAGCAAACAGTCTTTTTTCAATCTTCTCCCCCACCATGGCACCGTTGTCGGTTTAATGCTCATCTTTTGGCAGGTTATTGTTTGAATATTTTAAAAAGTTTTGAACCTGATACGCACTGTTAATGGGGCGATCGGGGGGAATAATACCATCTGATATTTCCTTCCCTCCCGAAATTAGTTTGATTCAATTAGGATTTCTTTTGACACCCTCCATTGGATGGGGATTGGTAATATACCCTTGAACCTTGATCCGGTACAAAATGGCACGCCCAATAGGATTTAAAAAAAGCTTGCCAAATTGGCTCGTCGGAATAGCGATAATACTCCCCTAAAATGGGCTTGATGGCTTCCGTCGCCCGACGTAATTTGTAGTGGGGCATATTCAAGAAAATATGGTGGGCAACGTGGGTACCGATGTCATGGTGAATGGAATTAATGAAACCGTAGTCCCGGTCAATGGTGGAGAGGGCACCTTTAAGAAAATACCAATCATCACCGCGATACCAAGGGATATCGTCTTCGGTGTGATGCAAAAATGTGACCAGGTCTAGCCACACCACAAATACGATGTAGGGTGCAACATAAAATTTCAGCAAAAATAGCCAGCCGAATTGGAAAGTTAAAAAACCAAGGAAGCCAACAAAAGTTGCGAGTAAAAGACTACTGGTGAGAACAGCCCATTTTTCTCCGGGACGGAATAGGGGACTGTTAGGCATGAAATGGGAGCCTTCCCGATCTGGCGATCGCCGAAAGAGATAAATAGGGTAAGCAATCAGAGGCAGGTAGAAACGTAACAGTTTTTCATACCAGGCCATTTGGTTATATTTTTGCTCCGACACTGGATACCAACTTTCATCGGTGTCGATATTGCCCGTGTTGGCATGGTGAGTGCGGTGACTGATGCGCCAGCCGTGGTAGGGCACCAAAATTGGCGTGTGACTGAGGTGGCCAATCCAATTATTCAGAGTTTTGGATTTGGAAAACGAACCATGGCCACAATCATGACCCACCACAAACAGAGACCAGAAAAGGGTCCCCTGGATCAGCCAAAAGATGGGATAGAAGAACCAGGAATCAAGATAGGCCGCTAGGGCGTAAAAGCCGGCAATTAAACCAACATCCAAAAAAAAGTAGCCCAGGGAGCGGACCACTGATGGCTCGAAACAATCCGCTGGGATGGCGCTTCTGAGCTCTTGGAGGGTAAAGGGTAATTCTTCAGTTTTGAGGAAAGGGGGTTTTGTTTGAGGCGAGGGAATTTCTAGACGCACGTATTTATCTTAAGGGCCATGATGGCAAAACAATCTTCTGATTCTAGCCTAAATGTTAAAAAATGTTAAAAAATGACCCCCATTAGAGACGAAGATTCAGGAGCGAGATCAATCTTGACTACCACAGAGGGCAAAGTAAGGAAAACATCCGATTCAAATTTGCGTCGAGAAAGGAGGCTAAAGCATTTAAATGTACACAAATACATGGGCTTGATAATTTTTATTGACCACACTGTCGAAGTTTTAGGTCAGTAGTGGCATGGGAGCAGGCTTAACTTCTACGGCGCTAATCTCTCTTTTTGCCATTGGCCATCAACTAAATTAAATTGCAAGCGGTCATGGAGGCGACTAGGACGACCTTGCCAAAATTCGATCCGATGGGGAATAACTCGAAATCCTCCCCAGTGCGCTGGTCGGGGGATGGATTGGCCAGCATAATGCTTTTCCCAAAGAGCTAAATTGTCTTCCAAAACCTGGCGATCTCCGACAATTTGACTTTGGGGAGAAGCCCAAGCACCCAATTGGGAACCCCGGGGTCGGGACTGAAAATAAGCATCGGACTCGGTGGGGTCAATTTTTTCCACCCGGCCATCCACCCGCACCTGTCTCTCCAGGGCCGCCCACCAAAATACTAATCCGGCCCAGGGATGAGCTGTTAACTGTTGTCCCTTCGCACTTTGATAGTTGGTGTAAAAAACAAAGCCCCGCTCATCCAAGCCCTTGAGCAGCACCATACGTCCCACCGGATGGCCTTCCGAGGAAAGGGTACTCAGGGTCATGGCATTGGGTTCTGGTAACTCAGCGGCGATCGCCTGTTGCAGCCAGGTATGAAATTGGGTAAAGGGATGGTCCGCCACCTCGGCCTCTGTTAAACCTCCCTGGGTATAGTTCAAGCGCAAATCCGCGAGGGAAACACCATCCATAAAGCCTGCGTCCTCCAACTGGTGATCTTCACAGCGGGCAGTTAACATAGGGAATTATGACACCATCTGCGGCGAGTCATGCCATTGATACCCTGATCGAAATGGCCCACCAAGGGGAGATTAACCCCTGGGATGTGTCAGTGATCGACGTGATTGATCGCTTTTTGCAGGATCTAGGCATTCTCAACAGCCTCGACCTAAGTTTTCAACAGCAAAATTTGCCCCGTTCTGGCCAAGCTTTTCTTTGGGCCTCCATGTTAGTGCGCTACAAGGCCGATAGCCTCCACAACTTGGAGCAGGAACCGGAAGAAGTTATACCCGAAGCAGATCTAGAAGGATGGAGCGAGGAGCAAATAGCTCGGTTACCAAGGGATTTAGAAAATCGTCTGCGTCGGCGCACTGCTGTCCCCCCTCTGCAACGTCGTCGAGTTACCTTAGCGGAATTAATCGATCAAATCGAGGCGATCGCCGTCGAGATCGAAAAAAGTGAACAAAAACCAAAGCGGGTGAAACGGGCCCGACCCCAATCCCGGCGAGAAGCTCTACAAATTATCACCGAATTAGCCCACCAAGAAAACTTAACCGAATTGGCTAGTCAATTGGAACAGTTTTTGCAAACTCGTCTGCCAGAAATTTTGCCCGATTTGCCCCATCGTTCCTGGGTAGATTTAGACACACTACTCCGTTGTTGGCATCACCATCTAGATCCAGATAAATTACCAGACAAAAAAGATAAAGTTGGTGTATTTTGGGCTTTACTACTATTAAGTTCTCAGTCAAAAGTATCTTTGACTCAGGAAGAATTTTACCAAGATTTACAAGTTCAAATTATTGATGATTCTGAAATGGAAAAAAGTAACGAGCAGCTTGAAATACTTTGATGAATATTAGTTTAGTTCTTGCCCAAAAAAAAGCTTGGCAAAATTTAGTGCTTTATTGATTTTATCCCAGACTAGATTTATGATTGTTCGCTAAGATATTTCCGCTGAAATCAGGCTACATTTTGTGAATTTTCCGAATAATTATAAACCGGAATTTGAATAAAACGGTCTGGTTCTTGACTGTCTAGAACGGTCCGTTGTAGGCACTCAACCGTTGCTGGTGAAAAAAACTGCTCTCCAGTTTCTTCATTAACTCGTGCTGGGACATTTTCAATAAGAATTAACCGACCATTTAAACTAAGAGTATAAGTTACCCTTTTTTCAACCAGAGTTTCGTTGTTCATCGTTGGTTTCCCTCCTTCGAGTAAATTGATGCTTCCATCTTTGTAAATTGGGTTCGTAAACAGTAATAATTTTAATGAGAGGACGATTTGGATAACTGCACTGTAAGTGAATTGGACGCTGCAATGCTGTAAATCCTGAAATCAAGCAACTGGGCCCATATTTATCATACGGATAATCCTCAATGATTTGACCGTTGGCAATGGCCATGCGAATTTCTTGAACTTGGATACGCCGTAGAATGGACTGATCGACGGCATGTCTAGAAAATTCAAATTCATCTTGAGCAAATTTTTGACGTATCTCTGTAATCAGCGTGGCCATTACTAGATTATTGAGGTGAGTACCTAAACAAAATTACACGGCGATCGCCATTGGGGAGGGGATGTCGGAATCTACTTATAGCTAGGGATAGGGCCCATCAAATTTTCTGTCCAGGGCAACCCTTTGCTACAGTTGAATTGGTTACAAATCGTAAAAGTTCCGTCCCGCCGTTAAAAGTCTATGTTTGATGCCTTAGCCGATCGCCTTGAAGATGCCTGGAAAAAACTCCGGGGCCAGGACAAAATTAGTGAGAGCAACATTAAAGAGGCGCTCCAGGAAGTCAGAAGGGCCCTGTTAGCGGCAGATGTCAATCTCCAGGTGGTCAAGGGCTTCATCAAAGACGTGGAGCAGAAGGCCCTTGGGGCGGACGTAATCACCGGCGTTAACCCAGGGCAACAGTTTATCAAAATCGTTTACGACGAATTGGTCAACCTGATGGGGGAAAGCAACGTGCCCCTCGCCCAGGCCGATCAAGCTCCCACCGTCATCCTCATGGCTGGATTGCAGGGGACCGGGAAAACCACCGCCACAGCGAAATTAGCCCTCTATCTCCGCAAAGAAAACCGCAGTGCCCTGATGGTGGCTACGGACGTTTATCGTCCCGCCGCCATTGACCAGCTCAAAACCCTGGGGCAACAAATTGATGTGCCCGTATTTGACCTTGGTAGTGATGCAAACCCGGTGGAAATTGCTCGCCAAGGGGTGGAAAAAGCGAAGGAACTGGGGGTAGATACGGTTCTGATCGATACCGCCGGTCGTTTGCAGATCGATCCCCAGATGATGGCGGAGTTGGCCGAAATTAAAAAAGTCGTTGACCCCGACGATACCCTGCTGGTGGTGGATGCCATGACCGGGCAGGAAGCGGCCAACCTAACCCACACTTTCCACGAACAAATTGGCATTACGGGTGCAATTCTCACCAAACTAGATGGGGATACCAGGGGCGGTGCGGCCCTATCTGTGCGGCAAATCTCCGGCCAGCCGATCAAGTTTGTCGGGGTGGGGGAAAAGGTGGAAGCTCTGCAACCCTTCTATCCCGATCGCCTAGCCAGCCGTATTTTGAACATGGGGGATGTGCTCACCCTGGTGGAAAAGGCCCAAGAGGCGATCGATGTGGGAGACGTGGAAAAACTCCAGAACAAGATTCTGGAAGCCACCTTCGACTTCGACGATTTTCTCAAGCAAATGCGCTTCATGAAAAATATGGGCTCCCTCGGGGGCTTGCTGAAAATGATTCCTGGTATGAACAAACTCAGCAGTGGCGACATTGAAAAAGGCGAAAAAGAACTCAAGCGCACTGAAGCAATGATTAGTTCCATGACCACGGAAGAAAGGAAAAACCCCGATCTACTGGCCAAATCCCCCGGTCGCCGTCGTCGCATTGCCCAGGGATCGGGCCATAGTGAAACCGACGTGTCTAAATTAATCACTAATTTCACCAAAATGCGGACCATGATGCAACAAATGGGCATGGGGGGAATGCCTGGAGGGATGCCAGAAATGGGGGCAATGCCGGGTATGGGAGGAGGTATGTTTGGCGGCCAGCCGGGCCCTGGTTTCCGGGGCTACAAGGGCAAAGGTGGCAAAGTCAAAAAGAAAAAGAAGAAAAAAGGCTTCGGACAGCTTTAGGGGTTTGGGGGCCTGGATTTATTTGTTTTTTGAATCGATCTGCTATCACTCTAACAATGTGGTAAGAGCCACCAAAAAATCGGAGAGCCGGGATACATTCTCGAACCTAATTTAGGTTTTCCTTGGATCAAGATTAGGATGAAAAATCTGTTGCCAAAATTTTAGTTTTTTCCTTGAATCAACTTACTCAACTTATTTAAAGATCGGGCAATACTGGGAGAATTAAATCTAGTCCTCTCTAAAATTTGCTGGGTCAAAGGATCTGTAAAACTTGCTCCAAACCAATGACTGGAAATGGGTAACACAGCATCCAGTTACAGTCAATTTATTCCAAAAGAATTATTCTGGGTTCCCCTAGCTCCATACATTGAAGAAGTATATTAAGGCTCCCCCAATATCTGTGCCTAGCTCAGGATTTTCCCAAAACAAGTAAAATCATTTACACTGAAATTGTTTTATTTAATTTTTTAGGGATTATTCCTGGTGCTCATTGCTCAATCTGAATACGTTAAAAAACTCCGTCCCCTCTTGCCACCGGAAGCCTTCCAAGCTGATCCCCATAAATTAATTGTTTTAGGGTTAAATTTGGGTATTTATGTTGCCGGATTAACCATCGCTCGTAATCTCAATCATTGGCCTCCACAGTGGCTTTGGCTATTTTTGCCCATGGCGGTCTTGATGGGGAATAGCGTCACTGTGTTTTTATTTGGGAGCCACGACCTAATGCACGGTAGTGTGCTGAAAAAACGTTCCAAAATTTCCTATCTCATCAGTTTTTTAGGTCTTTCTCTTTGGTGGATGCCTCCGACTCAATGGCGATCGCTCCATAATCAAGTCCACCATAACAATACGAATAGTGTGCGAGATCCGGATCGAAATTATCTACACGAACAACCCAAAACCTGGGGGAAATGGATCCATCATTTATTTGCGCCTTCAGGAGAAGTTAATCCTCTGTGGCTAATTTTTGGCATGGGTACAGCCTGGGGAGTGCATAATTTTCGCAACCTGATTTCCGTACTTTTCTTCACTGGGGGAAGCGCTGACTTTGTTCCCGCTGCTTTTACTGTTAAACCACAGGAGCGTCAGAAAATTTTGTTGGAATTGGTCGCTATCGTAGCGGTGCATTTAAGCATTTTATTTTACTTACAATTTCAGTTGATTCCAGTTATTTTAGGCTACTTTTTGCCAATTTTTCTCGGACATGCCATGGGAATGTTTTATATTTATACTAACCATTTGGCCTGCCCAATGACGGACGTTAATGATCCACTAGTTAATAGTGTTTCTTTGCGGATGCCCAAGCTACTTGATTGCTTGCATTTTAATTTTTCTTACCATACAGAGCACCATTTATTTCCCGACGTAAATTCGGATTATTATCCTTTGGTGCAGGATTTATTACAAGCCCACTACCCTCGCCAAATGAATTTATTAACAGCAAAGCAAGCCTGGCAAATGTTGCTGGAAACGCCCCGTCATTACCAAGGAGAAACAACGCTGGTGGGCTACGACGGCACTGGGGCGATCGCCTGTCCGTTGCCGAAAAATACCCCCGATTTAACTGAGGCCAAGGTAACTACATTGGTTTAGGTGCATTAGTCAAATTTCCCGAACAGTAATTGCCATGGACATCAACACCCTACTGGAACCATATAAAACCGCCGGCGTTAATCTGGGGCTGGAACGCATCCATGGCCTGCTGGCCAAGTTGGGTAATCCCCAAGCCAAAGTGCCCTATATCCATGTGGGGGGTACCAATGGCAAGGGATCGGTGTGTGCCTACCTGTCCAGCGTATTGACGGAAGCTGGTTATAAGGTAGGGCGGTACACTTCTCCCCATTTGATTGATTGGCGGGAACGGGTTTGGCTGGATAACCATTTCATCGATAACCGTGACCTAATGGCGGTGTTGCAACAGGTAAAGGCGATCGCCAAAGCGGATAGTGCTGACCGCCCCACTTTGTTTGAGGTGTTTACAGCGGCGGTGTGGCTTTATTTTGCCCAGGCAGAAGTGGACATTGCGGTGATGGAAGTGGGTTTGGGGGGAAGGTTAGATGCCACCAACGTCCCAGAACCTTGTTTGCTCAGCATTATCACTTCCCTCAGTCGGGAACATTGGCAGGTGTTGGGGCCCACCGTAGTGCATATTGCACGGGAAAAAGCAGGCATTCTCAAAGCAGCAAGGCCGGTGTTTTTAGGGCAAATTCCCGCAGAGGCACAGCCAGTTTTTCGGGAACGCATTGCCGAATTACATTGCCCCGATCATTGGATTGACCCCGCCATGGCCAGCGGGAAAAATGGTCAGCCCTGGGCTAATTGGCAAGGTTTTGAGTATCCCCTCGCCCTATTGGGAGATTTCCAACTACAAAATTCGGCCCTGGCGATCGCCGCTTTACAGGAATTACAGCAACAGGGTTGGGACAAATTAACCCCGGAGATTATCCAACGGGGCATGGCCAAAGCTACCTGGCCTGGTCGATTGCAATGGGTGGATTACAACGGGCAAAAAATCCTTTTAGATGGAGCCCATAATCCAGCAGCGGCGCAGGCTCTGGCAAATTACACCCACCACTTAGTTGATCATTCAGACCACTATTTACCGACTATCACCTGGGTAATGGGCATGCTCAGCACCAAAGAACATGACCAAATTTTCCGCCATCTGCTCCGTCCCGGCGATCGCCTCTTGTTAGTGCCGGTGCCCGACCATGACAGTGGGGATTTGCCAGGGTTGGAACGGTTAGCATGGCAGACTATGCCGGAATTAAGCGAGGTTAAAGTGTTTGATGATTGTTTTACAGCCCTGGAAAATTTAGAAAAAACGGAAGAACATTCTAAAAAATTGACTGTTCTCTGCGGCTCCCTTTATTTAGTAGGCTATTTCTTAAAAAAATTGCAATCTTCTCAGTAATTATCAAAAAAATGGGTTTTAAACCCCGTCCTTTAGGACGGCTTTGTGTTAGGCTGTATGTGCCCATGCACCTGAGTGTGCCACGAGAGGCAAGGTTGGTGGTTCCCGCCGTCTAGAATGCACGACCAAAAGGAAATACCTGGGCACAGGGGCGTCATAGTCTAGGAATGGGAAAACTACACTAAATATTTGTTCGGTCTGCGGTGGGGCACATCGTGGACGTTAAAACAGATGCCTGTGGAGGGGAATCTGGACGGGGCTTGTGAACAGAGACGTTTTCAAGCTAGACAAAACCGATGAAGCAGGAATCCTCTGACTTTAGTCAGAGGAGGATGTCAATTCTAGCAATTCTGCTTGGACTTAATTTTGATTGCTATGATTGCTATGATCGGATTCTTCCTCCTAGTTTACCTACCATAGCTATTCCACCAAACCGTCTAGCTCGCTAGCACCAGGGACAACACAGAAGAACTGATTTTACCCAAGCTTTCATTAATTTGTAGGATAAATAAATTGATTAAGCTACTTATTTATTTTGTTATTCTTCCCATCATTATTTTCCTCCTGGGCAATCAACCCACCATGGCAGCGTCAAATTCTATCTCCCAGGAGCAGAACCCTGCGATTTTAGTTTGTTTTTCGGGGGGGCAAGAGATTTTTCGTAAAAATGTGGTGGATGGACCCTTTGCTGATGAGTATAAATTCGCCCATGAAATCAAAGTTGCCGATAGCGAAGGAGAACACTGGGTTAATTTTGGTGGAGGCATGTGTCTGATTGATCAAGGGGAAGCTTTCAACAGAAGACAGCTAGAATTAACAGATAACTTAAGTTGTTATTCAGGGGTGAAAAAAGTAGTCACTTTTGATGTTTATGGAGAAGAAACAACCATTGATGAATATGTTGAAGGCAGAACATTTCTGGCCAAAGCCAGTGGCAGTGGACTTGCTTCCGAGTCAATTCATAGATATTTACTGTTTGGTAGTGGAACCTGCATTGGAGAAGAGGTAGGGGAAGATTGATAAAAGTTTTAATTAAATAAATTTCTCAAGCAAGATACAGAAAATGATTCAAGAGATGCGTCTAGTCCATTTTTTATGGCGGTGGTGTGAGCTTGACATTTTTTTATTTTGAAAAAACGCTCTAGTTGCGGTGCTAGACAAGTAAAAAGTCGTCAATTTTTTCTTTTGAGGTTAGTTGAGAACCCTTGATTTTTGCGGAGAGATTATATTGACAAATAACTATGGCGAACCTTAAATTTGTCGGCATTGATTTGGAGGCGATCGCCTGCTGTTAGTGACGGTGCCCACACTATGACAGTGTTTTCAGGTCATCTCTACCTAGTGGGGGATTTTCCGTAGAGTAATTTTGGTTCTTTTCGGTTCAGTTGATACCATAGGGGCGTTTCACTCTACCGCCAATGAGTATGGATTTCCCCACTCTAAGTTCTTACCTGCATCACCATCGACCAGAGGAAGATATTCTGGCAGAACTGCAGACGGATCAAGGTTTAGGACTAACAGCGGAGGCCGTGGCCCAGCGTTACGAACAATATGGCCGCAACGAACTGAAATTTAAACCGGGTAAACCGGCTTGGTTACGTTTTCTGCTGCAATTTCACCAACCTCTGCTCTACATTCTGCTCATTGCCGGTACAGTTAAAGCTTTTCTCGGTTCCTGGACTAATGCTTGGGTTATCTGGGGAGTCACCTTAGTCAACGCCATCATTGGTTACATCCAAGAAGCTAAAGCAGAGGGAGCGATCGCCTCTTTGGCCAAGGCCGTGACCACGGAAGCCACCGTGTTGAGGGAAGGACAAACCCTCCGTATTCCCTCCCAGGAATTAGTCATTGGTGACATTGTTTCCCTGGCTTCAGGGGATAAGGTGCCAGCGGATCTGAGATTGTTAAAAGTGCGGAATCTTCAAGTGGATGAATCGGCTCTGACCGGGGAAGCGGTGCCCGTGGAAAAAGCTGTGCAAGTGTTACCGGAGGAAACGCCCCTCGCCGAAAGATTAAATATGGCCTATGCAGGCAGTTTCGTCACCTTTGGCCAAGGCACCGGGGTGGTGGTGGCCACAGCTAATGCCACGGAAATGGGACAAATTTCCCAGTCCATGGAAAAGCAGGTCAGCCTCATGACCCCTTTGACCCGTAAGTTTGCCAAATTTAGTCACACATTGCTCTATGTCATTGTCACTTTGGCGGCGTTTACCTTTGTGGTGGGTTGGGGGCGGGGAGGCACTCCCCTCGACATGTTTGAAGCGGCAGTGGCTTTGGCCGTCAGTGCCATTCCCGAAGGTCTGCCCGCTGTGGTTACCGTTACCCTGGCGATCGGGGTTAATCGCATGGCCAAGCGCAATGCCA
This sequence comes from Synechocystis sp. FACHB-383, assembly GCF_014698605.1. NCBI lineage: Bacteria > Bacillati > Cyanobacteriota > Cyanophyceae > Synechococcales > Merismopediaceae > Synechocystis > Synechocystis sp. FACHB-383. The sequence continues at coordinate 51,329 of NZ_JACJTJ010000037.1, read as the reverse complement.
TTATCCGTAAACTTCCCGCTGTGGAGGCCTTGGGCAGTGCCACTGTAGTATGCTCCGACAAAACCGGTACCCTGACGGAAAATCAAATGACGGTGCAGGCCGTGTATGCAGGGAGAAAACACTACGAAGTCAGCGGCGGTGGTTACAGTCCCAAGGGGGAATTTTGGCAGGTAATGGGAGGGGAAGTGGACAATGTTTTGTTGGATGGTTTACCCCCAGTGCTGGAAGAATGTTTGCTCAGCGGTATTCTTTGTAACGATTCCCAACTGGAACATCGAGGGGAAGATTGGGTGGTGGTGGGGGATCCCACGGAGGGAGCATTGTTAGCTTCGGCGGCCAAGGCTGGATTTAGTCAAGCTGGTTTAGCCAGTCAAAAACCTCGTTTAGATTCCATTCCCTTTGAATCGGATTATCAATATATGGCTACGCTCCATGATGGAGAAGGGCGGACAATTTACGTTAAAGGTTCGGTGGAATCCCTGCTACAAAGATGTAATTCCCTGCTGTTGGATGATGGGCAAACGGTGCCGGTTAATCTGTCGGAAGTGGAAAAGAATGTTGAAGATATGGCTAAACAAGGCCTGCGGGTGTTGGCCTTCGCTAAAAAAACGGTGGAGCCCCATCACCACGCCATTGACCACGGGGATATTGAAACAGGGCTAATCTTTTTAGGTTTACAGGGCATGATCGACCCACCGCGACCGGAGGCCATTGCCGCAGTCCATGCCTGTCACAGTGCTGGCATCGAAGTGAAAATGATCACTGGTGATCATATTAGTACTGCCCAGGCGATCGCCAAACGGATGGGCATTGCCTCTGAAGAGGATGGGCTTGCTTTTGAAGGACGACAGTTGACAACCATGGGTCCAGCGGAATTGGCCCAGGCGGCCACAGAAAGTTGTGTATTTGCTAGGGTAGCCCCGGCTCAGAAATTGCAACTGGTGGAAGCTTTACAGGAAAAAGGTCACATTGTCGCGATGACGGGGGATGGGGTGAACGATGCGCCGGCTTTAAAGCGGGCTGACATTGGCATTGCCATGGGTAAAGGGGGAACGGAAGTGGCTCGGGAGTCCTCCGATATGTTGCTCACCGATGATAATTTTGCCTCCATTGAAGCGGCGGTGGAAGAAGGACGCACTGTTTACCAAAATCTCCGCAAGGCGATCGCCTTTTTATTACCGGTCAACGGCGGGGAGTCCATGACCATTTTGATCAGCGTGTTGCTGGCTCGGGCGTTACCCATTCTTTCCCTACAGGTGCTGTGGTTAAACATGATCAACTCCATCACCATGACGGTGCCCCTAGCCTTTGAGGCCAAGTCACCGGGCATTATGCAAAAGCCCCCCCGCAACCCCAATGAACCCCTCATTACCAGGAAGTTACTGCACCGTATTTTATTGGTGTCCCTGTTTAACTGGATTCTTATTTTTGGCATGTTTGAATGGATCAAGCGCACCACTGGCGACGTCGATTTGGCCAGGACCATGGCCATCCAAGCCCTTGTGGCCGCTAGGGTAATTTACCTGCTCAGCATTAGCCAATTAGGTCGTAGTTTTCTCGGCTATGTGATGGGTAAGCGTCAAACCATTACCAAAGCCCCCATACTGTTAGTGGGCATTGCGGTGGCGATCGCCCTGCAAATAGGTTTCAGTCAACTGCCGTTTATGAATGTATTGTTCAAAACTGCTCCCATGGACTGGCAACAATGGGCAATCTGTTTACTGCCGATGATTCCCATGGTGCCCGTTGCGATCTTGGCCAATCGTCTTGATCCTTAATCGCTGGTTTAGCCGGCCCCAGGGGTGACAGAAACCTTAAAATTCACCTAAATAACTTCTCAAATCCCCTTTCATCCCACCCAATGCACCTAGAAGATACTATTGCGGCGATCGCCACCGCCATTGTGCCCCAACAGGGCAGTATCGGTGTGGTGCGACTGTCGGGACCACAATCCCTCACCATTGCCAAAACCCTTTTTGAAGCACCGGGGAGCCAAACCTGGGAAAGTCATCGTATTTTGTACGGCCATGTGCGTCATCCCGATACCCAAGTGGCGATCGATGAAGCATTGCTCTTATTGATGCTAGCGCCCCGTTCTTACACCAAAGAAGATGTGGTGGAATTCCAGTGCCACGGGGGAATCATGCCAGTGCAACAGGTTTTACAATTGTGTTTGCAACAGGGGGCCAGGCTGGCCCACCCGGGGGAATTTAGCCTGCGGGCCTTTCTCAATGGCCGGCTGGATTTAACCCAAGCAGAAAGTATCAGTGAACTGGTGGGAGCCCAATCTCCCCAGGCCGCGGCGATCGCCTTAGCGGGTTTACAGGGTAAATTGGCCCAACCGATTCGGGATCTACGGAACACTTGCCTAGATATTTTGGCAGAAGTGGAAGCCCGCATTGATTTTGAAGACGACTTACCCCCCCTGGATGAAAATTTAATTCGTCAACAATTAGAAGACTTATATTGCCAGCTAGAAAGGATTTTAGACACCGCCCAGCGAGGGGAACTGCTCCGCACCGGCTTAAAAGTGGCCATCGTGGGGCAACCCAATGTGGGGAAATCCAGCTTACTCAATGCTTGGAGCCGCACAGACCGGGCGATCGTCACTGATCTACCAGGCACCACCAGGGACGTGGTGGAATCCCAACTCGTAGTGGAAGGCATTCCCATCCAGGTATTAGACACTGCAGGTATTCGGGAAACGGCGGACCAAGTGGAGCAGATGGGAGTAGAGCGCTCCCGCAAAGCGGCCCAACAGGCGGATTTAGTTTTATTGACGGTGGATGCTCATCAGGGTTGGACCGAGGCAGACCAGTTGATTTACGACCAAGTCAAAGACCGCCCTTTAATTTTGGTAATTAACAAAATTGATTTAGCCCGGGCCGATTTAGTCAACTATCCACCAGGAATTACTAACATAGTTCTAACCGCCGCCGCCGTTAATTTAGGTATCGACGCTCTAGAAACCGCCATTGTTGAGCAAGTTAATCAAAATAGCTTATCACCCCAAAATTTAGATTTTGCCATCAACCAAAGACAAGCGGCTGTTTTAACGGAAGCTCAACTAGCTCTTAAGCAATTACAACAAACCCTAACGGAGCAGTTACCCCTAGACTTTTGGACCATTGACCTGCGTTTGGCCATCAATGCCCTTGGACGAGTGACAGGGGAAACGGTAACGGAGTCAGTGTTAGACCGTATTTTCAGCCGTTTCTGCATTGGCAAGTAATGGATATAGCAAGCTGTCTGCCAACGGATGGTTACTCGAATCCTTAATTGTTTTGATTGGCCACAAACTGATTAACCAATTCCACATCAACATCTAATTCTTTGACATTTTTTGACAATCTCGGCGATCGCCAGACCTGATTTTTTTGGTATGGGTATAGTTTCCAGTTTTTCTTCAAAACGATCCTCTAGCTCGTCCTCCATTTTTTCCTTAGCTAAACCTCTCTGTTCCCCCTCTTGTAAAATTTCTTGATAGGCAGCGAATTACTTCATAATTCCACTTCTTGAAATTGTCTTGATAAGCTCAGGGGAGATTGGTAAACATACTCAAATTTTACCGGCGATCGCCAGTTGGGCAAAAAACAAACCGATTAATGTGAGAATAACTGGCTTCATATTGTGGTCACTGAACAGGGGTAGGCTGCAAACCTTGAAATACCATCTACCATGGAGCACAAGCCAAAGGAGTTTGGGAAACGAGCCATGAAAATCGACATCATCATTGTCTACATTCAGCGATACCGCAAGGGACATGAGGTTCATTTTGTCCCACCGCTGACTGGTATTCACCTGGCTGCGCTGACCCCAGCAAAACATACTGTTCGAGTCATTCACCAGCAGGTTGAGACCGTAAACCTAGATAGCGAAGCGGACGTGATCGTTCTCTCCTTCTTCAGTGGCTTTGCACCGGAAGCATATCGTTTGGCAGGGGAGTATCGAAAACGGGGCAAGATAACAATCGCAGGCGGTCCTCATGTCACCTTTGCGCCAGAGGAAGCTCTAGGATTTGTGGATAGTATTGTCATTGGTGAAGGAGAGTCCGTCTGGGAGCAGATTTTCCAAGATATCGAGCAAAATAGGCTTCAGCAAAGGTATGTTGGCGAAGCTATTCCTCTCACCCATGTCCCCACTCCTCGGTATGATCTCTTACCTCCGCAATACTTCATTCGACGGGTCGTCCAAGCCACTAGAGGATGTCCATTTACCTGTTCATTCTGCACTGTACCCGTTCTCAATCCCGGTTTCCGTACTCGCCCTGTCGAGGCAGTGCTAAACGACGTCCGATACAACAAATTCAAATGGTGGTGGCAACGAAAGACCGTCTGGTTCTGGGATGATAATTTGACAGCAAACAGACCTTATATCAAGGAACTTCTGCGCCAGATGATCCCTCTGCGAAAGTGGTGGTTGACCCAAGCGAGTATGGACATCACTAAGGATGACGAGCTGTTAGATTTGATGCGCGACTCTGGTTGCATCGGAATTTTTTTCGGCATTGAATCATTCGGCCAGGAATCTTTGGAAGATGCAGGAAAACGCCAAAACAAAGTCGCAGAGTATCAAAGCAAAATTAAAAAATTGCACGACCGCGGGATTGGTGTAATGGCTGGTTTTATTTCCGGTTTGGATGGAGATACCCCAGAGAGCATCCGAGACATGGCTAACCAATTGGAGGAAATTGGTGTAGATGTGCCATTTTTGAGCATTCTTACTCCCTTCAAAGGCACACGTTCATATTCAAAGATGATGGATGCGGATCGGTTGCGTTCTGATTTAGGGTGGGAGTTTTACAATGGCTATAATGTGACATTCATGCCCAGTAAAATGACTCCTGCAGAGCTTTTAAAGGCGCACCGTGATTTGTGGAGATCGGCCTTTAGCCTGCCAGCAATTTTTCGTCGAATTAGTAGATCTTTTTTTACTTTGCGCGGGGGGGCAATGATGATGTGTGGCATCATGAATTTGTTTTACGGACTGAAAGCTCTCACAAATAATGAACCGATTAGTTTTGAGGGAACGGATAAATATAAATCGATTCGCGAAACCACGGATTTGATTCCGCACAGTCCCCAAAAGGTTGAGTCAATGTAGTTGAAGAAGCTAAATAGCGGAAATTTGCCGATATATCCTCGTTTTGTTTGTCTGGATGTTTGTTGAAAAATAAGCGATGGATTTAATGGCGATCGCCAAAAGATGCATCAAGCTATATTCCTATTTTGCTGATTGAGATAATTGCGATAAATTATCCATAGAAGACTTGGAGATCAATTGCTGTGAACTATGTACCTCACAAGACTAAAGGAAGTTGCCGTTGCGGCAAGATTCAATTTGAGGTGTCTTCAAAACCATTGATTACTATGGCTTGTCATTGTACAGGGTGTCAGAAAATGACATCAAGCGCATTTAGTCTGAGTTCACTGTTTCCCAGTTCTGCATTTTTTATCACATTAGGTTCACCTGCTATCGGTGGTTTACATGGGGGTACACGTCACTATTTCTGTGGCCATTGTATGAGCTGGCTATTTACACGCCCTGAAGGGATAGATGATTTTGTCAACGTACGCTCCACTATGTTAGAAGACACTCAAAACTATAGGCCATTCATTGAGTGCTACACAGACGAAAAGCTAGCTTGGGCTACCACTGGTGCAAAGTACAGTTTTAACAAATTTCCTGCACAGGAGGATTATCCAGCGCTGATTCAAGCATTTGCGGATAATGAGGAATAAATACAGCATTTGATGGATTTAATTGTATTGGTCTGGAGCTTTTTTGACTGAAAATTCTGATTTGGTAATGATTGCTATTCTGCGTTAATCATTCCTCTAAACAGTTAACTGCTTTGAATTGGAGTGGTTCCGCTGGGCCAACCCAGCCCGGGGGGTTATTAGAAGGTTTTCTTTCAAACCTGATCTGGCAATCTTGACCATAGTTAATGGTCTGATTTGTTAAATCTATGGATTTCAACGTTGCTGCCACGTCGGGATTTTCTTTAACGTAATTGACCATTACCTCCAGATCCTTGATGTTTTGGTACTGGGGAGGCAAAGCGGCAATGCCAGGAGCGCGCTCGGCGATCGCCATTGAAAAAAAAGAAAAAGTGATCAGTGCGGGAATAATTTGCTTCATATTATGGCGGCTGATGGTTCCGCTTCACCTTACATCAAAACCTGTCAGCCTCAAAAATGATACAATTCTACGAAGGACGCAGTTTCATCGCTTGAATGATACTAATGGTTAGAATTAAAGATATAGATGCTGCCCTAAAATTTCCCCAATCATTCTAGTTGAATTAATAGATATTTCTCCCGATTTTATTATCTTATTTAACTACTATTAAACCGATAAAATTTTATGGTTACTCCCCTTTCCTGGCCGGCTCTAGCGGAATTATCTAACTACCAAGTGGATACAGTTAATGGTGCCACCACTGCCCAGGCAACCTTAAGATTGTTTGGACAACCGGAGGAGGCAGTGCGAGTCACCCTCTATCGGGATAATCATGCCTGGTGTCCCTATTGTCAAAAAGTTTGGTTATGGTTAGAAGAAAAGCAAATTCCCTACCAAATTAAAAAAGTGACCATGTTTTGCTACGGAGAAAAGGAAGCTTGGTATAAAAAATTGGTGCCATCGGGAATGTTACCGGCTTTGGAGTTAGATGGCAGATTCTACACCGAAAGCGACGATATTTTAATGGCTTTGGAAAATGCTTTTGGGCCATTGCTTTGGGGCATGGAAGATCCATTGGTTTTACCCCTGAGAAAACTGGAAAGACTATTGTTTCGAGCTTGGTGTAATTGGCTCTGTTACCCAGCCATGTTTCCCGGTGCCGATCAACGGAATCAACAACAGTTTCAACAGGTAGTTGATCAAGTGGAAAAAGCCTTAGAAAAATTGCCTGGTCCCTATTTTTTGCCGGAATTTAGCACTGCTGACATCGTTTTTATTCCCTATGTGGAGCGCATGAATGCCAGCCTGTTTTATTACAAAGGTTATTCTCTGCGGGAAAATAATCCCCGGCTCAACGACTGGTTTGGGGCATTGGAAACTAGGGATACCTACCGGGGCACCCAGAGTGATTTCCACACCCATGCCCACGATTTGCCTCCCCAAATGGGTGGTTGTTACTCCAACGGCAGCGCCCAGGCCCAGCAGAACCAAGCGCGGGTAGACCATGGCCCTTGGTTTGGTTTACCCGATGCCACCTACCCGGAACCGGAAAACGTTAAGCAAGAGGCGATCGCCAGGGTGGTGAAACACCACCGCAATATTATTGAAATCAATGGCCATGACCGGGGGGAGAGTTTTGAGCAAGCTCTACGCTGTGCGTTAACCCTACTGGCGACGGGGGAACAATGTACACCACCCCAGGGTACCGACCAAGCTTTGCGTTATCTGCGGGATCGTATTAATGTGCCCCGGGATATGTCCATTTATGCGGCTAAACATCTCCGCCAAGCGTTGGAAACCACCGCCAGTTTAGTGGGAGATCAGGAAGGAGAACCAATTCCAGTGCGTCACCGCCGGGATCAGGACCCAGCCAATTTTCGCTGATCCGTTGTTGCCCTAGGGCTATGTTCCAATTGGGCGATCGCCCCTTGGCAATCTTCAAATAACTCCAGGGAAGCCTGTTGCTGGCCAAAACAGAGTTCCTGATGGATAGTGAAAAGGGTATTGTAGGCGCTGGCCTGGGGAAATTGCGCCGTTAGCCGTTGATATTCCCGGTCAGTTCTCCCTGGTGCTGGCTCTAAACCCCTTTTCTCCTGCAATATTTGCAACATGGCCAAATACAAATAACGGCAAGCTTGGTAATAATCTCCCTGGCGGGCAGCCTGGTGGGCCGTTCTCATCCAATAGCTAGCTCCGGGGGGAGGAGTTGCAAAATTAGGGCGCAAATCCACTGCGGTTAAATTATGCCAATACCTCTGCCAAGTGCGGCGGTTCAACCAAATGAAGGCGATCGCCACTGCAATAATTAACCAGAGTAAGCTGTGGAAAATTAATTCTTCCCACCGTTCCCAATGGGGAATATCTAACCCCGGTATGGGAGGCACCCCCTGCCAGAGGCGATCAGTCTGCCAGGCCACCCATTCCCGCCCATTCTGCGTTAACTGTTGCAATTCCCAGGCAAGGTTGCTTTTTTGATAGGTGGCCATGGCATTGGTGAGAAAAAAGAGACAGAGCCTTTAGCCGATGGGATTGCGGTCTTTGATCATGTCGATGGCCTTGGTGACACTTTCGGGGAACATCACCACCAAGCCATCGGTTTCAACGTTGTCTAGAGCCTGGTTGAGGGCGGTGGTTTCATTCAAAATTAACTCATAGTCGGCACCAGGATTTTCTTGCAAAATGCCCTTAATGATTAAATCGGCCGCTTCTCCCTCTGACCGGCCCCGCTTATCGTCATCTTCTTTGACAATGATACGGTCAAATACTTGGGCGGCAATTTGTCCCAACTCAATCAAATCACTATCCCGGCGATCGCCAGGGCCCCCCACCACCCCAAAACGTTGACCCCGCCAGTTTTTGACAAAATCTCCTACGGCCCGATAGCCGGCCGGATTGTGGGCATAGTCCACCAACGCATGGTAACGACCCAGATTAAATAAATTCATCCTGCCGGGGGTCTGTTCCGCCGAGGTGGTGAAGGTGCGTACCCCCTGACGAATTATTTCCACATCTAAGCCATTAACAAAGGCGGCCAGACAGGCGGCCAGGGCATTGGCAATCATAAACGGTGCCATCCCCCCCATGGTCATGGGAATCAATGTGGCCTGCTCCACCCGCAGAGTCCAGGAACCTTCCAAAATGGACAAATAACCAGATTCATAGACTGCCGCAATGCCATTGCGCCGTATGTGGGTTTGGATAATGGGGTTATCGGGATTCATGGAGAAATAGGCCACCTTGGCTTTCACCTTATCCGCCATGGCCGCCACCAAGGGATCGTCGGCATTGAGCACCGCATAACCACTGGGATCAACCACTTCCGCAATGACGGACTTAACTTTGGCCATTTGTTCAATGGTGTCAATATCTCCCAAACCGAGGTGGTCCGCCGCCACGTTGAGCACTACCCCCACGTCACAGGTATCAAAGGCTAGTCCTGCCCGCAAAATTCCGCCCCGGGCCGTTTCCAACACCGCCACTTCCACCGTGGGATCCCGTAAAATTACTCCGGCACTCTGGGGTCCCGTATTGTCCCCTTTTTCCACACAGTATTCGTTGATATAGATGGCATCGGTGCTGGTGTAGCCCACCGTTTTGCCCGTCTGTCGATAAATATGGGCCAAAAGGCGGGTAGTGGTGGTTTTACCGTTGGTGCCCGTCACTGCCAAAATGGGAATGCGGCTAGGGGTACCGGGGGGAAAGAGCATATCCAATACGGGGGCGGCTACGTTACGGGGTAGGCCCTGGCTGGGGGCCACATGCATACGAAAACCCGGGGCAGCGTTCACTTCCACAATTACCCCGTTGGTTTCCCGCAGGGGCTTACTAATATCGGAGGTCACCACGTCGATGCCGGCAATGTCGAGGCCAATCACTTTGGCTACCCGTTCCATTAACCAGATATTTTCCAGGTGAATATCGTCGGTGCGGTCAATGGCAATGCCGCCGGTGCTGAGGTTGGCCGTGGCCCGCAGATAAACCACTTCATCTTTGGGTAAAATGCTGTCCAGGTTATGGCCCTGGCGTTCCATTACATCGATCGCCGTTTTATTAACAACAATTTTGGTGAGAATATTATCGTGCCCATCACCGCGATTGGGGTCTTGGTTGGTTTTATCAATTAACTCGCTAATGGTGGAGTTGCCGTCCCCGGTCACATGGGCCGGAATTCTCTCCGCCACCGCCACCAGTTTGCCATTTACCACCAGCACCCGATGGTCACTGCCTTCGTAATAGCGCTCCACAATAATGGAACGACTCTTCGATTCTTCCACTGCTAAATCATAGGCGGCGATCGCCTCCTGCCAATGGCGCACATTAATGGTGATGCCCCGACCATGGTTACCGTCTAGGGGTTTAATTACTATCGGATAGCCCCCCACATCGTTGATGGCTTCCTCCAAATCATCAAAATATTGGATGGTGGTGCCCCTGGGCACTGGAATGCCCGCATCTTGGAGAATGGTTTTGGTACCTTCCTTATCACAGGCCAGTTCCACCCCCAGAATGCCAGATTGGGAACTAAGGGTCGCCTGAATTCTCTGCTGATGTATGCCATACCCCAACTGCACCATGGCCCTGGCACTGAGGAGCATCCAGGGAATTTTACGGGCATCAGCTTCAGTAACGATGGTTTCGGTGCTGGGGCCCAGGGCAGAGTTAGCCCCCAAATCCCGTAAATCTTCTAAATCCTTCTCCAATTCTGCTTGGGGATAATCCCCCGTATCCACCAAGGCACGACATAAACGCACCGCCGCCCTGCCGGCGTAACGTCCCGCCTGTTCATCCACATATTCATAGACAACGTTATAAATGCCCGGGGTCGAAGTTTCCCTGGTGCGGCCAAATCCCGCTGTCATACCGACCAATTCCTGGAGTTCCAGGGCCACATGCTCAACGATATGACCCATATAGGTTCCTTCCTGCACCCTTTCCAAAAAGCCGCCCCGGTGGCCTGGGGAGCAAAAGTGTTCTATGAGGGAGGGCAACACCCTGATTAACCCTTCATAAAAACCGGGAATACTACTGGAGGGTCGCTCCGCCAAATCCTCCAAATCTAGGCGCATTACAATTAACTTCTTGCGTCGAATGCTCCAATAGTTAGGGCCGCGGAGAGTAAGGGTTTTAAGAATTTTCATGATCTGTGTCAGTCAAGAACCAATGCAAGAAGCACAACACGCCGACTATCATTCTCAAGCTAGGCCTCTGACTGAAACTGTTCGCTGTGAACAATTGATCCGAGTCAGTCCCTGGGGTCAGGGAACCTTACCTGCCTTGGGTCACCCCTAGATTACCCGAGGAAAAGCCCGCTGTTTTACTTGATGATAAACTTCCCCATGGACAAGGATGTTAAGGCGGAGATTATGGAGGCTCAACGGGGCATTGGCCACCACCATAGCGGCGTTGGTGTAGCTCATGTCCCTAGCATCCACAAAGGACACCGTACCCTGGCCAATAACTTTAACGGAGCCATCCCGCTCGAACATGGCGCAGGTATCTTCATCAATGCCTAAACCAAGCAACTCAGGATGGGTAGAAATGGCACTCAACAGCCGGGCCATGCGGTTACGATTGTGGAAATGCTGATCCACCACAATTTCCGGCACAATCCCCAGCCCCACTGCCATATCCACCAAAGCTCGATTGGGCCATTCGCCGCTACTGCCCCCGGCAATCATGTGATGCCCCATCACCGCTGCCCCTGCACTGGTGCCTGCTAAACTAATTTCCCCGTTATGCACCCGTTGACGAATGCGGTCCATCAAGGGGGTATCCGCCAACAGCCCACAAAGGCGCAGTTGATCTCCCCCGGTCATAAAAATGCCTGTACACTGTTCGACAAATTCCCGGTAACCACTGTCGTCCCCCTGGGAGCGGTCCCGGATATCCAATACCTTTAACTCTTTGACCCCCATGTCGCCAAAGATAGTTTGATATCTCTCCCCAATTAGTAAAGGCTCCCGAGATGCAGAGGGAATGATGCCAATAATGGCGTCGGTGCCACCGGAACGCGACCAAAATGTTTGTAAAATTTCACGGCCGTGAACTTTATCTTCTGCACCACCAATAATTAAGATGGCCGGTTGGGAGGATAGGGGCATTGTCAACTCTTAGGGGTTCAGTTCTCTGATTAGCAGACTAATATTATCTTGACCGGACGAAGAAAAAAAGTCCATGCCAAGAGTTTTTGCGGGCACCTTGACAACCATTGGGGCGCCTTGATCAGCTTTAAATCCCTCGACCAAATTATTATTACTACTCAGACAGGGCCAGCCTATGGTCAAAGCTAGTTAAATTCAGTCAAATTTAAGTTTAATTAGCCACTGTAAGCGATTTTAGTCATTAATTAATTGGGGGAATTCTCCGGAGTAACGGTGGGCTCAGGCTCAACTGCGGGGGATGGGGCTGCGGGAGCATTAATGACATCTTTGGCGCTTAGGCCATCGGCCTGGGCTCCTAAAAACCAGAGGGCAGAGGCTGCTTCTTCCCTGGTGGCGGGGCGCTGGGGTTGAAAGATGGTGATGTAACCAAACATTCTTTTGAGGTTGGATTGATCGCCATTTTGGAAGTCGGCAGCTAGGGCGGGCCAAATGTTGGGGTTAATTTTGGCGGCGTCCTGGAAACCCCAGGTTTCTTTAATATTTTCCAGGCTGGCATTGGGCAGGGCCCGGCGATAGTCTAGGGGCACTTTCCAACGGACTACATCTTCCCTAGTTAGGGGAGCACCGGGGCGAAACTGGGTGGCGCTGGGGTCGTTGGTGAGGCTAGAGGGAATTAAACCGGCATCAGCTAAACCTTGAATTTGGGCAAAGTCGGGGTGGCTGGGGGGAACGTCGGTGAAAAGAGGGGTGGTGTTACTGGAAGCGGGTCTAATTTGTTTACTGGGTTGGTTGGCAAAAAAGACATTATTGGCTCGAAATAACCAGCGGGCGAATTCTCCCCGACTGATGTTACTCTGGGGCGCAAATTCCTGCCCCGTTTTAGCTTGAACAATGCCTAGTTGACTCAGGTCTTCAATTTCTGCCCTTTGGCGATCGCCTACTTTTTCTAGATCGCTAAAAGTGCCCGTAGAAAAGGTGGCAGTGGGGGTTGGAGTGGGTGTGGCGGTGGAATCTGGCTCTGTGGGTTGGGGAGTTGGGGCAGGGGAAACCGGGGTAGTGGTATTGGGAGAACTGCCCAGGGAAGGATTGGCGGCAAAACGATCCTGTAACGCTTGGTTGCTACTGCAGGCCCCCAACAGGGCGCAAAGTCCAATAATTAAATAGGGAAAAAATGATGAAGATTTTTGAACCATCGGCGGCACTGCTGGCTGAATTGGGCAACTTTTTTGAGCAAAAGGGGAGTGATGCCCCCATAGATCCTATCAAATCGGTAATGGAAAAGAAGATCCAACACATCTTCATAGCGGAGATAGCTCAAGTACGTCACCCCCAAATCAATCTGGCGATCGCCAAACTCTAGGTAAACCCGTTGACTTAATTTTTCTGTCCGTTGCCAGGGTTCAGCAAAATGGGCTTTCATCGCCTGCTCATACTTTCCGAAAGCCTTTGGATCCCCCTGGAGATAATCCCGCACAAAGGGAACGGCAATATTAGCTCCCTGCATACCATGGCGGATGCCTTCTCCTCCCAAAAAATTTACCGTCGATACCGCATCCCCGATCGCCACCACGGAACCCCGATGGTAAGTGTCCCCTTGATTAACGGCGTAATCCAACACGGAGCCGTGGATTTCCTCCAGATGGTATTGGGATTTTTCCAGTTTTAAATAGTCCCGGATAATGGCTTCAGTATAGGCACGGATCGGCTTTAACTTACCTAAATAACGGTGTTGCCCGGCAAAAATAGCTGTTCCCACCTTTAACTGGTGATTATCCATGGGAAAAATCCAGGAATAACCCTGGGGACTCCAACGGTAACCAAGGAAGAAAACTAAGGTGTCGGCAAAACGTTCATGGGTAGCTTCGTCCACCGTGATTAAATATTCTGTGCCAATGCCTCGGTAATATTGACCGTTATCCGTGACTTTGGGTTGCCCATAATTAATCACCGCCCGCTTTGAGCCGGTGGCATCAATTAACACCTGGGTTTTGACAGTGACCTTTTCCAGGGATCCAGCACCTAGGGGATCTCGGCAAGATAGGGTAACCTCTAACCCCGATTCCCCCGGTTGGTAACTCAAAAAACGGTGCCCCAACCACACCTGACCCCCCGCCTCCGTGACCATATCCGCTAAAAATTGTCGCAATTTCGCAAAATCAAACACAACACCCTGAGGTTGATCGCTGTACCAGACTTGTTCTTTTTCCGTGGCGGCGATCGCCAAATTGTGCCAATAGCGGGCCACCACCCCTGGAGGTAGATCAAACAATGCCATGGTTTCCAAAGGACTAGCGGCGCTAGAGTAATTATTTTGGCTAAAATTTGAATGTTGCTCTACTAACAGGACTCGGACACCCTGTCGGGCCAACTGTCGAGCACATTGCCCCCCGGCGGGCCCTGCCCCAATTATCACCACTGCAAACTCTTCCATCGGCCTCTGGGCTTATTCCCCTAGATAATCGAAACATCAACAATAAAAACATCAACGGGCAAATTTGTAATGTCCCCATCCCAGCCCCCTTCAGCCATTGCCACTTTTGAGCCAGAGAGTTTTCTCATTCTGGTGGTAGATGATGTGAAAGATAATATCTATGTCATTTCCGAGCTGTTGGAAGGGGAAGGTTACAGCACCACCTTTGTCACCTCCGGGCCAGAAGCTCTGCAACGGGCCACCCAGGCTCAACCGGACCTGATTCTGTTGGATTTGATGATGCCCGGCATGGATGGGCTGGAAGTGTGCGATCGCCTTAAACAGGATCCCCAGGCCAGAGATATTCCGGTAATTTTTCTTACCGCCAGCAACGAAAAACAACATCTTCTCCAAGCCTTTGCCAAGGGGGCAGTGGACTATGTCACCAAACCCTTTAGCCCGCCGGAACTGTTGGCCCGGGTGAAGACCCACCTGGAACTAAAACAAACCAGGGACAATCTGCGCCATACCCTACTAGAACAGGCCAAAACCGCTGAAGCCTTGGCTTGCACCTCCACCCGCCTCAGTACCCTGGTGCAAAATATGCAAGCGGGGGTGCTAATGACCGACGCCCTGGGCAATATTGTGGTGGTCAATCCCGAATTTGCTCGACTGTTTAACCTCGGTTTTCCCGCCGAACTCCTGCTGGGGAAAAATTTAACGACGATCGCCCCCCGCATTAATGGCCTTGTTTCCCAGGGCCAGGGCATAACCGAAGACTTTTTGGCGATCGAGCATCCGGAACCATTGCTGAAAGTGGAACTGTCCCTACAGGACGGACGTTTTTTTGAGCGGGATTATGTGCCCATCTTGTTGGGGGATAGCTCCCAGGGCCATTTTTGGCTTTACCGGGACATCAGCCAGCGTAAACAAGTGGAAGTGATTCAGGGGCAATCCCTGGAAATGGAACGGCGCATGCGGCAACAATTGGCCGAACAAAATCAAGAATTGGTGGTGGCCACCAGTGCGGCGGAGGCAGCTAACCGCTCCAAAAGTGAATTTTTGGCCACCATGAGCCACGAAATTCGCACCCCCATGAATGCCATCATCGGCATGACCGGATTATTGCTAGATACGGCATTAACCACCCAACAAAAATATTTCACCCAAACCATCCGCAACAGTGGGGAAACCCTGCTCACCCTAATTAACGATATTTTGGATTTTTCCAAGATTGAAGCCGGCAAATTGGACCTGGAAGTGTACCCATTTGATTTGGGGCAATGCCTGGAGGAAGCCTTGGATGTGGTGGTGCCCAGCGCCAGGGAAAAATCCCTCACCCTGATCCGACGTTTTCTCACCCCCATTCCCCCCAACCTCCAGGGGGACGTGACTCGCCTCAGGCAAATTTTGGTTAATCTCCTCAGCAATGCGGTCAAGTTCACCGAAGCAGGGCAGGTTAAAGTGACGGTGGAAGTGGTGGACCATGACGCGGCCAAGGGGGAATATCAACTCTGTTTTGCGGTGCAGGACACGGGCATTGGCATCGCCCCCAACCAACAGCAGGCTTTGTTTCAGGCCTTTAGCCAGGGCAATTCTTCCATTACCCGGCGCTTTGGGGGCACGGGGTTGGGCTTGGCCATTTGTGTCCGTTTAACTGCTTTGATGGGGGGCACCATCTGGGCAGAAAGTAATGGTTGTGTGGTGGGAGACCCCCCCGCTCCTTGGCAGATCGGGCAACCGACAACCCTGGGTTCGACTTTCTATTTCACTGTCAATTTAACGGTGGTGCCCAGCTGTGCCTATTCTGCCCATAATTTGCGCCACTCCCTGTTCCTTGGGCGATCGGTGTTGGTGGCGGATTACGACGAAGGCCGGGCCACCAGAATGCAAAATCTTTTGGCCAGTTGGCGTCTCCAAGCGGAGCAAATTACTTTTTCTTCTCCGGCAAAACTGGGGGAGGATCTAGGGGAAAAATTAGCGCAAAAAACCTATAGCGCCCTAATCATCCATTGTCCCCATCCAGACGGGAGGGGAGAGCATTTGGCCGATTTTGATTTGGCGGAAATTGCAACGTGGGCCCCCACGGACCAAGGCATTCCGGTGCTGGTGGCCACGGACATTTACCTATCCCCTGGGGAGCGCTACAGCGGGGATAAATCTCCGGTACAGACTTGGCTTAGGAGTCCAATCAATCCTGACGAGCTGGAAAATACCTTGGTGCAGGTGTTGGGACAAACGGAGCCTCCCACCCTAGTGTCTACGGGGGCAATCAGCGGGCCTTTGTTTCCCTATGCTCCTTCCAATTTAACCATTTTGTTGGCGGAAGATAACCTAATTAATCAACAGGTGGCCAAGCTCTTGCTGAAAAAGTTGGGTTACCCAGTAGAGGTGGTCAACAACGGCCAAGAAGCCCTCACGGCTTTGGCTAAGGGGGATTACGATGTGGTGTTGATGGATGTGGAAATGCCGGAAATGGATGGCTTGACGGCGACGAAGCAGATCCGACAGTCCCGGGGCCGGAGTCAAAGACCTTGGATCATTGCAGTGACAGCCTATTCCATGGAAGGCGATCGGGAACGGTGTTTGGCCAGCGGCATGAATGATTATGTCAGTAAACCCATCCGCCTAGAAGCTCTGCAACAGGCCTTACAGGTGGCTGCCACAGCGCTCCAGTCCACCAGCCAAAATACGGTTACCGTCGTTCCCAGCGCCAATACTTTTGAGTCAAAATCATCCCCTTCTAGCCCCGATCCAGAGGACTTGGCCAGCATGGCCTTGCCCTCCATTGACCAAGACATTATCTATTCTCTGCGGGAATTGGATGAGGAAAATGGTGACTTAATTCTCAGGGAAATTAGCGATATCTATTGTCAAACGGTGCCGGAACTATTGCAAAGGATCAAACTGGCGATCGCCAATCAAGATTGGGTAGATTTGAGTTTAGCCGCCCATACGCTTGGTTCTAGCAGTGCTAACTTGGGGGCGGTGCTTTTGGCCCAACAGGCTAAAACCTTAGAAAATCTTGCCCGCCAACGGGACTCCCTGGCCATGGACCCAGACCATTTCCCCGCCCTAACGGCTAGCTATGCAAGGGTACAGGGGGAACTGCAAACCATGCTCGATCGCCTCTAGGAAAAGTTTTGCCGGGCATTGGTTAGTTAGAATACGGAGTGTTTTCTCTGGCAATGTATTCATGACCGTTAGCGAATCGATGGCCGGGGCCCCGTTGCCAAAATTGCCCTTGGTGACCATGTTCCGCCTAGGCTTATTCCAGATGGGGCTGGGCATTATGTCCCTGTTAACCCTGGGGGTACTCAACCGCATTTTAATTGATGAGTTGGCGGTGTTACCCTGGGTGGCCGCCACGGCGATCGCCATGTATCAATTTGTTAGCCCTTTTAAAGTGTGGTGTGGGCAACTATCCGACAGTCAACGGTTGTGGGGCTACCATCGCACTGGTTATGTTTGGTTGGGAGCCCTAGGCTTTACGGTGTTGTCCTTTATCGCCCTCCAGGTGGTGTGGCAGTTGGGCCTCAGTTTGCAAAATAACGGTTGGGGGGCCCTAACAATTTTTTGGAGCATAGCGCTGGGCACAGTTTTCGCTGCCTACGGAGTAACCCTGAGTTTAAGCTCCACTCCCTTTGCCGCCCTGTTGGTGGATGTGTCCGACGAAGACAATCGCTCCAAACTAGTGGGTATTGTCTGGTCCATGTTGATGGTGGGCATTGTGCTGGGGGCCATTGTCAGCTCCCGCCTGTTAAATACCCCGGAAATTTGTGGCCGGGCTCTGTTGGATGCCGATGCTCTGCTGGTGAAAAAAACCGTTGACATTGCCCAACTGCAACGGGGCATTAATCCCGTCTTTATCATCATGCCGGCGATCGTCGTTTTCCTGGCCTGGCTGGCCACGGTGGGGGTGGAAAAAAAATATTCTCGCTTTGGCGATCGTTCCGAAGGCCGGGAGGACGAAATCACCCTGGGGCAAGCGGTGAAGGTTCTGACCGCCAGCCGACAAACGGCCATCTTCTTCGGTTTTTTACTACTGCTGACCCTGAGCCTATTTATGCAGGATGCGGTGCTAGAACCCTACGGCGGAGAAGTCTTTAACCTTTGCATTTCTGAAACCACCCAGTTAAACGCCTTTTTTGGCATGGGTACCCTGTTGGGCATTGGTTCCACCGGCTTTTTTGTCGTACCCCGTTTAGGCAAGCAACGCACCACTTCCCTGGGCTGTGCCCTGGCCGCCCTTTGTTTTTCCTTGCTAATTCTGGCGGGATTTCAGCAAAATGTGACCCTGTTAAAATCCGGTCTACTTTTCTTCGGTTTAGCCTCGGGCATGATCACCGCCGGAGCCACCAGTTTGATGTTGGACCTCACCGCAGTGGAAACCGCTGGCACTTTCATCGGGGCCTGGGGTTTAGCCCAATCCATTTCCAGGGGCTTAGCCACCGTGGCCGGGGGCACAATTTTGAACATCGGCAAGGCTTTGTTTGCGAATGCAGTGTTGGCCTACGGTTTGGTATTTGCTATCCAAGCCCTGGGTTTAATTTTCTCCATTTTCCTGCTCAACAAGGTTAACGTGCGGGAATTTCAGGACAACGCCAAAACGGCGATCGCCACAGTGATGGCGGGGGATTTGGACGGCTAAAAAAAACTCCCCAGATATTTAGGGAGGAGAAAATTAGGATGTCTGCACAATACCGCAAAAATTAGGTGTGGTGAGCACCATTCACCCGTAACACTTCGCCGGTGACATAGCTACTGGCCACGGGAGAGAGCAAAAAGGCCACCGCCCAGGCAATTTCTTCTGGTTTACCAAAACGGCGGAAGGGGATTTCCTTAGTAATTTTCTCCCGAATATCTTCCCGGATGGCTAAGGTCATTTCCGTGTCAATGAAACCGGGGGCCACTGCATTGGCCCGCACCCCGTAACGGGCTCCCTCCCGAGCAAGGGATTTCATCATGCCAATCACCCCGGCCTTAGTGGCGGAATAGTTAGTTTGGCCAACGTTGCCCCGCTCCCCAGAGATGGAACTAATGGCCACAATGGAACCGGCTTTGCGTTCGTACATACCTTCAATGAACGGTTTGATGCTGTAGGCCACCCCCTTGAGGTTGACATTGAGCACCGCATCCCAATCGGCGGGGGTTAATTTGGGAAAAAAGTTGTCTTTGGTAATGCCAGCATTGGCCACTATGCCGTAAACGGGCCCCAGCTTATCGGTGATTTCCGCCGCCGCCGCCGTCATGGATTCTAAATCGGTGACGTTGGCCACCACCCCCAGGGCCTCAGCATTACCGCCATCCGTAGCTAAATCAGTGAAAGCCACCTTAGCCCCCATTTCCTGGAGCAATTTGACGATCGCCGCGCCGATGCCCCGATTGCCGCCGGTGACCACAATTACCTTATCTTCCAAACCCAGACTTAACATGGTGACTCCTTAAAAGTTAATAGAAACAAATTCAACTTGATCAGCCAAAGCCTCCACATTCGACTCGATCAGCCACTAATCCTTAAACCCTTTCAATGGCTACGGCCGTACCGCCGCCGGTACCATGGCAAAGGGCCGCCAGACCCATGGCTTTATCCCGTTGTTGCAGAGCGTAGAGTAGGGTAACCATAATCCGGGCCCCCGATGCCCCAATGGGATGACCCAAGGCGATCGCCCCACCGTTAACATTCAACTTGTCCCGGTCCACTCCCAATTGCTGCTCAAATAAGAGATTGCTGACGGAGAAGGCCTCATTATTTTCAAACAAGTCAAAATCAGCAAGGGTCTTATCCAGCTTGGCCAACAGTTTTTGGCTAGCGGTGATGGGCAACTCGGGAAAACGGCTGGGGGTGCCGGCGGCCCAACTCCCCCCAAGAATTTTGGCCAGGGGTTTGAGTTGATATTTTTCCACCGCTTCCGCACTGGCTAGGAGTAAAGCTGCCGCCCCATCGGTAATCTGGCTACAGTTGCCCGCCGTTAACACACCGTCCTTGGCAAAGGCTGACCGCAATTTGCCCAGGCTTTCCACGGTGGTGTCAGCGCGAATACCTTCATCACTCTTCAGCACCTGGGTCCCTTTGCGACTGGTGATTTCAATGGGGGCAATTTCTGCATCAAAATAACCAGATTCCGTGGCCTGGGCCGCCCTTTGTTGCGACAAACAGGCCACTTCGTCCAATGCGGCCCGGCTGAAACCATGCTCTGCGGCCAATTTTTCCGTCTGGTCCCCCATGCCCTCACCATTGGTGCTGTCCGTCAAACCATCATGGAGAAGAAGATCAGTTAAATTTTCCGGGGCCCCCATGAGAAACTTATAGCCCCAGCGGGCCCGGTGGGAGAGGTAAAAACCCGTTTGGGACATGGATTCCGTCCCGCCAGCCAAAATTAGATCCCCTTCACCGGCCCGGATGGTCAAAGCGGCATTAATCACACTCATCATGGCGGAAGAGCAGACCATATCCACCGCATAGCCGTCCACCGTATCGGGAATCTCCGCCTTCAAGGCCGCTTGACGGGGAATTAGTTGCCCATGGCCAGCCCTCAACACGTTGCCCATAATGTATAGATCTAGGTGCTTTCCCTCCACGCCGGCCTGGGCTAGGACACTTTTCATCACATGGGCCCCCAAATCCACCGCCGAAAAATTGGTCAGGGATCCACCAAAACGCCCCAGGGGAGTTCGTTTAGCAGCAACAATAAAAACATCACGCATAATTCCTTTCCAATGCCATGGGTTGGGATGGGCGGGCATTAACTCCGCCTCCAGCTCAATTATGGAGGTGAATTCCGAAAGCAGTGCACCCCAAATTTCAAGCTATGACAACAAATACCCCGTGCAGAAGCACAGGGTAAAAATTAGGATAAGCTCAATGGCAGTCAGTGTTGGCGCTCAAAAACTTAGCCCAAAGCTTTTTCAATGGCAGCTTTTAAAGAAGAGTCATCGGGTTTAGTTTGGGGGTCAAAGCGGGCCACCACCTGCCCATCCCGACCAATTAAAAACTTGCCAAAATTCCAGCCAATGTCTTCGCCATCGCCGACGAGGAATTGGTAGAGGGGGCTGCGGTTGGGACCATTGACGTCTTGCTTTTCTAGCAAGGTAAAGTCCACGTCGTACTTGGTTTTGGTGAATTCCTTAATCTCCTCTGGGGAGCCTGGTTCCTGGGCACCGAACTGATTGCAGGGCACACCGATAATTACCAAACCTTGGTCGCCATAGGCCTGATCCAAGGCCACTAGGCCGCTGTACTGGGGAGTTAAGCCACACTTACTGGCAACATTGACAAAGAGGACAACTTTATTATCAATTACCTCTGGGGCCAGGGGCGTTCCATCTAGGGTGGTCAAGGAATTGGGTAAAGACATAGGTGTTAAGAAATATTACGACGGTTTCCATTATGGACGATTAAGGTACTTCCGGTACCGGAGGGGGAGCATCCTCCAGGGTGGTGTTATCCAACAGCAATCCCAGGGTGGCAAAGGGCAGGCCGTAAATGGCGATTGGATTGGTGTAACCCTTCAACTCAATGGTGTCTTGCTGAATAGTTGCGGCCCATTGGGGTAATTCCTGTAGATAGCTAAAGGTTTTTTCGCTCATGGCCAAGTCGAAATGGGCCTGCTTGGTGGCAGATTCTAACCGAAAAGCAGCGTTGACCGTATCACCGATCGCCGTGTAGTCGGGATGGTCGCCACTGCCAGTATTACCCACCATGGCGTAGCCAGTGTTAATTCCTGTGCCGATGCGGAGGGGGAAAGGCAGATCGTATTTTTGATTTAACCGGGCCGTCATGGCCTGGAGGCGGTTGACAGCATGGAGAATTTGAAGAATTTCCGCCGGAGTAGCTTCGTTGTAGCCGTGGAACCAGATCGCCATCACCGCATCGCCAATGTACTTATCCACCCAACTACCGGCTTCCCGCAAAATGTGTCCGGCCTGGCGGAACCAATTGCCAATCAGTAGGGATAGCAATTCCTCCTGTACCTGCTGGGCCATGCCAGTGAAGTTGCGCATATCCGCCACCAACACCGTAATTAGTCGCCGCTCATGGAGCACGTTGGTCTGGGTATCCCATTCCGCCGGATTCCGCAACAGCCCCGACGGCGTACCGTTTTGGTCAGAGTAAAATTTTGCTTCCGTTTTACCAAAGGTAATTTTGTCCTTGTCCTGAATGGCGATCGGTATACTCACCCGCCGACCATTGACAAAGGTGCCATTGCGGCTACCTAGGTCAATTAACAAAAAAGTATCTTCCTCCGTCGCCTGCAAAATCGCATGGTTGCGGGAAATGCAACTGTCCCGGATGACCAAGTCATTCTCCTGGCTCCGGCCCACAGTCCAATAGTTCCGCCCCTGGAGAGGAAAAGTCACATCCCCATGGGAGAAATGTACTATTAGGTGAACGGATGGAGCAGGCTTATCCACAGGGTAATGGCAAAAGTTGACTTAGGCCATCATAGCCCCAAGCCAGAAAAGGGCATCTACAACAATAGTACTCAACACGGCTCCCGCAAAGGCCTGCCAGCCGGGGGACCGCCGTTGCAACGCCCAACCACCCAGCCCCAGCAATAGGGCCAACAATAGCCAAGCCCAGGCTGCTCCCCAGGGGGTATGAATTTTAGCCAGGGCCGCTTGGAAAACAAATCGGGCGAATTCGGGGTCCACCACCATCACCTGACGCCAATGATCCATCAACCCGGTGAGGTAAAAGTAAATATCGGTGACGGCCGTTCCCGTCAGGGAGCCTAGGTAGAATAAATGGCCGATTACGCCCCAGCCCCGTTTCAGTCCCCAAAGGGCAAAGGGTAAACCGATCGCCTCGATGGGTAAATGCCAGAGGGGTTCCCAACGAAACCAACCCCAATAAATGGCCCCCGCCAACCAACTCCAGCTAAAGCCCAGCAGTAAATCCCCCCACAGGGCCTGATCGGGTCGTTTCATTAACCAAACGGCGATCGCCACCCAGGGTAAAGTCAACGCCAGGGAAAGCCAGGGAAATTGCCGCACCAGGGGCGCTTGGATAAACACCGGCACAGAAACGAGAAAGCCCGCCATCAGTTGCATGCCGGTGGTGGTGGCATCAATGGCAAGGCTGGAGCGCCAACGGTGGAAGCGGCGCAGAAAATTAAGCCCTGGCTGGGCTAAGGCGGTGGTTAAAAGGGGAATCACTACAGGGGTTGAATAAAGTTGGCTAAAAGAGGTTTTAAAAAAGCTTCCCTCTGGGGGAACAGAGGCAGGGGTAATTTTAAGTTTTGTTACTTTAAATTAATCTTGCTTATTATATCCAAAAACTTCTAGGCTTTCTAGGGAATACCGCCTATGGTTTGGCCACCTCAGCCCTAGGGAATCAGAAATATTGCTAACGGTTATCCCCCAAGCCGCTAGAATGGGCTACGGAGATCGGCCCAGGATACCAACTGCATCTAGTGAATCTAGCCTGGCTCCAGGGATTTTTTCTACCCCTTCCGTCCCCGCCGGCCCCAGCGCTATTAATTTTTCGATCATTCACCATGGCTAAAGTTTTAGTTTCTGACTCCATTGACCAAGTCGGCATTGATATTCTCAAACAAGTTGCCCAAGTTGACGTAAAGACTGGGCTATCGGAAGCAGAAATTATAGACATCATCCCCGAGTACGATGCCATCATGTTGCGCTCTGCCACTAAGGTGACGGAGAAAATTATCCAAGCGGGTAGCCAGTTAAAAATCATTGGTCGGGCTGGGGTTGGTGTGGATAATATCGATGTGCCTGCGGCCACTCGCCAGGGCATTGTGGTGGTTAACTCCCCCGAAGGTAATACCATTGCGGCGGCGGAACACGCTTTGGCCATGATGATGGCCCTGGCCCGCCATATCCCCGATGCCAATAAATCCGTCAAAGAAAATAAGTGGGAACGGAAACAATTCATCGGCACCGAAGTTTACAAAAAAACCCTAGGGGTTGTGGGTCTAGGAAAAATTGGTTCCCACGTGGCCGGGGTGGCCAAGGCCATGGGCATGAAATTGCTGGCCTATGACCCGTTTATTTCCCAGGAACGGGCCGACCAAATCGGTTGTACGTTGGTGGACCTGGATCTGCTATTCAGCGAAGCGGATTTCATCACCCTGCACATTCCCAAAACGCCGGAAACCGCTAATCTGATCAATGCTGAAACCCTGGCTAAAATGAAGCCCAGTGCCCGCATTATCAACTGTTCTCGGGGGGGCATCATTGACGAAGAGGCTTTGGTCACTGCCATTGAAACGGCCGAGATTGGCGGGGCGGCCCTGGATGTGTTTGCCCAGGAACCCCTGGGGGAATCCCGTCTGCGGGAATTTAGCAATGTGATTCTGACTCCCCATTTGGGGGCCTCCACTGAAGAAGCCCAGGTAAACGTGGCGGTGGATGTGGCTGAACAAATACGGGATGTGTTGTTGGGCTTACCGGCCCGCTCAGCGGTGAATATCCCTGGCTTAACCCCCGATGTGATGGAAAAGTTACGTCCTTACCTCAAGCTAGCGGAAACCCTTGGCACCCTAGTGGGGCAGTTGGCCGGTGGCCGGATCGATCGCCTGACGGTTTGTTTACAGGGGGATTTGGCGGAATATACCAACAGTCAACCCCTGGTGGTGGCGGCCATTAAAGGTCTGCTCTCCCAAGCCCTCCGGGAACGGGTCAACTATGTCAATGCGGCGATCGAAGCTAAAGAGCGCGGCATTAGGGTAATTGAAACCAAAGATGCTTCGGTGCGGGACTATTCCGGCTCCTTGCACCTCAAAGCCACTGGCACCATGGGGGAACACTCCGCCACGGGGGCCCTGTTGAGCAACGGCGAAATCCGCATCACCGATGTGGATGAATTCCCCATTAACGTTCCCCCCAACAACTATATGTTGTTCACCCTGCACCGGGATATGCCGGGCATCATTGGTAAAATTGGTTCCCTGCTGGGTAGCTTTAACGTCAACATTGCCAGCATGCAAGTGGGACGTAAAATTGTCCGGGGGGATGCGGTCATGGCCCTGAGTTTGGACGATCCCCTCCCCGATGGTTTGCTATCAGAAATCACCAAGGTGGCTGGTATTCGGGATGCCTACACCGTTAAGCTCTAATCAGCTTGCCAAAGGTTGAAGTCAATTTCGGGAGGTTTAAATCCCTCCCCTGCCGTTGGCCCATATCAGGGAGGAATAAATGGCTGTGGCTAATAGTTGGTGGGAAATTAGAATACTTTGCCATCCTTCCCTGGAAGAAACTGCTTTTTGGCGGCTGGAAAAGTTTGGCTGTGTGGGCACTTCCACTGAAAAAAAGGCCCATTCCCTGCTCATCCGTGGTTATTTACCCCAGGAAAAGGCAGAAATTCTTGACCTCGCCGCCCTAGCCCTCTGGTGTGAGCAGGACGCCCTATTACTCCAGGTGCCCAAGCCCCGTTTCCATTGGCAATTGATTGACGAAGAAGATTGGTCCATTAGTTGGAAGGAGCATTGGCAACCCACCCCTGTTGGTGATCGGTTTATTATCTACCCAGCCTGGATTGATCCCCTAGACCCTGGCGATCGCCTGATTCTGCGCCTCGACCCCGGGGTGGCCTTTGGCACCGGCACCCATGCCACCACCCAGCTTTGTTTGGAATCCTTGGAAATGCGAGTGGATCCAGACAAAAATCAAGTGTTGGCGGATCTTGGTTGTGGTTCCGGTATTTTGGGCATTGGAGCAATTTTATTAGGGGCGGCCAAAGTGTACGGGGTGGACAATGACCCCCTAACGGTGGATTCGGCCCGCCATAATCGCCATCTGAATCAAATTCACCCCGATAATTTGGTCATTAATGAGGGCAGTGTGCCGGAGTTGGAGCAGTTAATTGCGGAGCCGGTGGATGGCATTATTTGCAATATTTTGGCGGACGTCATTGTCGATTTACTGCCCCAATTCACCCCCCTGATCAAACCCCAAGGTTGGGCCATTCTCAGTGGCATTATGGTGGAACAAAGTCAGGCGATCGCCGATGCGTTGGAGCAAAACGGTTGGACGGTGGTCGCCATTTGGAAGCGGCAGGAATGGTGTTGCTTTCAAGCTAGAAGGGAAGAGAGTGATTGATAATAGCAGTGGGGAGAATTGAGATTATATGGGGAGAAAACATAAACTTTTAAAACAAATTTTGTCTTGCTCAAAGAATATACCTTTTAACGATTTAACGATTTTGTGAGCCTGATAGAGTCATTTGGTTTTCATCTTTCCAGAATTAGTGGGAGTCACCATATTTTTATCCACCCCGACGTCACAGAATTGGTTAACGTTCGAAATGTTAAAGGACAGGCTAAACCTTACCAAATCAAACAGTTTTTAACTTTAGTTGAAAAATATAATCTCAGATTGGAGGATTAATTATGAAGGACTATCACATCAATATCTTTTACAGTGAAGAAGATGAAGGTTATATTGCCGATATTCCCGATCTTAATTGTTGTTCCGCCTTTGGTGAATCACCATTTGAAGCTTTGCGGGAGTTGGAAATTGCCAAAAAATTGTGGTTAGAAAGTGCCAAAGCGGAGGGAAAATCCATTCCTCTGCCAACCTATCGACCCGCCATTTATCAGGCTTCCTGAACAACCTAAGGGCAGAAGATGCAAAAAATCACAAAAAAGAGGCCATTGCTGACCTCAAAGAAATTGATTCATAAAATTGCCATTCAACATTGCTAAATTAGCAACAACTAGTCTCGAGCCTAGGCCAGACCCGCATTGGTGCCGGGACGGCCAGTGGCTAATTCGACTTTCACAATTTTGCCGCCCATTTTCATGATGCGCTGTTGCTCACGAAACCAATTGTCGTAGGGCACCAACTTCGTAAAATAAGTATTTTGTAATTCCCGTTGTGTCCGAATCCGGGTTTGGCTAGGAACACAAGCCGTAATTCTAAACATCCGCATGGGGTGTGGCTCTCCTAAAACGTTTTCTCTTAAAAAGTTGGCATATGCGACAGAACGGGAGTCAGAAGTCAATACCGGTCAGCTAAAACCCCGGCTATCCCGGTGGTGGCTTTAACGGCCCCAGCACTCACTTTAGACTTCCCGTTCCAACAGAGGGGCTACTGGCTAAGTTGTAAATCAACCAAGGCAGAATCACCCACGGGAATCCAGGACTAGCTCAAGCCAGAGCAGATGTAGTCGAGGTAAACGCCCATTTCTTTGCCAGCATCAGCACCAACCAAGCTAGCGGTAACTTCTTTGATGGCTTGGATAGCTTGTACGGTGGAAGAGATGGGTACACCCAAGGAGTTGTAGGTTTCTTTCAAACCGTTGAGTACGCGCTCATCGAGAATGGAAGCGTCACCAGCCAACATGGCATAGGTGGCATAGCGGAGGTAGTAGTCCAAGTCACGGATACAAGCCGCATAGCGACGGGTGGTGTACATGTTGCCACCGGGACGGGTTACGTCGGAGTACAACAGGGATTTGGCCACAGCTTCTTTAACGATGGTGGCGGCGTTGGCGCTGATTACACTGGCAGCCCGCACCCGCAGTTCACCGCTGGCGAAGTAGCTTTTCAGTTTGTCCATGGCAGCACCGTCGAGGTACTTACCTTGAACGTCAGCAGAGTTGATTACAGCCGTAATTGCGTCTTGCATAGTTTTGGTTTCCTTAAATCTTACTCAATTGGAAAAATTGCTAAAAGGGTTGAATAATTAGGGCTCAACACTTCAATAAGCTCAGGTTTAACAACCTAGCTCATGGCACCGATAACGAAATCAAAGTAGGCAGAGGCTTCGGCGGCATCATCGGAGGACATCAAACCAGAAGCAACTTCTTTCATTTCCCGGACACTTTGAGCAACGGCTTCAATGGGGGTGCCGAGGGAACGATACATTTCCCGTACGCCCACTAAACCGATTTCTTCGATGGGGGTAACGTCACCGGAAACCACACCGTAGGTGACGAGGCGGAGGTAGTAGTCCATGTCCCGCAAGCAGGTGGCGGTCATTTCTTCACCGTAGGCATTGCCACCGGGGGAAACGATGTCAGGACGTTTTTGGAAAAGGCGATCGCCAGCTTGTTTAACGATGGTTTCGCGGGAACCGGTCAAGGTTTCAGCAATGCGAAGACGGGCGGCACCGCCGGTAACGAAAGATTTAATACGATCCAGTTCACCCGGGCTTAGGTAGCGGGCTTCTGCATCAGCATTCACGATTGATTTCGTGACGATACTCATGGATGGATTCCTCCGTAAAGATTTAAAACGTTAAAAAAAGGCTTTAAGCTGATTTTATCAACCGAGACATAGTCACGAACTGGACAAAGCCGTTAACCAGCGGACTCCAGCGAGCAACCTGCCCAAACTATTCTCAGGCATTGCGTTCCTGATTACACTGTCCCCGTAACAGTTTGTAATATTTCTTGACGATCACCCCCTGAATTTGCCCTAATCCCTTGGCATTTTAGGGGGAGGCTGTAAGATTAGAGGGGAAAGTAATGGTTAAATCCAAATTTTCCCGAATTTTGACTTCCACTCCTCCGCCTCCCTTCGTATTTTCGGCTGTGTTGCAGCGATTCCAATAATGAAGAAGCGACCCCTATTCTCCCTTTTAACTGGCTCTCTGCTGATTTTCAGCGGCGGATGTGGATTTCTCCCCGGTGGTGGTGATGGTGAAACTGATGTTTCCTCAGATACCCAAGAAATGCCTCCTCCGCAGGTGCCTCTGGCCGCAGTCCGACCTCTGCCTCCGGTAGATATGGCGGCCCTGGGGCTAATTCCCCCCGTCTTACCGGATCAACGGCTGAGGGAGATCCGCGCCGGCCGGGCAAATCCGTTCGAGCTAATTCCTGTGGAAGCGAAGATTCGGGAATCGGTGTGTCAGCTTGATCCGCCCAAGCCAGGGGAGGCCAATGGGGCAAAGCAGACTAAAACTAACGGCGGCTCTGTCACCACAACTACAACCACCGCCACTTCTGCCACTCCCAGCACTCCGGGCACTGTTAATCTATCCCCTTCGCCAACCGCTCCTCCGCCCCTGTTCCCCAACGACGCCAGGGCAGTGGTGGTTTCCGGCGTAATTGAGATCGGTAGTCGTCCCTATGCCATTGTCCAAGCCCCTGGGGAGCCCGTCGCTCGTAATGTGACCGTCGGCGATCGCCTTTCCGGTGGCCGGGTTAGGGTCAAAGCCATCAATCCCTTTGGAGCCCCCCCCAATGTGGTGCTAGAACAGTACGGAGATTCTGTCACGAGGGATGTGGGTTCCCCTGCTTTACCGCCCCTCACTCCCCCCACTTCTCCCACTGCGGCAGGATCCCCATTGGATGCGGAAGCGGCCATGGAGGCTTTCGGCCAAGGATTCGTCCAAATTTTAGGGGCAATGGCCCAGGAAATGGGCGGCACTGTTACCACCACCACCCAGAACACCAACACCACCCGCACTGTCCCCCTCAGGGGCCCTGAAGGAGATGGCATTGGCTACGGTGAAATTCGTAACCTAGCGGTGCTCAAGCTGGCAGTTAACGAAAGGGGCGGTGATTTGATCAATTCCGTTGGTGTGCTCTGTAATGCTGGCCAAGAAACCCTTGAGGTGCGCCGTTTGACCTTCCAAGTGGAGGACGCCACCGACAATACTATTTTAGATAGTATCCAGATTGGTTTAGCCCGTCCTTATCTCCTGCAAAAGGGGCAAAAACTCGAATTTGATGGCAATGCTCCCCGCTTCCGGGGCCGTTCCCCCCAGGACGTCATTGTCAAGCTGGTGGATTGGGGTTCCCAACAAACCCAAACCGCTAGTAATTGATCTCTGGGTAGCCCCGGGGTTGGCCTGACCTTATAGCTTTATAGCGTTTGGGATTATCCATAGTCGGCAGATAAGGCCGATTTCCCCTGGGGGCCTGGGCCGGCCTGCTCCCTTGACCTACAGTTAGGTAATGTCTTCCCCCAGCCTTTCTCCCCAATACCAAACAATGCTCGATGATCTGGATGGGCAGGTGCTCCAGCTAGACCGTCAAGTATTCCGCCGCCTGGCCAACTTGGGCTACCATCCCCAGGTGATTTTCGACGTGGGCGCTTCCAATAGTGGCTGGTCCTACTATATGAAACAGGTGGCAACGGAGGCTGACTTCTATTTATTCGAGCCCCTGGTGGACCATGTGCCGGATTATCAAGGTCTGATGGCGGAAACATTGCGGGTTTATCCTTCTTTCCATCTATATAAATATGCCCTCGGCGATCGGGACGGGACCATAACAGTTAATGTCTTCAATGACCCCGCCAGTAGCACCACCCTGGCCATGCCAGAGGGCAGTCCCCCCACCAAGGCCGTCCAAGTGCCTCTACTGACTTTGGATTCGGCCCTGGCCAAGCTTCATTTGCCCCAACCCCAGGTGATTAAAATCGACACCCAGGGCAACGAGTTGGCCATTCTCCGGGGAGCGCCCCAAACATTAACTAAAGTTGACGTTTTATTTCTGGAGTGCTGGCTCTACCGGGGTTATGGCCCTGGGACTCCCCTCCTAACGGAAATCGCCAATTGGTTACTGCCACTCAATTTTCGCCTCTGGGATGTTTCCGAGCCCTACCGTGCCCCCCAGGGAGAGTTGACTACCTTGGATTGTATTTTCATCAACACAGCGGCCGGCCTAACCCCAGATTGGTACTATTAGCTTTCTGTCCCTTTCCTCCTTAAAAGGGGCCCCAAGGAAGGTTAATTACGCACCAAGGGAACTGTAATGAAAAATTTTCTGTCCAATTCATACATCTTCTCCCTTTTTTACCATAGCTTTTAGTGAGTAGGGGCAAAGGGGATTAATCACGATTAACAGCAGTGAATTCGTTGCCCGCCTATCTAGCCATTCTGGATTTTCAGGCGCTGGCCAGCAAAATATCTCTGCATTTCCTTGTTCGTAGGCTATAATTTGCCTGGAGTAGTGATTCTAGACGATCCCTATGGGTTTGCATCCTCGGGTGGACTAGAACAGATCCTACTGTTCGCCCAGTAGACAATGTCGAAAAAGCGCGAATAATCATCTATTGGTGGCACCATGCTTCTGGTCTTGACAGCAAGGCAATTCTTGCTATGATTACCCTAAGCAACTCCTAGACACACATAGATGAACCCTGTTTTGTATATTTTTTACCGTAAAAACTGAGGAGTTTTAAGAAGTCCTATGGCACTAAGTCCTAACGTAATTGCGGCTCTGCAGATCATGTACACCGGCCGCGGTATATCCGCAAGTGATCTGAACTGGTGGGCCACAGATGGGGCAAACATCACCTATGAAGAAGCGGTTCTACTATTTGCTAATACCCCCGACGCCGCTGCTAAATATCCTTTCTTCCAAGCACCCCAGACCGCTGACAAGAGGCAGTATATCGGTGAGGTTTTTGCCAATCTCTACAACATCAACATCAGCGACGTTTCCGAAGAGGAGTTGGCCTACTGGGAAAATTGGCTTGGTTTAGATCCCAACAACTACCTTCTTTTCCCTGATGTCCTCAATACAGCCTCTGCCAACGCTGGTCTCACCGATCGCCTCGAAGCTTTAGTCGCCAAGTCCGATGTTTCCCTAAGCTACGCTGATATCTTTTCCAGCGTGGGGGTTAACACCTTCACTGAAGAACAATATGCCGATTCGTCTGACATCATCAGCGGTGTTGACGGAAGCCCCGAAAGTATCCTGGAAGCCGAAGCCCAGATTATTGGACTAGCCGCTGGTGTAAATGTCTTCACTGTTACCGAGGCCCTGGACCAGGTTCTCCTCCCCCCTCTCTACACCATTAGCGACAGTGCAGATAACTTGATTGCTGCTTCCGCTGTGCCGGTTGTGGTTGATGCCACCATTGTTGTGGCGGACCAATCTCCCGCAGCTCCTTTGACTGTGGAAAATGCAGAAACACTGCTTGCCACTGTCGATTCTCTAGCTCCCGGTGTTACCTGGGATATTCTTGATTCCGCCACCGACGTCCTCAGTGGTGGTATTGCTGTATCTGGTGCCGCTAGTGTTGGCATCACCGATGCTTTTGTGGACATTGCCACTGCCGGTGATCTGACTGCCCTGGGTAACTTCGATGGTATCTACGCCATTGAAGATACTTCCGCCGCTATTCTCGCCAACACCGGGATTGCCGCCGGTGCCACTAGTGTTACTCTTTCTGATCCGGATGTACCCGTAAGCGTTGCTGACGCAACAATTTTGCAGGGTCTTGGAGTACCCGTTGGTCCCTCCTACATTGTTGAAGATACCTCCGCCAATATTCTGGCCGCCGCTGATACCCCTGCGGTGCTCAATGCCCAAAGCATCATTTTGTCCGACCCCGGTGTGCCCGTAAGCGTTGCCGACGCAACAATTTTGCAGGGTCTCGGCATTCCCGTTGGTCCCTCCTACATTGTTGAAGATACCTCCGCCAATATTCTGGCCGCCGCTGATACCCCTGCGGTGCTCAATGCTCAAAGCATCACTTTGTCCGATCCCGGTGTGCCCGTAAGCGTTGCTGACGCAACAATTTTGCAGGGTCTCGGAGTACCCGTTGGTCCCTCCTACATTGTTGAAGATACCTCCGCCAATATTCTGGCCGCCGCTGATACCCCTGCGGTGCTTAATGCCGAATCTGTCTCCCTGTCTGACCCCGGTGTGCCTGTAACCGTTGCCGACGCAACAATTTTGCAGGGTTTGGGCAACTTTGTAGGTCCTTACCACATCGAAGACACCTCTGCCAACATTTTGGCTGATGAAGTCGCCGGTGGCGCAGTTACTGGTGCCACCAGTGTTACTCTTTCTGATCCGGATGTACCCGTAAGCGCTGACGGTGCTATAGCCCTCGTGGGTTTAGGTACCTTTGTTGGTCCTTACAACATCGAAGACACCTCCGCTAACATTCTCGCCGCGGCAGCGGGACCAGGTAATATCCCTGCGCTGGTTGGGGCCGAATCTGTAACCTTGTCTGACCCCGGTGTTGGTATTACCGTTGCCGACGCTGCAGTTCTGCAAGGTTTAGGTAACTTTGTTGGTATCTACCACGTCCTCGATACATCTGCGAATATCCTCGCTGCCGCTAGTTCCCCCGCGGTGATCGAAGCAACTAGTGTTAGCTTGTCCAATCCCGGTGTCGGTGTTACCGTTGCTGAGGCAGAAACTCTCGCCGATATTCCTGGTTTCGGCGGTCCCTACAGCATTGCCGATAGCCTAGAAGCCTTGACGGCTGCCATTGGCAATCCCGTGGTGGATGGTGCTACGGATTACAGTCTGACCAATACCCCTGGTTCCCTCGGTATCATCTCTGATGCCCAGTTGTTGATTGTTCAGGGCGCCCTCAACGAATCCGACTACACCTTCACTACCGTTGATATCACTGCTTCCCGTCCCCAGGTCAACGAAGGCTCTGTAACTGAGATTCTTCTTACCTTGAGTGAAGCCCAGGCAACGGACACAACGGTGACCTTCTTCCTTACCCCTGGTGATCCCACTGCCCCTGACACTGGTACCGATGAGTCCAACACTAATGACTTTATAGGCGGTCAGTTTAATCCCATTACGGTCGTTATCCCTGCTGGTGAGCTTTCGGTCTCCGTTGACTATTCTCCCTTCCTGGATGGCATTCCCGAGTTTACTGAGGGATTCAGCGTTGTTGTTACCATCTCTGGTTCCGCCGCTGGCGCCGTATTTGATCTGGGCGGTCTTGGCATTCTAGATGGCCCCGGTGATGGCAGTACTGTCAACTTGACTCTCGGTAATGACATCGTCTCTGCCACTACTTTCATTGCTGCGCCCGAACAAGGTTTTGGTGGCGCTGTAGGTAACACCCTGAACACTGGTGACAGGCTAACCGGTATTGGTGAAGATACCAGCCTCACCGTTACTTGGGTGGCAAGCACCTTTGGCACCAACCTGGTTCAACTGCAGATGAAAGGGGTTGATGACCTCAACGTCACCCTGCTCCAGGATGACCTGAACATCTTTGCCAATAATCCTGGTGGTGTTACTGTTACGGACCTGAAGAACCTGAAAGCCAGCGGTAGTGTTAATGGCGACTTCTCTCTGATTGATCTCCAGAGCACCCTGGAAACCATCACCGTTCAGAACTACTTCTTTGGTGATGATGTCAACGTTACCATCGGCGATCCTTTCCTAGCTGGAGATGACGATGTTCTGGAACTCTTCCTTGACCAGGTTACAGCTAACAAAGTTAGTGGCAACACCCGCGTTAACGTCAGTGACTTCTCTGGTACCGGTGGCTATGAAAACCTAGGTATCACGTCCGGTGTTACTACTACCTCGAAAGGCATTACCAATACGGTAGAAATTGATGGCATTTTAGAGGTTGAAAACATTGGCATCACTGGCAATGAAAACCTAACGCTGGCCACTTCCCTCATTAGCTCCACTGTCAATGTTGATGCCACTGGTTCTGATCTGATTCCTGAGTTTGAGGGTAATCCCGTCTTCACTGGCGATCTCAAAGCTTTTGTTGATACCCCCGGTGGTGACTTAACCTTCCTGAACGGTTCCGGCAATGATGAAATTTCCATCTCTCGGACTGCTTTTGAAGGTGGTCACATCCTCGAGGGCGGTGCTGGTAACGACACACTAACCGTTACTGGTGATGCTTTCGGCGATCCTGCTGGTCATCTTGTTGGTGGCGGTGAAGGTAATGACTCAATCTTGGTAACTGGCGATGCCGGCGATGGTTCCGGCGATTTCGCTGGTCACCTTGTTTTTGGTGATGGAGGAGATGACTTCATCGAGGTCACTGGCGATGCTCTCGCTAGCACTGCTGGTCACTTCGTCTTTGGTGGTAGCGGCAACGATGTCCTCCTAGTCAGTGGTGCTGCCATTGCTGTGGACTCCGAAGCTGGTCATGTTATTGATGGCAATGACGGCGATGACTTCATCGATGTCAGTGGGGACGCTTCTGCTACAACCTCCCTCGTAAACGACAATGCCATTGCTGGTCACACTGTTGATGGTGGTACTGGCAATGACCTGATCGTTATTGAAGGTGACGCCTTTGCTGATTCCCTTGATGGCAGTGCTAGTGCTGGTCACAGTGTTAATGGCGGCAATGGGGACGACATCATTACCATCGGTGATGGTGTTGATGATGGTGTTGATGATGGTGATGCCACTGCTTTTGCCTCGCTAATTGATGGTGATGCCAATGCTGGTCACACCGTTAATGGTGGTGACGGCAACGACACCATTACTATCAACGGGGATGCTCTTGCTGTTGGTTTTACCGCCTCTAACGGTCACATTGTTAATGGTGGCGCTGGTAATGACGACATCTTCCTCAATGGCGACGGCAATCACCTAGCATTTGGTGGCACTGGCGACGACCTAATTGTCATGACCGGAGTTGGTAACGTTACTTTCTTCGGTGAAGACGGCGAAGACACCCTCGTTGGTAATGCCGGTAATGACTTCCTCTCTGGTGGTGCCAATGATGACTTCCTAATTGGTGGCGACGGCAACGACACCCTGACCGGTGGCGAAGATGACGACACCATGTTCGGTGACGAAGGCGACGATCTCTTTATCATCGATGCTGGCATTGACTTCGTTGGTGATTTGGGCAACAGCACAAGTCCTGATGGTGATCAGTTCCAAGTGTCTAAGAATGCGATCGGTAATATTGCCGTAGTCGGCGACTGGATCGCGATCCCAGATGGGCCTCCAGGAAAAGAAGGTACATGGAACCAAGGCGAAGCGAATCTCGAAATTGCTAGCCCCCTAGGCCTGTTGGTTGATTTGTCCAACGCAAATACTGGCTCCGGTGCCCCCTCCCCCACCAATGGCTTCACTGTTGTGGGCAACGTGGGCAAGGACACCATCATTGGTAGTGGTGACAACGACACCATCCACGGTGGCATCGGTAATGACACTATCTCCGGTGATGAATGGTTTGTTGGTACTCCTTCTTTTGCTTCTACTGTTACATTTGGGGGTGGTAACGACACTCTCTCTGGTGATACTGGCAACGACCTAATCGTTGGTGATCTTTTGATTGATAACGCTGTCGATATCAGCATCAACACCGACTCTTTGATTGTGGGCGGTGACGACTCGATTGACGGCGGTACTGGTAGCGACCAAATCGCTGGTGATCTATTGATTAGTGCTGATGAAGACGTCACAATCACTGATAGTCTTTTCTTCGGTGGTGACGACTCCATTGACGGTGGTACCGGTAACGACGAAATCGTTGGTGATCTATGGATCAGTGCTGGTGGAGACGTCACAATCACCGATAGTCTTTTCTTGGGTGGTGATGACACCATTGACGGTGGTACCGGTAACGACGGAATCGTTGGTGACTTTGCCATCCTGGTTGATGATGGTAGCGTCTTAATCGACCCCACTGTCATTGATGGAGGTGACGACATCATCACTGGTGGTGACGGTAACGACGCTCTCGTCGGTGACCTGAGTATTGTTGCCAGCAGTGTCACAATTGAAGGCGATATAGTTGAAGACACCTTCATTATTGGCGGCGACGACTTCGTTGAAGGTGGCGAAGGCAATGACGCCATAGTTGGTGACGCGTTTATCGATGGCGATCTCGTCGAAATTACCAAAACCACTGTGCTCGGCGGTAACGACGAACTATTCGGTGAAGAAATTTCGGTGGCAGGCGACGGCAGCGAATTCATCGTTGGTGATGTCTTCATTGATGCTGTTAACCTCACCTTGGATAAATTTACCTTTGGTTCGTTTAACCCAAGTACCGGCCTAGTTGAAGTTGGCAACGACTTCATCGTGGGTGGTAACGGTGTTGACGGCAACGGCCTAGTCGGTGATTTGCTCTTCCAAGTTGACAATGCTCCCACTCTCACTGACTTAACCTTAATTGGTGGTAACGACACCATCTTTGGTGGCGACGCAGAGGACCTTCTGGTTGGTGACTTTGCTATCCAACAAGGTGGTGGTGACTTTGGTGTTGCTAACCTCGTAAGTCTTTCTGATGCCACTGAATTTGCTTTAGCTGGCGGTAAAGACTTCCTGGAAGGTGGCAAAGGTGACGACACCTACTACGGTGGTGGCGGCATCGATACCATTGTCCTTGGCAACAACATCACCAATCCTTTTGGGGAGGGTATCAACGGCGACAACGAAATTTGGTACATGAACGGTGCCTCTGAGAACGGTGCCCGCAACGGTGCCAACGTTGACGTGGTTACTGGTTTCAACACCATTAATGACAAGTTCGTGTTTGCTGCCGGTGATGGTAACTTCCTGGCTAACCTCAACCTGCAGGCAGGGCCTGCAACCATAGCGTTTGCTTTCAATCCGAACCCCCCCTTCGTACCTCTTTTCCCCGGTGCCTTAGTTCCCGTTAACGGTACTGTTTTCAATCTGGCCGCCACGGTGACCAATGCCACTGCTAATAACTTGAACAATGTGTTTGAGTCTGTAACAAATACGGTGGCATCCTTCTCTGGTGGGATACCCTTGCTCACGAATCCCGGTTTCAACCCAGTGTTATTGGCTTCACTCGTTCAGATGCAACAAATCAACGTTACTTCTGGGGATCTCGCCGGTCGTCAATTCCTGTTCATCAACGACGGTGTTGCGGAAGTTAATACGCAGGATGACTTCCTCGTGGAAATCACCGGTATTACTGGTACCTTCGGTGGTGCTATTCCTCTCACCGAAAACTTCGAAGTTCGTGCGTTCAACGTCTAATAACTTGAAGCTTAGCTGGGTCTAATTTACTCAGCTTAAATAAACGGACTTAATTTAATTACAGCCGTCCCTCCGGGGGCGGTTTTTTCTGCTTTTCATTCCCCCCTTACAAAGGGGGGCTAGGGGGGATAAATTACTATTTCCATAAAGGAAGGAAATCCCCCTAAATCCCCCTTAGTAAAGGGGGACTTAAATTTTGAAGGGGTCCTAGGGGGGGATTCAACTCAACTTTACAAACAGGAACTAGAGAGGATAAATAGATTACGATCAAATCCGTAAATTTCCTCAGTAAAGTTCCGGCTGCATAAAAGAAACTTTGAGTTATCTTGGGGGGCTAACCAGTGAATCAACTAAAAAACAGTGATTTCTTCCTACCCTATAATCCCGACTTGATCGAGCGGGCCAGGAAAATGCGTAAAAATTCCACCCCAGCAGAACGAAAACTCTGGAACCTATTAAAAGGTACTAAGCCCTTTGGTCGTGGTGGCATTCGGGTTTGGCGACAACGTCCTATTGATCATTTCATTGTCGATTTTTATATTCCCCAATTAAAGTTAGTAATTGAAGTAGATGGCGATTCCCATTTTTCACCCGATAACCTGGCCTATGATCAACAACGTTCTCGTATTCTTGAAAGCTATGGACTGTCTGTAATTCGTTTTACTAACCGGGAAGTTCTTGATAATTTGGATGGAGTTTGGGAGCGTATTTGTGAGTTTTTGCCTTTTTAATCCCCCCTAACCCCCCATTTCAAGGGGGGAGAACTGTTTCCCTGCTAGTCTTTTTGACTGGAGTAGCATTAAAGTATGACACCATCTACTTCCGAAACTACACCCTCCCCATCCCCCAATGGGCCGGCCTCAACTTCGCCGGGCTTACTTTCTCGTTTGTGGTCTTGGATCAACTCCTACGGGGGTTTGTCCGACTTGAAGAAATACAACGAAGAAGCGAGAATCTTGCACGAGCAGAGAATGAAAGAGCTGAGGCAAGAGAACGAGAGGCTCGCCGAACTCGAATCGAAAATCAATACCGTCTTGCACTCATCCGCTACCAACTCGAGCCCAACCCCACCCATCGACAACAATTAGAGGATATCCTCGCCCTGCTGGATGAGTATGGAGATATGCTTTGAGAATGGTGATCAATCCCCCCTTCCTCCCTTAAAAAAAGGGAGGGGAAGGCGTTGGTAGCCAGGAAGTTCAAAATAAATTTTCCCAAATACAGTTAGTCAGATTACGGTAACCCAAATCGTTAAAATGGGCGTCGTGTTTATGGTACATGTCTCGGTTCCAAGGGCAGATTTCTAGTAAGGGAACATACTCCAATCCCATTTGCTTGATGTCATCACGGATTTCCAAAGAGTACTTATTGTTAAAAATTTCTCCTTTTTCCGGGATATGGACAACACGAATAACTGCATCAGGAAAACTATCTTTAATTTCTTGTAAAGTAGTTAAGGAATCTTTGTATAGTTCATTTTTGTCATACTCGTTGGCCTGGGCAAACCTAAGATGGGGACAAAGGTTTAATGAGGATGGCTTATTATTGCCCAAACTATACAGATCACATATTAAGTTGTATAGCCTGAACTGCTGCAGAAAATTGGGTTTGCTCTGCTCTGGGAGGTTCTTCGTTTCATACAATTGTTTTGCCCGATTAATCAATTCAGTTTGGCTCTCATTCTTGTCTGCAGTATAGATAACGGGGGGATATTTTTCTACACAATCCTGGGCGTTTTCTTGGGAACAAAACCAGAGGGCTTGCCCTTGCACCACGGGATACCATAAAGGACGAAAAAAATCATTGCCAATGACCATGATATTAATTTCGTTAAAACGGACGGTGTCTTTAACACTTGCGAGTAACTGCTGAAAATGTTTAATGCCAGTGCCGGTTACGCCAAAGTTGTAGAGATTAATATCTGGGCGGTCCAAAAGTTGCCGCAGTTGGCTAACCCAGGTATAATTGCTCCCATCTCCCGCGGTGAAAGAATCACCAATAAAGACAATTTTCTTGGTTGATGCTAAATTAAAATCATAATCTACATTATCGACAAAACCGAGATTGTTAGTGCCATAGGTAATATCATAATCAACCTGGTCTCCGTAGATAGCAACGCTTCTAATGTCAGTTTTTGGTTCATATTTAACTGTTTTATCCTTTCCTTGCACCAGGGAAGGTGCGGTGAAAAACAAGGTTCGATCGTAGAGACTATATTTGCCTAAATTTGTTAGTCTGAGGACAATTTCAGCTAGAACCAAGCTAAAGGCGATGGAAGCGAAAATCAAGACAATATTTTGAGATATTTTAATAATTTTTTTTGAAGGCATTGTTTTATTGGAGCAATGGGACCGGTGCGACCTTCACAAATTAGTTTGTCAATTATTCTTTAATCATCAGCATGACCAAGCTGAAATGATGGCTTTAGCTGGCAAGACCCTATTTTACTTGGTGTGGGAATGATTCAATCACGCTAGGACTGGCAGTCTGACTATCTAACCATTCAATTGGGTGGGCGATCGCCACTGATCAGGGCGAGGGGACCTTCCCACCGACGCGGTTGACATATCAAGTTTGTTTGATGTATCGTTCTTTCATCAAGTTTTTTTGATGGGTTGCCATGGTCAGTCGCATTAACCCCAAAGCTATTAAGGCTGGGGGAACACTCAATTTGTTTGAAAAATACCTTACCCTCTGGGTTGCTCTCTGCATTGTCCTTGGTATTGCCCTGGGTAAGCTGTTACCCACCGTGGCCCAAACCTTGGATTCCTGGAGTGTTTATAACGTTTCCATTCCGATCGCCATCTGTTTGTTTTTCATGATGTATCCCATCATGGTGAAAATTGACTTTTCCCAGGCACGGCAGGCGTTCAAGGCTCCCAAGCCGGTGATGTTAACCCTAGTGGTGAATTGGCTTATTAAACCCTTTACCATGGTGGTTTTTGCCCAATTTTTCCTGGGTTATTTGTTTGCCCCGCTGTTAACTGCCACGGAGATCATTCGGGGTCAGGAGGTGACATTGGCCAATTCCTACATCGCTGGTTGTATTTTGCTGGGCATTGCCCCCTGTACGGCCATGGTCTTGATGTGGGGTTACCTTTCCTATAGCAATCAGGGCCTAACTTTGGTGATGGTGGCGGTCAACTCCCTGGCCATGCTGTTTCTCTATGCCCCTTTGGGCAAATGGCTATTGTCGGCCAGTAACTTGACAGTACCCTGGCAGACCATTGTGCTGTCGGTGTTGATTTACGTAGGCTTGCCCCTGGCCGCCGGTATTTACAGTCGTTACTGGATTTTGAAATATAAGGGAAAGCAATGGTTTGAAACCCAGTTTTTGCAATACCTGAGCCCGATCGCCATTGTGGCTTTGTTATTGACGTTAATTTTGCTCTTTGCTTTTAAGGGGGAATTAATTGTTAATAATCCTCTG
The DNA here is from genome assembly GCF_014698605.1 of Synechocystis sp. FACHB-383. Lineage (NCBI taxonomy): Bacteria > Bacillati > Cyanobacteriota > Cyanophyceae > Synechococcales > Merismopediaceae > Synechocystis > Synechocystis sp. FACHB-383. Next base: position 10,086 of record NZ_JACJTJ010000037.1, on the reverse strand, counting down.
CATATTTTGTTAATTGCAGTGCCCTTATTTATCCAGACCAATTTTATTTTTCTCATTACCTATGCACTGGGCCTAAAGCTCAAACTCAGCTACGAAGATGCCGCCCCCGCCGCTCTGATCGGTGCCAGTAACCATTTTGAAGTGGCGATCGCCACCGCTGTAATGTTATTTGGTCTTAATTCTGGGGCCGCCTTGGCCACCGTGGTGGGAGTGTTAATCGAAGTACCAGTGATGTTGATGCTGGTGGAAATTTGCAAAAAAACCGCCTTTTGGTTCCCCAGGGATCCGGAAAAAGCCACCTTGCTAGATCCCCGTTGTGCTAATTCTCAATTAGGTTGCAACTAGTTGTTAAGACAATCGCCCCAATGACAAATTTTGACCATCCTCCCCGGATTTTATTTCTCTATGGTTCCCTGCGGGAGCGTTCCTATAGCCGTTTACTCGCCGAAGAAGCCGCCCGCATTATTACCGCCATGGGGGCAGAAACCAAATTTTTTGACCCAAGGGAATTGCCTCTGCGGGGCCAAGTTACGGACAGCCATGCCAAAGTGCAAGAACTCCTAGAACTAAGTCAATGGTCAGAGGGCCAAGTCTGGTCTTCCCCGGAAATGCACGGCAACATTACGGGCATTCTCAAAAATCAACTTGATTGGATTCCCCTAGAAGTGGGCTCCATCCGACCCACCCAAGGGCGCACCCTGGCCGTCATGCAGGTCAGTGGTGGCTCCCAATCGTTCAACGCCGTCAACACCATGCGGATTCTCGGTCGTTGGATGCGTATGTTTACCATTCCCAACCAATCCTCTGTGGCTAAGGCCTACCAGGAATTCCACGAAGACGGCACCATGAAGGATTCTTCCTATCGGGATCGGGTGGTGGATGTGATGGAAGAACTGTACAAATTCACCCTTCTACTGCGGGATAAGGTGGATTATCTGACCGATCGCCATAGCGAAAGAAAAGCTAGAACCCCCGATTCCCAATGATTTTGGAGTCGGTTTGGCCCGAAACACAAAAAATTACCGACTGATAATTTCACCAATATCCAAGCTAAAACCATGAAAAAAGTCATGTTCGTTTGCAAGCGTAATTCCTGCCGCTCCCAGATGGCAGAAGGCTTTGCCAAAACCCTAGGGGCGGGCGAAATATCCGTTACCAGTTGCGGTCTAGAATCCTCCCGGGTCCATCCCACTGCCATTGAAATGATGACAGAGGTGGGCATAGATATCAGTGACCAAACCTCTGATCCCATCGAAAACTTTAACGCCGACGATTACGATGCGGTTATTTCCCTCTGTGGCTGTGGGGTAAATCTGCCGCCGGAGTGGGTTACTCAGGAAATTTTTGAGGATTGGCAACTGGAAGACCCGGATGGTCAGTCCCTAGAGGTTTTCCGCACAGTGCGGGGACAAATTAAGGAACGGGTAGAGAACTTGATTACCAAAATTGCCTGATCGACCCCATTCCCACTGATACGGACGATACTAAACCCTCAATTTGGCTATATGCTTAGGGAAATGGCTTTGTGCCACGAAACTTCACTAATCGTTATACAAGTTAACCAAAGGAGGGTTGTGGATCTTGGAAACCAATAAAGAAAGAATATTGGTGGTCGACGACGAGGCCAGCATCCGACGCATACTGGAAACCCGTTTATCCATGATTGGCTATGAAGTGGTGACGGCGGCCGACGGCGAAGAGGCGATCGCCACTTTCCATGAGAGCAACCCCGATTTGGTGGTGTTGGATGTGATGATGCCCAAGCTGGACGGCTACGGCGTTTGCCAAGAACTACGTAAAGAATCGGACATTCCCATTATCATGCTTACCGCCCTGGGGGATGTGGCCGATCGCATTACCGGTTTGGAACTGGGGGCCGATGATTATGTGGTGAAGCCCTTTTCCCCCAAGGAATTGGAAGCTAGAATCCGATCCGTACTACGGCGGGTGGACAAAAATGGTATGCCAGGTATTCCCAGTTCGGGAGTGTTGCAAATTGCCACCATTCGCATTGATACCAACAAGCGGCAAGTGTATAAAGGAGATGAGCGCATTCGCCTAACGGGGATGGAATTTAGCCTCTTGGAACTGTTGGTGAGTCGCTCCGGGGAGCCCTTTTCCCGCTCAGAAATTCTCCAGGAAGTGTGGGGCTATACCCCCGAACGCCATGTGGATACCAGGGTGGTGGACGTGCATATTTCTCGCCTGAGGGCCAAACTAGAGGAAGACCCCAGCAACCCAGAGTTAATTCTCACTGCCCGGGGCACCGGTTACCTCTTCCAACGCATTTTAGAACCAGGGGAAGAACCGTAAGTCTGCCTAGTTCCCCGGCGGATTTCGAGTCCATCTCCAGTTAGTTGTCACCATGAGTGCAGATTCCAATCGTATTGTTCGTTTGTTACCCCTGGGGGCGGGCACTGTGGGGGGGCTGTTGCTACTGATTAACCGCCTTTCCACGCCGATGTTGACCCCATCCCAAGCCCGTTCCGATGTGGTGGGGGTAATCTTGGCGGGCATGCTGGTGTGTGTGTGGCTAATTTGGCAACGGATTCAGCCCAAGTCACCGGAAGCGGTGGTGCTCGAAGGCAAAGAAGGTTTTGATTTACTGGACAGTCTGCCCCAGGACTTGAAAACAGAATTAGCCTGGGCCTCCCATTTATTGCTGACCAATACGGTGACCCAAACCATGGTGGTCTATTACGATCGCCAAGTGTTGTTACGCCGGGGCATTTTGAGTGGGCAACCAGAAGTGAAACTAGGGCCCATTGTGGAAAGGGTAATGAAAACCCAAAAGCCAGTTTATCTAGTTAACTTACCCCTCTATCCCGGTCGGGTGGAATTTGATTATTTACCAGCCAATACCCAAGGTTTGATCTGTCAGCCCCTCGGCGATCGGGGCGTGATGATTTTAGGAGCCAATATCCCCCGCAGTTACACCAAGCAGGATGAAAATTGGGTCACAGGCATTGCGGATAAAATTGCCCATAGTTTAACCACCGTCAGGGTTTTATGAGATATTTTATTCGCTGAAAGTGACTTTTGCGGATATATTTACTAATTCCCTCATTTTAGCGCCGCAAGTGGCGAGGAATTCGACCCAGAGAAGAGAGATTAAAAAACCTCTCCTGTAAATTGGGAGAGGTTTTTGATAGTTATGGACGATCAGGATAGTTAATTTAATTACACGTTAATTACACGGTTCTAGCGAATTTGTTAAAGGCCCGGCGATTAGCCTTTAAGGTTTTTGGAATAGAATGGGCTTCTGCCATGATGCTCCACTCCTTATTTACCGGCCAGAAATAATCAATACTCGAAAAGAAACGCCGTAAGTCATTCAACAGCCGAGTGACATACTGCAAGGACACATGAAACCCTTGGTGTTCCGTACAAGAGCATTTTTCGATCCAAACTAAAGCCTCTGCGGCGGACATGCCAAACACCGAAGATCGAAGGACACTATACAGAACAGGCATAAATAACTCATCCTTGAGCGGGGCCCCGGGTGCCAAACCCGATAGGCTACCAGCTCCATGTTTTTGATAGTTATAGATGACCGTATTCATCAAAAACTTTTCGTAGGCAGATGGCTTCGCAAACTCTTTATAAAGTTCCTTGCCAAGCAGCTGGGAAATAGTAGTATGAAATGATTCATCCAAAAGATGATAGCGGGAAATAGCCGTCGGCGCTGGTACGTGGGCGCCAGAGTTTTCCAGCTTGCGACAGTGCAACGAGTAAACTTGCTCTTTGTTTTTGAGGGAAATATTGGCAATGTATCGAGCACAGTAATACTGAGAAGCCAAAAATGGAGTGCTTCCCCAATTGAAGCTGAGAAATTTCAGCGTTAAATCCGATCCCATGTATCGAGCAACTCCATCCCGCAGAACATCTAGAGTTTGTTTGCGGTACTGATCCCCGTTAACATCCGCATCCCCAAAAATACCTTCTTGGACAACGCGATCAATATTTTGGAAAGCATGAATATGATACCGTTCCTGATTAGTTTCTAGATCAAGCTCGTGGCATAGGGAGTCAAATCCTCCCAGGGAGAAGAAAACATTTGCGGTAACCTGATTAAACAAAATCGTGCTTGTTTCACTGGCCGCAACGAGATTGTACTGTCCAATCCAGTAAAGGTGATTCAGAACCTTTTTCTGGGACTCTGAAGCCTTTTCATAGAGGGGGGTTCCATACAAAAATGACAATTCTGGAGAGCCCCAATAATAGTCTTTTTCAACCGAGTAGTTGAAAGCTTTTTCCAACTGTTCAATTTTTTCGGTGTAGTCAGATTCCGTGTTGTTATGATAGGTTTTTTCGATGATCTGAGTGATCTTGCGCTCTTTACCCCGCAGATGGCTAAAATCCAAACTTTCGACAGAAGATGGCGTTACAGAAACCATGGCTTTCAGTGTAAATAGAAAATATACGGCATGGACCTTTTTTTGCGGCAAGTCCTATGTTCCTCTCACTATAACACTGCTCTAAGTTTCGTACAGACGGCCATCTTCCATGCTAAGGATGCGGTGGGCAATGTCAAAAATACGGTTGTCGTGGGTGACTAGGAGAACCGCACTTCCTTGTTCATGGGCCAGTAGCTGGATGAGATTAATAATCTCCCGACCGGTTTTGCTATCCAAGGATGCAGTGGGCTCATCCGCCAAAATTAGCTTCGGACTATTCACCAAGGCACGGGCAATGGCCACCCGTTGTTTTTGCCCCCCCGATAGTTCGTGGGGATAATAGTCTTTTCGTGATTTCAAACCGACAGCATCCAGGATGCGATGGGCCCGCTCTGTTGCTGGGCCAAGGTGAGGTTCTTTCAATAGCTCCGCCGACATTCTGACGTTTTGCAGAGCCGTCATAAATTGGAGAAGATTATGGGACTGGAAAATATAACCAACTCTCCGGCGAACATCCACCAATCGGGCCTCATTGGCCCGATATAATTGACGGTTGAGCACCAGGACATTTCCCTCAGTAATGCTCCGCAGTGCGCCGATCAACGAGAGTAGGGTCGTTTTACCCGAACCTGATTCCCCCGTTAGTAGAACAATTTCCCCTTCATGAATAACCAGATTAATATCAAATAGAACCTGCTGACGGAGTTGTCTATGGCCGTAATAGTGATTGAGATTACTAACAAAAACAGCGTCATTCATGCAAAGTAAGTGAAATTGCTCCTAGAGTTAAAGATATATTAACTGCTTCAGTTCTAATAAAACACATCCGCCGGATCAGCATCCTGAAGTTTACGAACGGCAATTCCACCCGATACAAAACACATAAGGCATGATAGTAACAATACAATTATTGCTTTGTTTACATCGATATAGACAGGAAGATTGGTGGCATCCCTGGCCAATTTGGTGGCAAAACTCGTAAAGATAATACCTGGAACGTAGGCAAACAGGGCTAAAAAAACAGCCTCTTGAAAAACAACTCCGAGTAGATAGCGCTGTCGATAACCAACGGCCCGGAGTGTCGCATATTCCGACAGATGCTGGGAGATGCTGCTGTAGAGCACTTGATAGGTAATCACCACACCGACAGACAGCCCGATTCCAACTCCTAACGCAAACACAAAACCGATGGGACTGCCCGTGGCCCAGTAGTTTTTTTCAAAGGCAAAAATCTCTGCTTTGGAAAAAACTTTGACATCATTCGGCAAATAATCCCTAAGTGCTTCCAGAGTGATATCCAGTTTACTTTCGTCTTGAAGTTTAATGCCCCCCAAATTAATAAATCCTTTTTTACGTCCTGGCAATATCCGCTGGAAGTTTAGATCACTAGTAAGAATAGTGCCATCGGCACCAAAGGATATGCCTAAAGGAAACAAACCTACAACAGTCACTTCACGATTACTAGAACCCCGATCGCCAATTTCAGTCTTTAATTCTCCCCTTTGTCGAAAAAGCTCTGGGATGGGCCCATACTCGGCCCGCGAATGCTCATTGAAAAGAACCGTATCTGGTAGTTGCAGTCTAAAGCGGTTTTCTTCAACTGATTTCAAATTAAATACAGACTGGCTGGGATCGATGCCAATAATATAAATGCTCCGCCAGTAGTTTTTTCGCACCGGATTGCGCCACTGGGCAAAGCCTAAATAGAGGGGGATTACTTCCGCAACATTTTCCACGGCCAGGGACTGACTCAGCCTTCGTTCCGGAAAGTTTTCCATGGCAATTAAAGCTGAAGAACGACTACTCAGAATAAAAATATCCGCATCCAGAGGCTCGTATAAAGATACGGCACTATCGAAAAGAGCATCCTGAAAGCTCAATTGCATAAAAATCAAAAATATTGAAAAACAGACCCCCGCCACCGCCACGACGAGGCGTAGTGGATAAAATTTGAGTTGAAGCCAAGCAGTAGGTATCTTCACAGAAAAAAACTAACAAATTTTTTTAGTGCCAAATGTTTATTTCCAACCTAGGCAGTCACCAGTTTAATCTAAAAAAACACGGTGTTAACCGCTACCGCTCCAATCCAATCAACGACATAGATACTCGAAGGACGTCTTTCCGGACCAGCTACTTTTTCTGCTTAGCCTTGTAGCTTTGAAGAATTAGTTTGAATAATCACCTGAGTCTTAAGATTGGTTAGCCGTGAAAGATCAATTTTATTTTGACTCTCCTCCGACAGGCGGATACCCACTTCGACTACCCTGGCATCTATATCCGCAACGGGATCATTATCAAGAACTGTGCGACGACCGATTTGATGGCCAACGGATTCAACCACCCCTTCCAGTGGCTCAGGAAAAGCCGGATTAGAAATGTAGGCCTTCTGACCCCTTCTGACATTGATAATATCAGTTTCATAGACTTCCGTCCTCACGTACATTGTTTGAGTTTGTCCAATCTCAACAATGCCTTTGTCACTAATCCTCTCGCCTGGATAGGTATAAATCTTGAGGATTTGTCCATCAGTGGGGGAAACAATTTTAGTTAAATTAAATTCGGCCTGAGCTTGCTTGAGTTGCGCCATTGCTTCCTGCACCTGGGCTTCTGCGACGGCCAGATCAACTCCCCTAACTTCAGAAATTTCATCTAGAGTCCCTAGGGCTTGATTTTGTTGATCGTTAAGAGTTTGCACCGTCCGACTGAGATTTGCTCTGGCCTCCGCAAGTTCTTCTTGGCGACTGCTGATAATTCTTTGCAGATTAGCTTGGGCCTCTGCTAGTTCTCGATCTAGTTGTTTCGGCACCAAACAGAACCGATCATATTCGGAAGCAGAAGTACCTCCCTGTTCAAAAAGGGATTGATAACGTTGGCATTCCGAACTAGCATTGTTGTACTCAATTTTCAATTTTTCTATGGATTTTTCTTGGGCAATTTTCTCGCCTGCTAACTCTGCAGCAATCCGCTGAATGGTTGCATTTTGGATGCTAATTTGCCCCTCTAGCTCGGACACAACACCAGATAATCGAGCTTTTTGTGCCGAAATCTGCCCCTGCTTGGCTCCCGCTTGTACTTGCATTAACTTGGCCTGGGCTGTTTGCAGTTGCGACTGAGCAATCCGTACCCTTGATTCCATTGTGGCGTAGTTATCCAGAAGGGCCACCACCTGTCCAGAGCTAATAAACTCTCCTTCTTTGACCAAAAGTCGCTCAACTCGACTGCCCTTACCATCGGGACTAAGGGGACCAGAGAGTCTCCGAACCTCACCCTTAGGTTCGAGGTAACCAATGGCTGCCACTCGGGATAATACATTGGCTTGCTGACCATTAAGATCCTCTGCTGTCGGGCTTTGACTCTGTTTATTTTCACCAGACTGGGACTGAGAATCAGATACTCTGCCGGGGGGAAAGCTAAACCACCCCAAAATCCCGACCCCTGCGACTACAACACCAACAACGAGGAATACAATGAGCCTGCTGCTTGAGGAATTATTCGGGAAAACTGACTTCATTGCGATAAATCCTCTGCAATGCTACGGCGATCGCCCTTTTGTAAAAGTGGCTAGTCTATGGTAACACAATCATCCCGGTGTGTATAGTACAAGGGGTGATTTTAAGTTGCCTGATTTCGTTTTTTTGTTCCGAACTATCTTCATAATTTTTGGAGTTTGCCAGGGAAGATAATTTAGACACAACTCTCAATAACTTCCACTGCTTTCTGTAAGCCGCCCGCTTGCTCAATGTCAGTCTGGATACGTTGAGCGTTTTGGCGATAAATTGGATTATCCAAAATCTTCTCAATAACGGCCCTTAGATTCTGAGAAGAACGGCGGGCGATCGGCAGAACTTCACCGGATTTTGTCCAGGCAATGCGAGCCGCTACACTCGGTTGATCTCCTGCCACCGGCAGGGCAACTAAAGGAACACCGTTTTTCAAGGACTCCAAAGTCGTATTAATACCAGCATGGGTGATGGTCAGTGAAGCTTTTTGGAGTAGCTCCAATTGAGGCGCATAATCTACCACAATGACATTATCGGGCATATTATCTAGTTCTTCAGACTTTAACCCCCCACCGAGGCTAATCACTGTCTGTACATTGAGGTCTCTGACTGCCGTTGCAATTCGTTGAAAGAGGGTTTGATCGAGATTAAACGTGGTGCCCAGGGAGGCGTAAATAAGCGGACGGCCATCTAGTTTTTCAAAGGGAAAAGGAATATGGGGACGGCTTGATTCATCTAAAAAAGGCCCTGTAAAAATAAATTGTGGAGGTAATTGATGGCGGGGAAACTCAAATGACTGGGGAACTTGGCAAATTTGAGCAATGGAAGAAAAAGCCTCATCAGGATGATTTAAGACTGGTAAGTCCCAGTCCTGCCGATATTTATCTATAAGTTGGTGAATTGGACGACGGGCCTGATAATACGCAAAATATCCCATACGATTACGCGCTAATGCCCAACCTTCTTTCTGAAAAGGCCAATCTGTGAAGCAAGGAGGGACTTGTAACTCATAGTTAAGTGGAGAAATAGCGCAGGTAGTAATAAAGGGAATTTGTAGATATTCCGCAATACTTCCAGCCTCCGGGCAAAGTTGCTCCACTAGCAATGCTTCGATACCATGGGACTTGATAAAAGGGGGAACTTCCCTCAAAACGACCTGGGCAAAGGCCAGCAAGCCATCTCGCGTGTACATACCCGCCTGAATGCCCTCGAGTTGAGCTAATTTTTCCAAATAGGCAGGTAATGTACCTTTAGGAAATTCTTCTTTTCCGATCACTTGCACCTGAATGGCTGAACGGGGAAATTTCTCTTTAAAGTCGTCAACACAAAAAAGAGTTACCTGATGTCCTTTTTTGGACAAGGCCTTGCCCAGTGCAACCATCGGATTAAGGTGGCCTGTCGATTGAGGACAAATCAGTCCGAAATGAGTCATGGAGTTCTCTCAAAGTAACCGTAAATAATTCAGTTTTGATGACTATGAATATAGTATTTATCTAGTGATCAGACCCCCTGGCTCTGCTCAATTACCTAAACGACAGTAAAGTGCATATAAGCATAGGAAAAGCGGGCACTTTCTGGAATAATGCAGAGAATTTTTTGGCCTTTCTCCAGACGTCCAGAATTAAACAATTCCTCTAACATAATCCAAATCGAAGCGGCTCCGGTATTGCCTTTATATTCCAGATTGGTAAACCAACGCTCTTGCGGTATAAACATGCCAATTTCTTCCATTTGTAAACCTAAATCTTTTTTGAAATAACCAGAGGACATGTGAGGAAGAAACCAATCAACTTTGTCGGGGTCTAAGTTATACTTTTTCTTGACATCTTCTAGACCACGCTGGCCCATACGAACAATATTTTCTGCAAGCAGTTTAACATCTTGGTTCAGATCAAAATAGCCTTCATCAAAGGCCTCTCCAAGGTTATCAAGGTTTTTCCAGCCTTGAATATCACCATTTTCGAGCTTGATACAACCTCCATACATACAGGTTTCTAGTCAGAAGTGTTGAACGATAGTTATAAAGAAGGAAAAAGCCCTTTAAAATGATAGAATAAAGGGCAGAAACATTAAAATAATTGAAGCAATGATATCAAATTTTGGACATATTGTCAAAACTCATCTATCTAATTTTCCTAAAGATGACTACCCAGTGTTAGACACATTTAAGTTTGTGAGTATCTGGTTAG